>NZ_JBFAKS010000016.1:0-169294 GCF_040655855.1 Kribbella sp. NPDC050281 | reverse complement strand
GGTGAGTGTGAAGCCTTCGACAAGCCACACCCCAACCGGAGGTTCTCCTCACGTCAACCCCAACTCACCTGCCACCAACGTCTTGTCCCGGTACAGCTAGTCCGTCGGGTCCGTCATCGGTGGGCAGGTGCCGCCAGGCTTCGTGACGAGCTCGAAGTGCCACATCTCGTTGGACAATGTCTGGCACAGACCGAACTGTGCACCCTTGCGGATCAGCCAGTCGTCTGCCTCGGTCGGGCCGATGTCGACCGCGTGGCCGGTGACATGGTGGGACTCGTCCGGTTCGGCGACGAACTCCAGGGCCTTCTTCTTGCTGCCGTACTTGCGGATCGCCTTGTCCAGCAGCTCTTGCTGGTACTTCTTGCTCCGCCAGCCCGTGGTCACCTGCATGCTGATGCCCTTGTCCTTCATCGCCTGCTCGGCCTGCTGGACCGCCTTCCGCAGGGCCGGATCGAGGTTCGCGACGCCGGGCAGGCTGGTGTCGAAGGCCGAGGTGTGGTCCGGCAGTACGCCGTCCGCGGCTCCGGGCGGACCGCTCTTCGACGACGCACCGGCCGTTGACGGTGGCGGGTCGTCCTGGGCGGACACCGCCGTACAGGACGACGCGGTGAGACTGATGACCGCGGCAACGACCGCCGGCCCGGCCAGGGCTGAGAGCCGGCGTTCGCGTTTGCGGATGGCAACGAGTTGATCGGTCAGCATGGCCACCAGTCCAACCCGGCCGATGTTGCCGCAGCGTCTGCGTTTCGGCATACATTTTCGATATGGCCGGCCCTGGCGGTGGCTGACCTCGTCGGGGGGTGAGGATGGTGCGCGTGAGTGACGAACGCCTGCCCGAACCTGAAGTCACTGTCCGCCGCGCCGTCGAGTCCGACGACACTGTCCTGCTCGAGATCGACCGCACGTCGTGGGACGCCTCGTCCGGCTTCCCGTCGTACCAGGACGCCGTCCGTGAGAGCTTCTTCGAACGAAGCGGTCCGGAGGCGCATCTGGTCGCCGAGTACGACGGACAGGTCGTCGGCTATCTGCGATTGCAGGACAAGTACCCATTTCCGGAAGGCGCCGGTGTCCTTGCTATCAATGGCCTCGCCGTCGCCCAGACTGCTCGCAGCCGCGGCGTCGCATCTGCCCTGCTCGAAGCAGCCGCCGCCGAAGGGCGCCTCCGCGGTGCCCGCAAGATCACCCTGCACGTCCACAGCACCAACGCCATCGCCCGTCGCCTCTACGAACGTCACGGCTACGTGGTCGAAGGCACTCACCCCAACGAGTTCCTCATCGAAGGCACCTACATCGCCGCGCTCGACATGGCGAAGATGCTCTGATGACCACCTTCGTTGCACCCGACGGAGTCCAGTTGGCCTATCGGCTCGTGGGGGAGGGCGAGCCGGTGGTGTGTGTGCCCGGCGGGATGCTGTCGAGTACCTACCTCGGAGATCTCGGCGGGCTGTCGGCGTACCGGCAGCTGGTGACGGTCGACCTGCGAGGCACTGGGGAGTCCGGTGGGCCGGGCGAGCCGGAGAACTGGCGGTGTGATCGGCAAGTGCCGGACCTGGAGGCGCTGCGGGAGCACTTGGGTCTGGAGCGGATGACGCTGCTCGGGCACTCGGCGGGAGCGAGTCTGGTGACCCGGTACGCCGCGGAGTACCCGGAGCGGATCGAGAAGCTGGTGTTCGCCACTCCGGGGACGCGATCGGTCGGGATCGACATGACGGCGGACCGGCGGCGTCTGGTCCTCGAGTCACGCAAGGACGAGCCGTGGTACGCCGAGGTGTCGGCGGCGTTCGAGGCGCTCCAGACCGGTGAGGGCGCGGACTGGGCCGCCCTCAACCCGATGTCGTACGCGCGCTGGGACGCCGAAACCCAGGCCCACCAGGCGTTCGAAGACAGCCTCGCCAACTTCGACGCGCTCCGGCAGTTCAACTCACCCGACGCCTTCGACCCGCCCGCGACGCGGGCCGCACTCGAAAAGGTCGAAGCCCCGGCCTTGGTGCTGGCCGGGGCTCTCGACTGGGGCACGGACACCGTCGCCGCCGACGGGTTCGCCGGAGTCTTCCCGCAGGCTCAGCTCGTGATCCTGCCGGGAGTCGCCCACCATCCGTGGCTCGACGATGCCGAGGGCTTCGTGAGCACGGTGGTGAGGTTCCTCGGAACTACGGGTTGACGCCGTGCTCCCGGAGCCACGGCTCCGGGTCGATCGGGGAACCGCCACCGGGCAGGACCTCGAAGTGGACGTGCGGGCCGGTCGTGTTGCCGGTCATGCCGATGGCGCCGACCTTGCTGCCGGCCGACACGGAGTCGCCGACCGAGACGTCGAACTCCGACATGTGGCTGTACGACGTGACCGTGCCGTCGGCATGCCGGACCTTCACCTGGCGGCCGTACGCGCCTTCGTAGTCGGCCTGGATGACCTCGCCGGCCATCACCGAGCGGACCGGCGTACCCATCGGGGCGGCGAAGTCCAGGCCGGTGTGGTTGTGGGCCCAGCGGCCGCCGGCCTGGTCGAAGCGCGCGGTCAGGTGGTAGCCGGTGGTCGGCAGGACGATCTTCGGGGCGGCCTTGGCCTTCGCGGCGGCCGCCTTGGCCTTGGCGAGGGCGGCAGCCTTCGCCGCGGCGAGGGCCTTGGCCTTGGCAGCGGCCTTGCGGGCGGCGACGGCCTTCGCGGAGGCCAGCGCCAACGCCCGCCGTTCGGTCAGGGTCGCGTTCGCGGCCAGGCGAGCGGCGCGCTGCTTCGCGGCCTTGTCGGCCGCCGCCTTGCGGGTGGCGGCCAGGCCCAGGTCGATGCGGGAGGCATCGCGCGAGCCGAGGTCGCGTCGATCGATCCGGGCCGCGGTGAGAGCGTCGGCCTGTGAGGGGCTCAGGCCGGTGCTGGTCGGGGCGGGTCCGGTCGCGGACGACGAGACGCCGACCGCGGTCGTTCCGGCAGCGGCGGCGAGAGCGGCGGTCAGGCCGATCAGTTGGCCGCGGCGGCCGATGTTCCGACGGGACAAGCGATGCTTGGCCACCCGGCGCGCAGTGGCCAGGCGTCGTAGTGCCGGCCGCTCTGCTTCCGGCACGTCATGGTGGTGAGACACGGGGGCCTTCCAGGGGAGGGTGTGCCGCCTGAGGGGGTGACGGCCCATCGACCATAACGAGCACCTCTCAACAGCCTCAAACGCTGCGCGCGACGAGATCACGGAATTTTCGCGACGCGCTGTGATCAGCTCTGTCCGCCTTGTGTGTGCTCAGGCGTACGAACCCGGCGAAAGTGAAGAGTTTTCACCGTGACGCGGATCACGCGCGAAATGGCGCTGAGCAGACCTGCTGGACCGGTATAAGGCGCCATTGCGCAGGCGTCTGCTGATCGCAGACGGAGGCTGCGCGGGCCCGGATCGGCGGGTAGGACTGATGTCATGCGGATCGCGATCTTGGGTGGTACCCGATTCATCGGACGGGCAGTGACGGAGCAGTTGGCGGCGGACGGACACACGCTTCTGGTGGTGCATCGCGGGGAGCATGAGCCCACCGGGCTGCCCGAAGCTGAGCACGCGCACGTGGACCGACACGACGGTGCGGCGCTGGCTGCGGCGCTGAAGCCGTTCGACCCCGAGGCACTGGTCGACGTCTCCGGGATGAATGCGGCGGCGGCCGACGCGGCGCTGGGCGCGGTCGGGGAGTCGGTCAGGCTGGTGGCGATCTCGAGTTGCGACGTCTACCGCGCGTACGACGCCCTGCACTCGGGCCGGAACACCGATGCGGTGCCCTTGAGTGAGTGGTCGCCGCTGCGGACGCGACGCTTCGTCGACGGACCGCAGTACGAGAACCTCGAGATGGAAGAGAGGTACCTGCCGCGCGGCGCCACCGTGCTGCGGTTGGGTGCCGTCTACGGGGAGCACGACTATCAGCGGCGGTTCGAGTTCGTTCTGCGCCGGGTCCGGGCCGGTCGCCGGCGGATCCCGATCGGGTCGGGGCAGTTCCTCTTCAGCCGTGTGTACGTCGGTGATGTCGCCGCGGCGGTCTCCTTGGCCCTGGCAGGAGATCAGCGCGGTGAGGCCTTCAACATCGTGGAGCCGACGACAGCGCCGTACGGATTGCTGGCCGAGCAGATCCTGGAAGCGGTCGATGGCCAGGACGTCGAGTTGGTGAAGGTCCGCGACGACCTGCTGCCGGCGGATCTGGAGCTCACCGGGACGTTGAGCCAGCACCTGCTGATGGATTCGTGGAAGGCGCACACCATGCTCGGCTGGGAGCCGACGGACCCGGCCGGAACGCTGCGGACCTCGGTCCGCTGGCACCTGGAGAACCCGCCGCCGGACGGCTCGGACGACTTCTCGGCCGACGACGCCGCGCTCGAGTCCGCTGCCGGGTCCGCTTAGGCGGAAATTTGGTCAAAGCAGGTGACGGGAACCGGTATGCTTTCCGGGTCGGACAGAGGGGACCGCATGGTGCGCCCGCCTCGATTTCACATCGGGACGGCGGACCGTGTAATCTCTCTCCTCGGCCCGCCCCTTTAGCTCAGTCGGCAGAGCGTCTCCATGGTAAGGAGAAGGTCTACGGTTCGATTCCGTAAAGGGGCTCTGAGCACGGCATCTCGCCCGGTCCGCCGGGTGGGGTGACGAACTCACCCGGCGGGGTAGCTCAGGTGGTTAGAGCACACGGCTCATAATCGTGGTGTCGCGGGTTCGACTCCCGCCCCCGCTACCCACCGACCAGTACTACGAGAGTGCGCGGAACCTGCGTGCTCCTGATCAGAAGAGGCAGCAGTGGCCAAGTCAACCGACATCCGCCCGAAGATCACGCTGGCGTGCACGGTCTGCAAGGAGCGCAACTACATCACCAAGAAGAACCGGCGCAACAACCCGGATCGTCTGGAGATGAAGAAGTACTGCGCGCGCTGCAACGACCACACGGACCACCGCGAGACCCGCTGACCTCAGCTTTCTTCGCGAGGGCCGCTTCGGACACCGAAGCGGCCCTTTCGCTATGCCGTTTCGCTGCGGCTGGACCGGCCCCTTTCGTTGGGCTCAGACCGTGAGGATCGGGCGGCCGCCCTCGTAGGCGGTCAGGCGCTCGTCGCGCGGAGTCAGGCAGCATGAGCCGCAGAGCGTGCCGGTGCCGACCTCGCTGGTGTAGTAGAGACAGCAGGTTCTCCGCAGGTAGACGAGCTTGCCGGCCGCGGTCTCGACCTCGCCCAGCCGGGCCAGGTCGCCGGGCGCCTTGGCGACGAACGTCTGCCAACGCTCCAGCAGGTACGCCGGCTCGACTGTCTCCTCCTCGCGAGTGGCGGCGCAGAACCCCATCGCGGAACCGGCCGCCACCCCACCGTGGAGCTGCCGGAGACCGGCCCGGGTACGCCGGTGCAGTTCGGCGGACAGAGGTAAGAGGTGCTGGCGGAGGACTACGTCGTACAGGGTCTCCAGGCCGCCCGGGAGGTAGTCGGCCGACCGCACGGCGACGGCGGCGAGGCCGTGACCGTCATGCGGGCGGACCCAGAGGTTGTGCGGGCGGATGTCCAGGACATGTCCCTCGACGGCCCACAGCAGGAGCGCGGTCGCGGGGGCGCGGCCGGCGTAGAAGGACATCAAGCTGAGCGCGTTGGCATGGGCGCTGCGGTGACCGCTGGCGTCGTTGTCGCGCTTGAGGAGCTCGGTGAGCTCGGGGCCGTCCGGCTCCAGAATCCGATCGACCCGAAGCCACTCGGAGCCCGCCGGCTCACCGATCTCCAGTTTGTACCGAGGCGCGTACCTGGCCAGCGCCGCCACAGCCGTCACGTTCAACCTTCCCCAGTTCGGTTGAGTGGGTGGCGGCACTCGGAGAAAGAGCGTACCTGCCAGTCCCATGCCTACTGCGCGGCACTCGGCACGGCACCTCGCCGCACTGGAGCAAAGGCCACGATGGAACCACATCGAGGCCTTCACTCCAGCACGCCGATGCACCGCACCGAGCACCTGCTCGCTACGGCATGGGACTGGCAGGCACGCTCTCGCAGTCTGCCAGTAGGCTCTTGCGATATGACGATCGACGCCACGATGGTCGGCCGGAGCTATGCGGCCGCCGAGTCCTACCAGGTGGGCCGGGAGAAGATCCGCGAGTTCGCCGACGCGATCGGCGACCCCAACCCGGCGTACCGGGGTGCCGATGCGGTCGCGCCGCCGACCTTCGCGTTCATGCTGGGCAGCCGGGCGCTGGAGCAGTTGCTGAGCGACGAGGAGCTCGGACTGCGGCTGGACCGGATCGTGCACGGCGCGCAGAAGTTCAGCTACACCCGCCCGATCAAGGCCGGCGACGACATCGCCGCGACCGCGACCATCACCACCGTGCGCAAGGCCGGTGACGTCGAGGTGATCATGTACGAGACCGCCCTGACCACCGTCGACGGCCAACCGATCGCCACCTCGACCTCCACGATCTCGCACAACCGGGCGGGCGCATGAAGACCGCTTCACCGGGCCTCGAGTTGCCCCCGTTGACCGTGACGCTTCGACGTGACGACCTGGTCCGGTACGCCGGTGCCAGCGGCGACTTCAACCCGATCCACTGGAGCGACCGGATGGCCGCCGCGCTCGGGCTGCCCGGCGTGATCGCGCACGGCATGCTCACGATGGCGACCGCGGTCCGCGTCGTCACCGACTGGCTGGACGACCCGGCGGACCTCGTGGAGTACGGCGTACGGTTCACCAAGCCGGTCGTCGTACCGGATGACGACAAGGGTGCGAGCGTGACGTTCTCGGCGAAGGCCGACAAGGTCGCCGACGGACTGGCCGAGTTCGACATCACCGCGATCGCCGGCGAGGAGAAGGTGCTCGGCCGGGCCAGGGCGGTTGTGCGCGTCTCGTGACTACGCATGTACGCCTGGCCGACTTCACCACCCTGCGGATCGGAGGGTTGGCCGACAAGCTCGTCGAGGTCAGCACCGAGGACGACCTGATCACCGCGGTCCGCGACGCCGACGCCGCCGGGGAGCCAGTGCTGCTGCTGTCGGGCGGCAGCAACGTGGTGATCGGCGACGACGGATTCCGCGGCACGGTGGTCAAGATCGCGACGCGTGGCATCCGCGTGGACGCTGACATGTGCTCCGGGGCAATGGTTCACATCGCCGCCGGTGAGGACTGGGATGTCGTCGTCCAGCGCGCGATCGCCGAGGAGTGGAGCGGGCTCGAGTCGATGTCCGGCATCCCGGGTCTGACCGGGTCGACGCCGGTGCAGAACGTCGGCGCCTACGGGCACGAGGTGGCCGAGACGATCGCGTCGGTCCGCGTCTGGGACCGGGTCGACAACGCGGTTCGCACGATGTTCGCCGCCGACTGCGGGTTCAGCTACCGGAGCTCGCGCTTCAAGGCCGACCCGTCGCGGTACGTCGTACTCGAGGTCACCTTCCAGTTGCCGCTCGGCGACCTGTCCGCACCGGTCGGGTACGCCGAACTGGCGCGGGTACTGGATGTCGAGCCGGGGTCGCGGGCGCCGATGACCGACGTACGGGAAGCCGTGCTGGGGTTGCGGCGCAGCAAGGGCATGGTGCTGGACCCGGACGACCACGACACGTGGAGCGCCGGGTCGTTCTTCACCAACCCGATCCTGGACACGGCGGCCGACGTACCCGCGGGTGCGCCGCAGTGGCCCCAGCCCGACGGCCGCGTGAAGACCAGCGCCGCCTGGCTGATCGAACACGCCGGCGTCTCCAAGGGCTTCACGATCGGCTCCGCCGCCGTCTCCACCAAACACACCCTCGCCCTCACCAACCGCGGCAACGCCACCGCCAAGGAACTCCTCTCCCTGGCCGCCCACGTCCGCACCCAGGTCCACCAAGCCTTCGCCATCACCCTCACCAACGAACCAGTCCTGGTGAACTGCACCCTGTGATCCACCGGCGTTGCAGCTTGATGCAATTCGCTACCCGCTGATCAGGGCGGTGTGTCATCATCCTCCGACACTGGGGAGGGTGGGGATGGGGGCCGACGCGCTCAGGCACACCGAGGTGGACGGGGTACCGGTCTACTGGGTGGCTGGTGAAGGAAGACTGCAAGCGAGTCTGTGGTTCCGTGCGGGCATGGTGGACGAGCGTCTGCCCACTGCGGGTCGGCTGCACCTGATCGAGCATCTGGCGTTGCACGGTCGCGAGTCGATCCGGACGCCGGTGAACGGACAGGTCAGCCTCCTTCACACAGCCTTCGCGGTGGCGGGTGAACCGGACGAGGTGACTCGGTCGCTCGCGGACGTGTGTACCTGGCTGACCGACCCGGACTGGGGTGCGATCGACCACGAGCGGCGGGTCCTGCAGGCCGAGTCGGCTCGGCGGTCGGCCGGCCCCACGGAATCCCAGCTGTTCTGGAGGTACGGCGCCCAGGGTCCGGGGCTGGTGGGGTACGAGCAGTTCGGCCTCGGCCAGGCGGGTCCGGAAAGCCTGGCGGAGTGGCTGCGGACGATGTTCGTCCGCGGGAATGCCGGCCTGGCTCTGACCGGACCCCCACCGGCAGGCCTGCGCCTCCTGCTGCCGGACGGTCCGCGCGTAGCGGTACCTGCCGCAGTGCCGTGCGAACAACACACTCCGGCGGCGTTCCCCGATCGTCTTGACGGGGTGGCGCTGTCAGGCGTCGTACGCCGTTCGACCGAGGCGACCGTGCTGGCGGGCGCCCTGCAGCGTGAGCTCCATGCGCACTTCCGGACGGGATCCGGCGTCGGCTACAGCGCGTGGCAGGGGTATGAGCCGGTCGACGCCGCACAGGCCGTGCTGCTCGCCGGGATCGATCTCCTTCCTGAGGCCGTACCCACGGCGACCGACGAAGCGGTCAGAGTCCTGCGGCGGCTGATGACGGACGGCGTCGCGGAGGCCGACCTGCGCGACCAGATCGCTCAGCAGATCGCCGAGCTGCAGGACGACCCGGCCGGTCGGTGGCAGCCGGCCGGCGCGATCCGGGAGCTGCTGGCCGGTCGCCCGGTCACAGACCGGGACCAGATGATCGAGGAGCTTCGGCGCGTCACCCCGGCCGGGGTCCGGGACGTCGCCAAGGACGTCTTCGCGAGTCTGCTGATCTCGGCGGACCCGGCCATCGAGCTGGAGGCACCGCTCAGCTGGCTCCGTATGCCGACGGTCTGGGAGCCGGCCGGCGGCGATCGGTTCCGTTCTGTGCGGCGGACGAAACAGCAGCTTCGTGTCACCGGCCACGGGGTGTACCGCGGCGGTGAGGCGATCGGCGTCGAAGCCCGGTTCGACGACCTGGCGGCGATGGTCGTCTATCCGGACGGTGGGCGCGCGCTGGTCCGTCGGGACGGGTACCAGCTCGTCGTCGAGCCGGAGTTCTGGCGGCGTGGCCGGAAGGCGATCGAACTCATCGATGCCGCAGCGCCCGACGCGGTGCGGGTGGCCGTGCCTGCCCGCGACGAGGCGGGGATCCCTCGTCCCGGGGCCGGCCGGCGACGGCGGGCCTGGCACTGGTCGACCCGGCGCACGCTGTTCCTCCTACCGGTCCTGGCTGCCGCCTCGTTCGCAGGTGGGATCGCGGCCGGCGCCGACAGCGCGTTCTTTCCGCTGGTGCAGCTCGGGACAGTGCTGTCGGTCGCTTGGCTCTATCTGTACCGCTTCAGGTGAGCCTGCTCAGCGCGCCGGACAGTCTGCTGAAAAAGATTTGCAGCTAGGTCTTCCCCTGCTCGACTCGCGTCGCTAATCTTTTGCGGGATTCGATGGGAGGTGGGGTGTGAGGCGAAAAAGATTTTCGCGGCGGGAGGTGCTGGCCGGGCTTGGTGCGGGGGCGCTGGCGACGGTGGTGCCCGGGTGCTCTGGTGGGGGAGCGCGGTCGGCTGTGCTGCAGGTCTGGGGTGGAGTGCCGGCCGCATCCGGGCCGGCGAACGTGGTCAAAGCGTTCGAGCAGCGGTTCCCGCAGTACAAGGTGAACTACACGCGGTTCGTGAACGACGCCCGCGGCAATCTGAAGCTGGACACCGCGCTGCAGGGTGGTGTCGACATCGACGTGTACTTCACCTACTCGCCGGCGTCGCTCGCGCTCCGGGCCGGGTCCGGGCTGGCCGCGGACCTGACCGACCGAGTGACCCAGGACCCGCAACTGAAGGTGTTCCTCGACACCGATCAACCGCGGGCGTACCTCGACGACGGCCGGATCAAGGCGCTCGCCACCGCGCGTGAGCCGTTCTTCGTACTGTTCAACGAGAAGCTCCGGCAGCAGGCCGACGTCGACCTTCCGCAGCAGTGGACGATCGACGAGTACCGCGAGACCGCGAAGAAGCTGACCACCGCGAAGACCATCGGCGCGTACACCGTCCCCGACGTCGCCCGGATCGCGCTCGGCCCGAACTACTGGTACGACGGCGATCGTTCGAACTTCGGTGATCCGCACTTCGAGCAGAGCTTCCGGATCGGCCAGGACATGATCCGGGAGGGGTCCGCATTCCCGTGGACCGAGGTGCTCGCCCGGCACCTGGACTCGTACCAGCAGAACTCGTTCCTCGGCGAGGAGTTCCACCTCTGGCCGACCGCACCGTTCAACCTGCGGTACCTGTACGACCCGAAGAAGTTCCCGCACGACTTCAAGGTCTCGTTCGCGCCACCCCCGACCGTCGACGGCCAGGACTGGAACGGCGGCAGCTACAACAACTTCGTCATGGTCAACCCGAAGTCGCCGAAGGCCGAGGCGGCCTGGGAGTTCGTGAAGTTCTGGCTCACCGAGGGGTCCACGCCGATGCTCGCGGGCGGCAAGCTGCCGACGCTGGGCAACGTCACCGACGACCAGGTGCTCACCGGCATGCTCGGCAAGGAACCTGAGAAGTACTTCGACGTCGAGTCGTTCCGCCGTGTCGTGCTGGACGCGGAACCGAAGCTCGCGACCGACACCCGGCTGGCCGGGTTCCCCGAGATCACCCTCGCGGTGAAGCAGCAGAAGGACCTGTGCTGGCTCGGCGAGAAGGACCCCGGCGCGGCGATCCGTGAGGTACGCCGGGTCGCCGACGCCGCGATCGCCCGGAACGAGAGGAGTTCCTGATGGCCACCGCCACCGTCGTCGCCGCGGAAAGGACCACGGTCCGGGCCGATCCGGGCCCCGGGATCAAGCCGAAGGGCTGGATCGGGCTGCTGTTCATCGCGCCCAACCTGCTCGGCGTCATCGCGTTCACCCTGATCCCGCTGATCAGCGTGATCGTGCTCGCCTTCACCGACTGGAACCTGGTGTCCGGCCTCGGCGGCATCAAGTTCAACGGTCTCGACAACTTCATCGCCATCGCCCGCGACCCCGGCTTCTGGAGCGCGGTCGGCCTGACCCTCGTGTACGTCGGGGTGTCCGTGCCGCTGACCGTCGTCCTCGGACTGGGTCTCGGGATCGCGCTCAACCGGCCGCTGCCGGGCCGCGCCGTACTCCGGGCGATCTTCTTCCTGCCGTACATCGTCAACATCGTCGCGATCGGCATGACCTGGCTGATGCTGATGAACCCGAAGGCGGGCCTGGTCAACCAGGTGCTCGACGTCTTCGGGGTGCAACCGGGCTGGTTCGCCTCGTCGCACTGGGCGCTGCCGGCGCTGATCGTGATGGCGGTGTGGGGTGGCGTCGGCTACTGCTCGCTGATCTACCTGTCCGCGCTGCAGGACGCGCCGCGGCAACTGTACGAGGCGGCCGACATCGACGGCGCCGGGGTGTGGGTGAAGTTCCGCGTGATCACCTGGCCGTCGTTGCTTCCGACAACGATCTTCCTGCTGGTCACGCTGATCATCGGTGCGTCGCAGGGTTTCGGCCTGATCGCGTTGATCACCGCCGGCGGACCGGGCGACTCGACCACGACGATCTCCTACTACATGTACCAGACGGGCTTCCAGTTCTACCGGTTCGGCTATGCCTCGGCGATCGGCCTGGTGACCTTCGTCGGCGTCCTGGTGCTGACCCTGGTGACCTGGCGGGCCCAGCGAGGGAGGGCTCTGCATGACTAAGCGCGCCAAGTGGTACTGGGGGATCCCGCTGTGGATCCTCGCGATCGCCTTCCTCGCGCCGTTCGCGTGGATGCTGTCGACCGCGCTCAAGCAGGACGTGGACGCGTACAAGATCCCGATGCAGTGGATCCCGGATCCGTTCCAGTGGGACAACTTCAGCACGGTACTGAGCGGGGCCACCTCGGTGCTGCCGGCGTTCGGGCGGTCGGTGTTCGTCGCCGTCCTGCGGGTCGCCGGGGAACTGATCACTGCGACGATGGCCGGTTACGCGTTCGCGCGGATGTCGTTCAAGGGCCGGGACAAGCTGTTCCTGGTCTACCTGGCGACCGCGATCATCCCGGCACAGTTGCTGCTCGTACCGCGGTTCATCTACTTCCAGAAGCTCGGGCTCTACGACACATTGTGGGCGCTCATCCTGCCTGGCATGTTCACGGTGCTCGGGACGTTCCTGATGCGGCAGTTCTTCGTCAGTCAGCCGGCCGAGTTCGCCGAAGCGGCCCGGATGGACGGCGCGAACGAGTGGCGGGTGTTCACCCGGATCTACTTGCCGTTGGCAACACCGGTGATCAGCGCACTCGGCATCCTGGCGTTCGTCTGGTCGTGGAACGACTACGAGACACCGCTGGTGCTGATCAGCAACCCGGAGCGCTACACCCTGCCGCTCAGCCTGACCAACTTCGTCGACGAGCAGGGGCAGATCGCCCCGGGTCTGACCATGGCCGCCTCGGTGATCTCGATCGTCCCGGTGCTGGTCGTCTTCGTCGTCCTGCAACGCCGCTTCATCGCGGCCATGACTCACACAGGGATCAAATGATCAACGTCTCAGGTGTCTTCCCGGATCTCGCGCAGGTCGGCGACTTCGGTCCGCCGCGCAGCGAGCTCGGCGTCGGTTCGCTGATGCCGTGGAACGGGAAGCTCTACGTCCAGAACTACAACTCCCACAAGGCGCCGTCCGGTGCCGGCGTCAGTCTCCGGCGGATCGACGCCGACCTGTCGATGGAGATCGTCGCCGAGACCCTCGGTGTGGACGGCACCTACACCAACCGGTTCGTGCACTTCCCGACGTCGCAGCTGGTGCTCGGGCCGCACGTGATCAGTGCCGACCACAAGATCGTCACGATCCCCGAGCTCCAGCCGCTCCGGGTCTGCGGTACGTCGCGGCACCTGACCAAGCCGGACACCCACGTGTACGTGCTGGCGATGGAAGGTGAGCTGCTCGAGCTGGACCTGACGACGTACGAGTGCACGCAGCTCTTCGACCTCAACGACGAGCTCGGCACGGACGGCGAGATGAAGGTCCACTACAAGGACTGCTACACGTCGTTCGGCCGGCTGGTGGTCTGCTCCAACGAGTACGCCGAGCCCGAGTGGGAAGGCGTTCGGTCGCGCGGGCGGCTGGCGGAGTACGACGGCCGATCGTGGAAGGTACTGCGGGATGACCCCTACACCGCGATCGGCGGCCGGCACGAGTTCGGCGGGACCATCTTCGCGACCGGGTGGGACCGGGCGTCGGCGATCCTCGAGGTGTTCACGGAGGCCGACCAGAAGTGGACGCGGTACCGGCTGCCGAAGGCGTCGCACTGCTTCGACCACAAGTGGCAGACCGAGTGGCCGCGGATCCGGGAGGTCGAGCACGAGCGGCTCCTGCTCGATCACCACGGCATGTTCTACGAGCTGTCGCCCTGGGCGTACGGCGGCCGGATCTGGGGCGTGCGGCCGATCTCGACCCATCTGTGGGTGCTGGGCGACTTCTGTTCCTGGCGCGGCATGCTCGTCGCCGGTGCGGACAACGCCTCGCCGAGTCACGGACTCAACCCGACGACGGCCGAGCCGCAGTCCGGGCTGTGGTTCGGGAAGACGGACGACCTGTGGAGCTTCGGCAAGCCGGCTGGGTGGGGTGGTCCGTGGTGGGAGACGCCGGTCGCCGCCGGCGTGCCGTCGGATCCGTATCTGATGACGGGCTTCGACGGGAAGTGCCTGCATCTGGAGAACTTCTCGGCCGATCCGCTCACGATCACTGTCGAGATCGACTTCCACGGGCACGGGCGCTTCGGGGCGGTCACGGAGTTGACGGTCGAGCCGGGGCAGATCCGGACGCACGTGTTCCCGCCCGGGTTCAGCGCGCACTGGGTGCGGGTCGTCAGCGACACCGACGGTGTGGCGAGTGCCCAGTTCGTCTATACGTGATGATCGCGGAATGGGAGACATGGAGAGAGCTGACAGCCCGAGCCCGTTGCAGCTGGTCAAGCGTGCCCTGCCGGAGCTGAACGGTGCGATGCAGCGGGTCGCCGAGCACATCCAGGCGAACCCGGACGAGGTCGCGCGCGGGTCGATCACCAAGCTCGCCGAGGCCGCGCAGACCTCGGCGGCGACGGTGACCCGGTTGTCGACGCACCTCGGGTTCGCCGGGTACCCCGCACTCCGGGCTGCCCTGGCGATGGAGGTCGGCCGCGGGATCGAGGCCGGCTGGGCGAGTGACATCGGGATGGCGATCGGTCCGGCGGACCCGCCCGAACAGGTGCTCAACGTGCTGGCCAGTACCCAGGCGAATGCTCTCCGCAACGCGCTGGCGTCGATCGACCTGGCGGCGGCCGCCCGGGTCGCCGATTCCATCGCGGGCGCACGACGTACCCATATCTATGGGGAGTGGGGCGACGCGATCCCGGCCCGCGAGCTGTACATCCGGTTGCTGCGGATCGGGATCCCGGTGTGGTTCTTCGACGGACCGCAGGCCGGGTCGATCGGCAGCGGGCTGCTGGAATCCGGGGACGTCGCGCTGGTCGTGACCCGGCAGGGCAACGATCCGGCCACGCTGGAGTTCATCAAGCGCTCGAAGGCCGGGGGCGCGCTGACGGTCGCGATCACCGGGGTCGCGGACTCACCGATCGGTCGGGTGGCGGAGGTCGTCTTCGACACCGGTACGCCGGTCGGTGGGACCTGGACCGAGTTCTTCGCCGGGCGGGCCAGTGACACCTTGACCGCCGGCTTGCTGTTCGTCCTGGTCGCGCAGCGCGTCCCGGACCACCTCACCGCCAACCACCCGAACGGGCCCGGACAACCCGTCATCACACCTGACAGCTGAAAGGTTCCTGCATGCAGAAGCTCGAAATCCAGACCGATCTGACCGTCGTCGGCGGAGGGCTCGCCGGCATCTGCGCCGCGATCGGCGCGGCCCGGCAGGGGAGCACGGTGGCCCTGGTCCAGAACCGGCCGGTGCTCGGCGGCAACTCCTCCAGCGAGGTGCGGGTGTGGGTGTGCGGCGCGACCGCACACGGCGTCCAGCACTTCGCCCGGGAGACCGGGATCATGGGCGAGCTGTTCGTGGAGAACCAGTACCGCAACCCCGAGGGGAATCCGTACTACTGGGATCTCGTGCTGCTGGAGGCGGTCCGCGCGGAGCCCCGGATCCAGCTGTTCCTGAACACCGACGTACGGACCGTCGAGGCTCTTGACGGGGAGATCCGGTCGGTGACCGGCTGGCAGATGGGATCGGAGAAGGAGATCCGGTTCGTCAGCCCGGCGTACGCCGACTGCTCGGGCGACGGCCTGGTCGGGTTGCTCGCGGGAGCGGAGTACCGGACCGGACGCGAGCCGCGGACGATGTACGACGAGTCGTGGGCGCCGGACGTACCGGACAACGACACGCTCGGCAGCACGATCCTCTTCTACACGAAGGACACCGGCGCACCGGTGCGGTTCGTGCCGCCGTCGTTCGCGCGCGACATCACCGAGACCGCGATCCCGGATCGCCGCGTGATCCGGTCGGACCTGAACGGATGCGCGTACTGGTGGATCGAGTGGGGTGGAGAGCTCGACGTCGTCGACGACAACGAGGCGATCCGGGACGAACTGCAGGCGGTCGTCTACGGGATCTGGAACTACATCAAGAACTCGGGCCGGTTCGACGCGGACACCCTGACCCTGGAGTGGATCGGGTCGGTGCCGGGGAAGCGTGAGTACCGCCGGTTCCTCGGGGATCACGTGCTGACGCAGCACGACGTACTCGGGCAGACGCTGTTCGAGGATCGGGTCGCGTTCGGTGGGTGGTCGATCGATCTGCACCCGCCTGGTGGGGTCTATGCGAGCGAGCGCGGGTCGAAGCACTGGCATCCGGATGGGAACTACCACATTCCGCTGCGGTCGCTGTACTCGCGGAGTGTGCGCAACCTGTGGATGGCCGGCCGGAACATCAGTGCGAGTCACGTCGCGTTCGGCACGACCCGGGTGATGGCGACCTGCGCGATTCTGGGGGAGGCGGCCGGCATCGGGGCTGCTGTTGCCCTGCGCAACGGCTTGTCACCGCGTGAGTTGGCGTCCTCGCGCTTCGAGTTGATGCGGCATGCGCTCACTCGTGCCGATGGCTCCGTCCTCGGTCTTGTGGACGATGATCCGGCCAACCTTGCTCTGCGGGCCGCCGTCACGGCCTCGTCGACGTTGACCCATCCGGCTGTCGAGGTCTCGTCGGGCACGTTGCCGTTGGAGACCGATCTCGCGATGGTCGTGCCGGTCGATCCTGCGCTGGATCGTCTGGAGCTGTTGGTCGACGCAGCCGAAGACGCCGTACTGACCGTCGAGCTGCACGATCCGGTCAACCCACAGAACTATCTGCCGTTGGCGTTGATCGACTCGCGCTATGTGCCCGTGCCCGCGGGGGAGAAGCGGTGGATCGACGTACTTGTCGACTATCGTCCGGACTACCCCGGCAACGTGATCGTGGTTCTCAAGCAGAACGCCTCTGTCTCCGTCCATACGGCGGCGACGGGGTTGCCCGGGATCATCTACTTCACGCATCGCGACCCGTCGCCTGATGAGCAGTGGACCGAACAGTTCCGCGCCTGGAAGCACATCCTGCCGCGGGCTGGTCTGTGCCTTCGCCTGGGGGAGACGTCGGCGTACGCACCGGAGAAGGTGATCGGCAGCTACTCCCGCCCGTACGGCGGCCCCAACCTCTGGTCCTCCGAAGACCTCGCCTGGGACCCCGACCCGTGGATCGAACTCAGCTGGTCCGCGCCGGTGGATGTCTCCGAGGTTGTCGTGATCCTCGACGACGACGTCGAAGAGGACCTCATCAACCTCCACCACCACCGCACGCCCTTCACGTCGCTCCCCACCCTCCTCGAGTCCTACACCCTCGAGGCTCGCAACGGCACCGCCGACTGGCACCCCATCGCCACCGTCACCAACAACCACCACCGAACCCACCGCCACCCCCTCCCCGCCCCGACCCCCATCACCCACCTCCGCCTAAAACCCCACACCACCAACGGCTCCCCCCGAGCCCACATAATCTCCCTCCGCGCCTACTGATCCAGGGGGATCGTCTCGAGGGGGTCCAGTGGTAGAGGTGGTGGGTTCTGGTGAGGGACAGGAGGGTGAGGGTGGTGATGGAGACGGCGGTTGAGCGGGGTGGGTGGTTGAGGATGCGGGTGGTGATGGGGGCTGCGGGGGCCGGGTGGTTGCAGTAGGCGATGGTGATGTGGGGGTTGAGTTCGGGGAGTTCGGGGACGGCGTCGTCGCCCCAGACGTCGGTGATGGCGGCTCGGGTGAGGTCGCGGAGGTGCTGGAGCGGTTCGATCGGGCGGACCGGGAGTTGGATGGACTCGCGGTCGAGGACGGCCGGGCCGATGCCGACGGGGAACGAGCCGAGGCGGGTGACCCGGTGACGAGTGGCTTTGACGATGTCTGCCAGGTCGGACTCCGGCACCCGGTCGGTGAAGCCGATGCCCTGCAGGGTGAGGTGCAACCACTCCAGCGGCACGGGCGTGAAGCCGGGGAGGTCGTCGACCAGATCGGCGTACGACGCATGCAACGCGGCCATCTCCGATCGGTCCGCGAACGTGACGTGCCAGGTGTAGAAGGAACGGTCGGCGCGCCATCCGGGGCGCCAGTACCAGTGGTCGTGGACTTCTTCGAACATCGACGGGCCTCTCATTTGCTCGGGGTTGCCCTGCTGGCGGGATGACGGGTGAAGACGCGGATGGAGTCGTGCAGCGCGCGAGCCTTCGGATCGGTCGCGTGCCGGCTGAGGCGGGTGAGGGCGGCGACCTCGCTGATGCGATGGATCAACGGACGCACCCGGTACTCGACCGGTGTGGTCAGCACGACCGACACTGCCTCCGTCGCGCCGTCCAGATCACTGAGCTGCAGATGTGCCTTGGCCTGCTGGAGCCGGACCATCCGTTCGGAACCGAAGTTGCGTACCGCGTGCGGCGCTGCCTCGAACTGCGCGATGCCGCGATCCGCGTGCTCGAGGGTGCGCTGTGCTTCGCCCAGCGCCAGGTGCGTGTCGGACCAGATGCCTTCCGCGCGTTCCGGCGTACAGAGGAAAGGGCCACCGAGCTCCGGCACGTCGGTGCGGACCGTGGTGCGCTTCGCGATCGTGAGAGCCTCGCGGGCCTCGGCGTGACGGCCGGTCCGGGCGAGATCGACCGCAGCGACACTGGCCAGGAACAGCGTCGAACTGCCGGTCGCGTACTGCAGTCCGTCCTGCGCGTACGTCGTCGCCCGCGCGAAGTCGTCCTGCCAGAACGCGGCGGTGTGCTGCGTCGCCCGCACCCAGGCTCGCAGGTCGTCGCTCTCGGCGGCCTCGGCACAGGCCCAGGCGGTCCGGGTGTGGCTCTCGGCGACATCCGGGCGGCCGAGGTCGACCGAGATCCAGGCCAGCAGGGTCAGTGCCCAGCCGCCCGCGGCGTACAGGTCGCGGGTCTGGCTCGGCGGCTGCCGGCCGGCGAGGAGGCGGAACGCGCGGTCCCGGATCGCCCGGGCGCGGATGTACAGCGGTCTGGTCGGCGTGCGCAGGTACTGCTGGGTGATGCGCACGATGTCGGCGTGCAGCTGTTCGACGGTCAGGTCGCCGACATTCGACTCCTCGGCGAGGGCGAGGAGCGCGACCGACTCGTCGCCGGCCTGCACCAGGTCGTCCTCGAGCCCGAGCATCGAGCTGGTCCCCGGCTCCGGATCGGTGCCGGCCAGGCCGCCGGGCGCGACGAATCCGAGGTCGGCGTCGTCGACCACGTTCAGGACGAAGCGCAGGCCGGCCCGGTAGGCCGCTCCGGGCCAGCGGACGGCGCCGCGTTCGAGCTTCGCGATGTAGTGCCCGTCGAGCTCGTACTTCGTCTCGGTCGTCTCCCACAGCCAGCCGCAGACCGCCTCCGCGAGCTCGGCCCGGGACATCTGCTCACCGGGCGCGCGGCGGGAAGGAGTGCGTTCGCGGGCGGTGCGGAGGAGTTCGTTCGGGTCTGGCATGGCGGTAACTGTAGGTGTCCGCGCACCCTCTGTGAGGTCGAAGACGAGGGCTGTGGATGATCTGCCCCAGGTTGCCCCGGAATGCCCCGAGATGCCCCGGATTTCTCGCGCTGTAAGGGGTTTCCGGGCGCTGCGCCTGGTCGGCAGGCCGCGAACCGGGGCAGATCGGTGGTCGAGGAGCTCGTAGCTGAGCGTGCATGGCCGGGGCAGACAGGGGCAGGTCGGGGCAGATGAGGGACCGGCTGGCCGCCCATGCGGAGGATCGGCCTCCTAGGGTGGGCGGATGGCCGAGGAAGCGGTGACAACCTTGCGGGCGGAACTCGCCCGGTTCGAGCGGGCCGACGAAGGGTTCGCCTTGCTGGAGGTGTTCCTGGAGGTGGCGCGGCCTTGGCTGGGGCCTGTCGTCCTCGACCCGGTGGAGTTGCGGTTGCCGGACGAGATCACCCACGACCGGCGGCTGGTGCTCGGGCTGATCGACGGGATCGAGGCCGAGCCGCGGCAAGGGAGCGTGGTGGAGCGGGTGTTCGACATGGAGGACGCGCAGGCACGGTGGGACTACGTCCGGCTGGCCTACTGCGCGCAGCAGGCGACCGTCTGGAGCGCCAAGCGGCGTACGACGTACTTCGAGGTCATGCACCAGAGCAGAGCCACCTACTGGCTCCCGGACAGTCTCAAGGCGGCGTACTTCGATGCGGTGCGGGCCAGGGGTTGGGCCGTCCCGGCGGACTGGCTGGAGGCCGTCGCCAAGCGGCCCAAACCCTGGTGGAAGCGCGGTGGGCGCTAGCTCAGAACCGGCAGGCGATCGAGAGCCTGGGCGACCGCGGCCTGGATATCAGCGTCGTCCCAGGAGCGGTCTGTCATCGCACCGCTGAGGTAGGCGTCGTACGCCGCCAGGTCCAGGTGGCCGTGACCGCAGAGAGCGGTGAGGATGACCTTCTCCTCGCCGGACTCCTTGCAGCGCTGGGCTTCCTCGATCGCCGCGGCCAGGGCATGCGTCGGCTCGGGCGCCGGCACGATGCCTTCGGTGCGGGCGAACTGCAAACCTGCGGCGAAGCACTCGGACTGCGGCTTGGCGACCGCCTCGATCTCGCCGGTCTCGTACAGGTGGCTGATCAACGGGCTCATCCCGTGGTACCGCAGACCGCCGGCATGGATCGGGTCCGGGATGAAGTCGTGGCCGAGGGTGTGCATCTTCATCAGCGGCGTCATCCCGATGGTGTCGCCGAAGTCGTACGCGTACGTCCCTTGAGTCAGCGACGGGCACGCGGCCGGCTCGACCGCGCGGACGGTCGGCGACATCCGCCCGGCCCACTTCTCCCGGAGGAACGGGAACGCCAGGCCGCCGAAGTTCGACCCGCCACCGGTGCAGCCGACGAGCAGGTCCGCCGTCTCGCCAACCATGGCGAGCTGGATCAGCGCTTCCTCGCCGATGATCGTCTGGTGCAGCAGCACGTGGTTGAGCACCGAGCCCAGCGCATAGTGCACAGACTCGTCCTGAACGGCGGACTCGACCGCCTCACTGATCGCGATGCCGAGCGATCCGGTCGACTCCGGGTCCTCCGCCAGGATCTTCCGGCCGGCCGCGGTGAGTTCCGACGGACTCGGGTGGACGGTCGCGCCGAAGATCTCCATCATCGTCCGGCGGTACGGCTTCTGGTCGTACGACGCCCGCACCTGCCAGACCTCGCACTCCAGCCCGTACTGCGCGCAGGCGAAGGCGAGCGCTGTGCCCCACTGACCGGCGCCGGTCTCGGTGGTGAGCTTCCGGACACCGGACTTGGCGTTGTAGTAGGCCTGCGGGACGGCCGTGTTCGGCTTGTGCGAGCCGGCCGGGGAGACGCCTTCGTACTTGTAGTAGATCCGCGCCGGGGTGTCGAGCGCCTTCTCCAGCCGGTGCGCCCGGTAGAGCGGGCTGGGTCGCCACAGCCGGTACACATCGAGCACCTCGCCCGGGATGTCGATGTACTGGTCCTGTGAGACCTCCTGCAGGATCAGGTCCATCGGGAACAGCGGCGCGAGATCGTCCGGCCCCACTGGTTGCCCCGTCCCCGGATGCAGCACCGGCGGCGGGGGCGTGGGGAGGTCGTGCAGCACGTTGTACCAACGGGTCGGAAGCTCGTCCTCTGGGAGCAGGATCTTGGTCGGCGTCATGTACGCAACGTAATTCCCGCCCGCAGGCCCGGGCAATGCCCTGCTCAGGAACCAGACCAGCACTTATTCGGCACTCGTCAACCGATCGATCAAGCCGGCGGAGGTGATCCGATAGACCACATCGGACGGTTGATCGCGCCGCAGAGCCTCCTCGCTGCCGAGCCCGACGAGTTGCTTCACCAGCAGCCGGCCGATCATCTCGTGCGCGACGAGCAGCGGTCGGAGCGATCCCGTCGCTGCGATGCTCTGCAACGCGCGTACGGCTCGTAGCTCAGCGTCCGCATAGCTCTCGCCACCGGGAAAGCGGAAGGCGTACTTGTCCTTCTTGCGAGCAGCCCGCTGCCCAGGCCAACCTGAGTCGATCTCCGCCGACGTGAGCCCCGACCACTCACCGTGCGCGACCTCTGCGAGGTCGTCGACCACCCGCACAGGCAGCTCCAGCGCGTCGGCAAGGATCTCCGCCGTACGGCGAGCGCGGCCGAGTGGACTGGTGAAGACAGCATCGATCTGCTCGTCGCTGACCAGAGCTGCGTTCCGCTGCGCCTGCAGCAGCCCGTGCGGAGTCAGTGACGAGTCCAGCCGTCCCTGTCTGCGTCCCTCGACGTTCCACTCGGTCTGCCCGTGGCGAGCCAGGTAGGCGGCCTCGAACAGCACTAGTACGCCGGGACTGGGGCTGGAGTCGTGACGCCGAGCCACTCGTCGATCTCGCTGAGCAGGGACTTCTGGACATCGGGTGGAGCGGTGGAGGCCAGGACCGAGCCGCGGGCCAGGTCCGCGAGCTCCTGGTCGGTGAAGCCGTGGACCGTGCGGGCTGACTCGTACTGCTCGGCCAGACGCGAGCCGAAGAGCAAGGGGTCGTCCGCGCCGAGCGCGATGCGTGCCCCCGACTCGTAGAGCTGGCGCAGCGGCACGTCCTCCGGTCGCTCGTAGACGCCGAGTGAGACGTTGGACGCCGGACAGACCTCCAGCGCGATCTGTGCGTCGACCACACGCTTCAGGAGGTCCGGGTCCTCGACTGTGCGCACCCCATGTCCGATGCGGCCGGCTCCCAGCTCGTCCAGGCAGGTGCGGACGGTCGCGGGGCCACACAGCTCGCCGCCGTGCGGGTCAGCGAGCAGTCCGGCGTTCCGCGCGATCCGGAAGGCCGGTGCGAACTCGGACGTCGTACCACGGCGCTCGTCGTTGGACAGGCCGAAGCCGACCACTCCACGCCCCACGTACTGCGCTGCGAGGCGGGCGAGCGTCCGGGCATCGAGGGGATGCCGGGTGCGGTTGGCGGCGATGATCACCTGCACTGCGATCCCGGTGGTGGCCGACGCGTCCCGGGCCGCGTCCAGGACCAGATCGGTGAACTCGGTGATGCCGTGGAACCGGTTCGCGTACCCCGACGGGTCCACCTGGATCTCCAGCCAGCGGGAGCCGTCGGCCCGGTCGTCCTCGGCCGCCTCCCGGACCAGGCGCCGTACGTCGTCCTCCGTGCGCAGCACCGACCGGGCGATGTCGTACAGGCGCTGGAACCGGAACCAGCCGCGCTCGTCCGCCGCGGACAGATCCGGCGGCCAGTCGGTGCGCAGAGCGTCAGGCAGCCGGACCCCGTGCGTGTCCGCCAGCTCGACCAGCGTCAGGTGGCGCATCGACCCGGAGAAGTGCAGATGCAGGTGCGTCTTCGGCAGCACCCGCAGATCCCGCTGCGTCATTACCGAAGGTTACCGACGGACGGCGTACGGACAGAAATCGGGCTGATCCGGTCAGCTGAGCAACTTGGCGATCCGGCCGACGCCCTCGGCCAGGTCGGCGTCGCCGAGGGCGTAGGACAGCCGCAGGTATCCAGGCGCGCCGAACGCTTCACCCGGGACGACCGCGACCTCAGCCTCGTCCAGGATGATCTCGGCCAGCTCCGCGGAGCTGGTCGGCGTACGCCCGTTGATCTCCTTGCCGAGCACGCCCTTGACCGAGGGGTACGCGTAGAACGCACCGGTCGGCTCGGGGCACTCGACGCCGGGGATCTCGTTCAGCAGCCGCACCATCGTCTGCCGGCGGCGGTCGAACGCCTTCTTCATCTCGTCGACCGCGCTGAGGTCGCCGGACAGGGCGGCGATCGCGGCCCGCTGGGCGATGTTGCAGACGTTCGAGGTCTGGTGCGACTGCAGGTTCGTCGCGGCCTTGACCACGTCCTTCGGGCCGATCATCCAGCCGACCCGCCAACCCGTCATCGCGTAGGTCTTGGCGACCCCGTTCAGTACGACGGTCTTGTCCGCCAGCTCCGGCACCGCGACGGGGAGCGACGTCGACTTGGCGCCGCCGTACGTCAGGTGCTCGTAGATCTCGTCGGTGATCACCCAGAGGTCGTGCTCGAGCGCCCAGCGGCCGATCGCCTCGACCGCCTCCGGGCTGTCCACCGCACCGGTCGGGTTGGACGGCGAGCAGAACAGCAGCGCCTTGGTCTTCTCGGTCCGGGCCGCCTCGAGTTGCTCGACGGTGACGCAGTACCCCTGCGTCTCGTCGGCGAGCACCTCGACCGGCACGCCCCCGGCCAGCTGGATGATCTCCGGGTACGACGTCCAGTACGGCGCCGGCAGCAGCACCTCGTCGCCGGGGTCAAGCAGTGTCGCGCACGCGTTGTAGACAGCGTGCTTCCCGCCGTTGGTCACCAGGACCTGGGCGGCCTCGATCTCGTAGCCGGAGTCGCGCTTGGTCTTGTCGACGATCGCTTGCTTCAGCTCGGGGAGTCCGCCGGCGGGGGTGTAGCGATGGTTCTTCGGATCCCGGGCGGCCGCGACCGCCGCCTCGACGATGTAGTCCGGCGTCGGGAAGTCCGGCTCACCGGCGCCGAACCCGATCACCGGGCGACCGGCCGCCTTGAGCGCCTTCGCCTTGCTGTCGACCGCCATTGTCGCCGATTCACTGATGGCGCCGATCCGCGCCGAAACCCTGGAACCCATGTGCCCATCCTGGCACCAGCGCCGCGGGCCACGCACCGTGGTGTCACCTGGTGATCCGGGGAACACGCAGGGGGCGTGGTCCGTTGGGACCGGTTGGAGGCTGTATGGTTCTGGTCGCGGTGCGACGCCCGGTCCGGGGGTCGTACGGGCAAGGGCCTCGGTTAGACCAGGTGGCGCGGACCCCGTACACTCTTCTAGTCCGGGCGTTGGTGGCCCTGATCCGGCATGCCCGAGATCAGGTCCCGCGGCGTCCGGAGGATTGCAGAGGGCACTAGCTCAACTGGCAGAGCATCGGTCTCCAAAACCGAAGGTTGGGGGTTCAAGTCCCTCGTGCCCTGCAAATCCTGACCGGCGCAGGGCCGGTCAGGCCGCCGCTAGCGAAAGAGGTAGGTCGTGACGGAGACGCGCACCCCGGCACCGTCCGGCGCCGGCAAACCGGCGGAAGGCAAGCAGGGCAGGGGCCTGCTGCGCTTCTACCGCCAGGTGGTTGCCGAGCTCCGCAAGGTCGTCTGGCCCACCCGTAAGCAGCTGTCCACCTACTTCGTGGTCGTCCTGACCTTCGTGGTGTTCGTCATCGCGATCGTTTCGGTCCTCGACCTCGTCTTCGGCTGGGCGATGTTCAAGATCTTCGGCTGAGGTTCGCAGCAGCCCACGAACGCACTCGCCGGGGGTCCCGGGCCCACGGCCCGACCCGAAGCCAGACAAGACCCGATGCACAGATGACGGAGTACAACGTGTCCGAGCGCGACGACGAGGTCCTCAACCTGGAGGACGAGTTCGACGTATCCGCTGACTCCGACGAACCTGACCTCGAGCTCGACTTCGACGAGAACGCCACCGACGATGACGACCTGTTCGCCGGCGACGATGACGATGACGACGACCCGTTCGCCGGGCTCGACGACGAGGACGAGGACGTCAGCGCCGACGACGAGGTCGAGGAGGTCGCGGAGTACTCCGCCGACGACGAGGCCGAGGACGGCCCGGCTGACGCCGACGACTCCGACGAGGAGCCGGTCGTGGTGGTCGCCGCCGCCGACGAGGCCGAGGACGCCGAGGTCGTGACCGAGGCCGACGTCGAGGACGCCGCCGAAGAGCTCGCTGCAGAGACCGCCGAGACCACCTCCGACGAGAGCATCGAGGAGGAGCCGGCCGACGACGAGCTGGTCTTCTCGAGCGCGGACGCGGGCCCGGCCGCCGAGGACGACGCGGACGTGGACGCGTTCGCCGCCGCGACTGCTGCTGCCGAGGCTCAGGCCGGCGAGGAGAGCGAGCCCGAGGAGCCGGGCGACCCGCTCGAGGAGCTGCGCAGCCGGCTGCGCTCGCAGATCGGCGACTGGTACGTCGTCCACACCTATTCGGGGATGGAGAACCGGGTCAAGGGCAACCTCGAGAACCGGATCAACTCCCTGAACATGGAGGACTACATCTTCGAGATCATCGTGCCGACCGAAGAGGTCGCCGAGATCAAGAACGGGCAGCGCCGGATGGTGAAGCGCACCGTGCTCCCCGGCTATGTGCTGGTCCGGATGGACCTGACCGACGAGTCCTGGTCGACCGTGCGGCACACGCCGTCGGTGACCGGCTTCGTCGGCAACAGCCAGAAGCCCGTCCCGCTCAGCCTCGAAGAGGTTGAGAAGATGCTCGCTCCGGCCGTCGTGGCGGCGGCCGAGGCAGCGGCTGCCGAAGCCGGCGCCGCACCCGCCAAGACCGCGGCCAAGAAGAAGGTCGAGGTCGCCGACTTCGGTGTGGGCGACTCGGTCATGGTGGTCGACGGGCCGTTCGCGACCCTGCACGCCACAGTCACGGAGATCAATGCCGAGGCCCAGCGGATCAAGGCCCTGGTCGAGATCTTCGGCCGGGAGACCCCGGTGGAACTCAGCTTCAACCAGATCCAGAAAGTCTAAGGACCCGACAGAATGCCTCCCAAGAAGAAGATCGCTGCCCTGGTCAAGGTGCAGCTCCAGGCCGGTGCCGCGACGCCGGCTCCGCCGGTCGGTACCGCGCTCGGTCCGCACGGCGTCAACATCATGGAGTTCTGCAAGGCGTACAACGCCCAGACAGAATCCATGCGCGGCAACGTGGTTCCGGTCGAGATCACGATCTACGAAGACCGTTCCTTCACGTTCATCACCAAGACGCCGCCGGCGCCGGAGATGATCAAGAAGGCCGCCGGTCTGCAGAAGGGCTCGGCCGTCCCGCAGAAGGACAAGGTCGGCAAGATCACCTCCGACCAGGTCCGCGAGATCGCCACCACCAAGATGCCGGATCTGAACGCGCGCGACATCGACGCCGCGATGAAGATCATCGAGGGCACCGCCCGTTCGATGGGCGTCGTCGTCGAGAAGTAGTACCTCCATCGGTCCGCCGCGGCGGACCAGCAGGAGTGGAAGGGCGAGAGGTTCGCCCGTCATCACCACAACGCGAACGAACAAGCAGCGTTCGCACACAGGAGAACAGACATGACACAGCGCAGTAAGGCCTACCGCGCGATCGCGGAGAAGATCGACTTCGACAAGCTGTACACGCCGCTCGAGGCGATCCGGCTGGCCAAGGAGGCCGCCGGCAGCAAGAAGTTCAACTCCACGCTCGACGTTGCGATGCGCCTCGGGGTCGACCCCCGCAAGGCTGACCAGATGGTGCGCGGCACCGTCAACCTTCCGCACGGCACCGGCAAGACGGCACGGGTCCTCGTCTTCGCCACCGGTGACCGCGCCGAGGCCGCGAAGGCCGCCGGCGCCGACTTCGTCGGCGACGACGACATGATCAAGAAGGTGACCGACGGCTGGCTCGACTTCGACGCCGTCGTCGCCACCCCTGACCTGATGGGCAAGGTCGGCCGGCTCGGCCGCGTCCTCGGCCCGCGTGGTCTGATGCCGAACCCGAAGACGGGCACCGTCACCCCGGACGTGGCCAAGGCCGTGACCGAGATCAAGGGCGGCAAGATCGAGTTCCGGGTCGACCGGCACGCGAACCTGCACTTCATCATCGGCAAGGGCTCGTTCGACGAGAACCAGCTGGTGGAGAACTACAGCGCCGCGCTGGAGGAGATCCTCCGGCTGAAGCCGGCCAGCTCCAAGGGTCGCTACATCAAGAAGACCGTCATCTCCACCACGATGGGGCCGGGAGTTCAGGTTGACCCCAACCTGACCCGCAACCTCACCGACGAGAACGCGGACGACTGACCCACAAGTCAGCACACAGCAGGGCCCCGGTTCTCCCGGGGCCCTTCTGCATGTCCGGGGGCGTCCGGGCTGCGTCCGCTTGTTCGGGGGCGGCGGACGGAGCCGCGCTTGCTTGTCCGGGGGCCCCGGGCGGCCTTAGCTGCGGGTGAAGCGGAGGGGGTGGTCGGCGGTTTGGATGGTCCAGCCGTCGTCGTGCTCGGCAAGCACCGTGCCTGGGGTGCCGGCCGATGGTCCGTCAGCGGGATCGGTACGGCTGATCACCTGAGTGGTGCCGCCGACGCGGATCTGGGCTTGGGGCGAGGTGACGTTGAGGGCGGCGGCCTTGCGGCGGATCTCGGCAGCAGGTACGCCGAGGTCGAGCAGCTTCTCCTCTTCGGTGAAAACGGCGCCTCGCTGGCCCGGGCCGGGTCCTGATCCTCACCGGCCTCTCCAGCGACCAGGCGTGGGACGGCCTCGTCCAGGCACTCGCTGAGCAGCTCGTACCAGGACTGCATGAGTCCGCTGCCGTTCAGATCCGCGGGCAGTGGCGCGATCCGCTACGCCAGGATGGCGCCAGTGTCGAACTCGGCCGCGGTCCGGTGCACGCTCGCCGCGACGCGCTCGTCGCCTTCGTAGATCAGCCGCGCCGGATTCGGTCCGCGGCCTTCCGGCAGCGGTGACGGGTGACAGTTGATCGCGCCGTACTTCGGAATCTGCAGGATCTCGGCCGGGATCAGTCGCGGGAACGCCGCCGAGATGACCACGTCCGGCTGCAACGCCTCGACAACCGGCGCCGCGACCGTACGCAGCTTGCCAGTGATCAGCACATCCGTCCGCCCGGGCAGATCCACCACGAACGGGTTGGCGTCCTCGTCGTACCGGCTGCCCGACGTCAGAGGCAGCGTGACGACCAGCACGATCTCGTGCCCGTTCCGAGCGGCGAAGTCGTGCAGCACCCGGAACCCGGGCATGAACGCATTCAGGCAGACGATGCGCAGCGGCTCCGGACGGCTCATGTCAGCCCCTCCGTCCTCCGAGCAGCCCAGGCTCGCCTGGGATCACCAGATCCGGCGTGAGATCGCCGGGCCGTGCGCAGCCGCTGAGGCGGAGAGTGTGGCTCAGCTCGTCGCCCAAGTCGGTGAGCAGCCGGGTCACGCCGGCCGAGCCTCCGACTGTGAGCGCCCACAGGGCCGGGCGACCGACGAAGACTGCTTGAGCGCCGAGGGCGAGCGCGGCGAGGATGTGTTCGCCGCGGCGGATGCCGCCGTCGACATAGACGTCGGTGCTCGTGCCGGCGAGTGCCTCGGCGACCTCGGGCAGCGCTTGTGCGGTGGCGATGGAGCCGTCGAGCTGGCGTCCGCCGTGGTTGGACACGATCACAGCCGCCGCACCCGCGTCCGCACACCGCTTGGCGTCGTCACCGCGCAGCACACCCTTCACGACCACGGGCAGGCCCGTGCGGTCGGCGAGCCAGCCGATCACGTCGGGGCTCAGGTCGTCGGCCTTGTCCAGGTCGTCGTCGGACCACTCGCCTTCGGGCAGGTTCTTCAGCCACTGGCCGGGCTGAGCGAGCTCCCACACCGTCTGTCCGTCGTCCTCCTTCCGCCCGACCACCGGGGTGTCGACGGTGAGCACGATCGCCTTCGCGCCGCCGGCGACCGCGGCGTCCAGCATCCGCTCGGTGATGGTGCGGTTCCGTACGACGTAGATCTGCAGCCACCACGGCACGCCGGTCTCCCCGAGGTCGGCGAACGACGTGCCCGCGTTGCTCGACACCCCGAGCACCGAACCGGCCGCTCCGACGCCGGTGGCCATCGCGATCTCGCCGTCGGGATCAGCCATCCGCTGCATGGTCGACGGCGCCACCAGCACCGGGGCGTTCACCGGCGTACCGAGCACCGTGGTGCTGATGTCGACGGTGGACACGTCGCGCAGCACGCGGGGCCGGAACCGGTACGACGCCCAGGCCGCGGTGGCCTCGCCGACGCTGGTCCCACCCGCGGAACCCTGCCGGTAATAGCGGTGCACGGCCTCGGGCAACTTCTCGGCGGCCGCGGCCTCCAACGTGTCGATCCATCGCATGCGCCCCATCGTTGCACCTGGACAGTCGAGCCGGGAGGAAAGTTCCGGAAGAGCGCATGAAGAGTGCCGACTCGATTCCGGGTCGGTACACTGGTCGGCATGACGCAGTACGGGCGGCGATTTCTGCGCCCCGGCCGGCACGACGGTGCCGACGGGGTGAGCTGCTGCTGCGCTCTCTCCTGAGGTGACCGCGGCCGACCGGGGTGTCCCCCCGTCGAGACCGTCATCCTGGAGAGAACCCCATGTCTGTACTCACTTCTGAACAACTGCACGCTGCCCTGTCCCTGCGCGACCTGACCGATCCGGCCCAGGGACCGCACGCCGTCCAGCTGGTCGTCGACTCGATCCGTACGGCGCTCGGCGCGGCCTGGCCGTACACGGAGATCTGGACCAGGCGCGACCATCCCGTGGTCAGCCTGGCCGACAACTACGACAACCTCGGGTACGCCGGTGACGCCGTGACCCGGGAGGCCCGCTACACCCGCTACGCGTCGGAGACCGAGGTACTGCGAAGTCACACGTCGGCGACGATCCCGCCGGCACTGCGTGAACTCGCCGGGTCCGCGTCGTCCGACGTACTGATGGTGTGCGCGGGCATCTGTTACCGCCGCGATTCGGTGGACTGGCAACACACCGGTACGCCGCACCAGCTCGACCTCTGGCGGATCAGCCGGAACGTGACGCTCGGAGAGCCCGAGCTGGAAGACATGATTGCCCGACTGGTCGACACGGTCCTGCCCGGCCAGACGTACCGGACTGTGCCGGCGGTGCACCCCTACACGATCCATGGCCGTCAGATCGATGTGCTGCTGGACGATCAGTGGATCGAAATCGGTGAGTGCGGTGTGGCTGCTCCGCACGTCCTCCGCCAAGCCGGACTGGACGAGCGCTGGACCGGACTGGCGATGGGGCCGGGGCTCGATCGCCTGCTGATGCTCCGCAAGGGCATCCGCGATATCCGGCTGCTCAGGTCGACGGATCCTCGGGTGGCCGGGCAGATGCTGGATCTGACGCCGTACAAGCCGGTTTCGACCATGCCGCCGGTGCGTCGCGACCTCTCCGTGGTCGTGGACGCCTCTGCCGATGTATCGGCGGAGGTGCTCGGCGACAAGGTCCGCGACGCCCTCGGACCGGACGCGGACGCCGCGGAGTCGCTGGACGTCCTGGGGGAGACGGCGTACGACGACCTGCCTCCAGCGGCTCGCGAACGGCTGCAACTCACCCCGGGCCAGCGGAATCTGCTGGTCAGACTGGTCCTCCGGCCGGTGGACCGTACGCTGACCGATGCCGAGGCCAACGTCCTGCGTGACAAGGTCTACCGCGCGCTGCACGAGGGGCCGGTCCTGGAGCTGATCGGTTAGCTCCGCCGGAGCTCGCGGGAGGCGACCAGGAACGCGCACACGGCAAGAGGTATCTCCAGCAGAAGTGCCTCTGCCAGCGAGAGAGTGTGATCGGTCCCGGCGGCTGCTGTGCTGACGTCGAACCACGCGTCAGCCAGCAGCAACGTCCCCGCGGCCATCGCGGTCAGGACGGCGTACCTGTTGCGCGTGTGCAGCAGGTACGCCGTCAGTCCGGCGGCGACCGCGGTCCCGCAATCCAAGCCGATCCAGGCCAGCTTCCAGTGGTTGGCCTGGTAGGTGCTGGGCAGGCTCGCCGCGAGAATCAGGCACCACGGGAGCAGAACGGCCGCAACACCGGCGGCCACGAAGGTCGCCGGCCCACCGGGCGATCGGAGCGGGCGGATCCGGCCGTCCAGCCGTCCCTCGGCGAGGTCATCGTCCAGCGCCTCGGCCCCCCGATCGTCGATCGCATCCCCGAGCCGGCCGTCGAGGCCGCAGTCGTTGATTGTCGTCGTCATACCTTCGAGGATTCCGCCGCGGGCGCCGCGGCACATTGTGGTCAGCCCACGGGTCGAGGTGGGGTTAACCCCCGGCCCGAGCCGTGGGATGTCCTGATGTCCGTGCCCATCCCGGCGACGTAAGTTGTGACCTGCGATCGGCCAGACACGGGGCGGTGGTTCGGGTGGTAGGAGTCGCGAGTCCGGTTCCCCGGGCGCCGTGGCGGTTGTGGCGGTCGCCGTACTTGTGGTTGGCAACAATCCATCTGCTCGGCGACATCTTCGTCGTCCTCACCTGCGGCCTGGCGGTGCTGGCGGCGGTGATCGTCGCGATCGTCGCCTGGCCGCTCGGGTACGCCGGCGTGCCGCTGAGCGTCCGTGCGACCGACTTCGTCTACATGCTCGCTGGGTGGGAGCGGGGCCGGGCGGAGATCACCCGCGGGCAGGACGTGCAGGCCTTCTATCCACCCGAACTGACCGGTTCGGGCGGTGCCGACGCCACTGCGGCCGTGATCGATCCGGCGCTCTGGAGGCAGCTCCTCTACTACGTCCTGCTGTTGCCGATGGCAATGGTCTGGGTCGCGGCGATCGTGGTCGCCTGGTCGGTCCCACCGGTGCTGATAGGGCTGCCGCTGTACTTCTCGAAGTTCGCGGCAGCACAGGCACAGCTCGGCCCGTTCGTGATCGACACGATGACGAAGGCGTCGATCGCCGCACTGATCGGTGCGGTCTTCCTGCTGGTGGTGACGCCGTGGCTGATGCGTACGGCGTCGGCGCTGGACGGTCAGTTGGCCCGGGTGTTCCTCGGCCGGTCGATGAACAGAGCACTGGCCGAGCGCGTCACGCAGCTGCTGACGAGCCGGCAGAAGGTGGTCGATTCGGTCGAGTCCGAGCGGCGGCGGATGGAGCGCGACCTGCACGACGGTGCCCAGCAGCGGCTCGTGTCGCTGGCGATGACACTGGGCCGTGCGAAGAACCGCCTCGGAGACAGGGATCCCGCGGTCCGCGTGCTGATCGACGAGGCACATTCCGAGGCGTTGCAGGCGATCGCCGAGATCCGCGACCTGACCCGGGGGCTGCATCCACCGGTGCTGACGGACCGCGGCCTGGACGCGGCGATCTCGGCCGTCGCGGCCCGGTCACCGGTGCCGGTGCGGGTGACGGTCGAGGTGTATCCCCGGCCGTCGCTCACGATCGAGGCGATCGCGTACTTCGTCGTGACCGAGGCGCTGACGAACGTGGCCAAACACTCGGAGGCCGCGGAGGTCGACGTCCGGGTGTCGCGGCGCGGGAACCGGCTCCGCATCGAGGTGGACGACAACGGCCGGGGCGGCGCGGACTTCGCGGCCGGGACGGGGTTGCAGGGCTTGCACGATCGGGTCGCCGGTGTGGACGGATGGCTGGACGTGCACAGTCCACCGGGCGGCGGGACGCTCCTGACGGCCGTGGTGCCGTGCGAATGAACAGCGGAGGTGGAGCGGTGCGAGTGGTGATCGCCGAGGACTCGGTGTTGTTGCGTGAGGGCATTGTCAGACTGCTGGAGGAGCAGGACTGCACAGTGGTCGCCGCGGTCGGTGACGCGGAGGAGTTACTGAAGGCGGTCGACCAGCACCGGCCGGACGTGTGCGTGGTCGACGTACGGATGCCACCGACGTTCACCGATGAGGGTCTGCGTGCGGCGCTCGTCATTCGCGAGCAGTCGCCGCAGACCGGCGTACTCGTGCTGTCGCAGTACGTCGAGGAGCGGTATGCGAGCGAGCTGATCGGAGGCAACCCCGGCGGCGTCGGGTATCTGCTCAAGGACCGTGTGGCCGATGTGGATCAGTTCATCGACGGGCTGCGCCGGGTCGCGGACGGTGGTGCGGCGCTCGACCCGGAGGTGATCTCGCAGTTGCTGGTGCGATCACGGCGGGCCGATCCGCTCGCGGTACTGAGTCCGCGCGAGCAGGACGTATTGCGGGCGATGGCGGAGGGCAGGTCGAACGGCGGGATCGCGCAGGCGCTCGTGGTCGGTGAAGGAGCCGTGGAGAAGCACATCAGCAACATCTTCATGAAGCTCGGGCTGACGCCGACCGACGGGGAGCACCGCCGCGTCCTCGCGGTGCTGAAGTTCTTGGAGACCTGATGGCGCTCACAGTGGCACAGCGGAGGATGCTGGCGATCGGTCTGGTGCCGTTGCTGGTGCTCGTGGTCACGGGCGCCGCGGTGACGGTGAGCATCATCCGCGGGAAGCTGCCGTACGACTACTCGGCCAGCTTCGTGCCGGGGGCGCAGGGCGTGCGGATCGTGTCGGACTCGCACACGCAGGTGCTCGCGAGCGCGGACGGGCAGGTGCATGTCGCGGTCGACGGTTCGTACGCCGTGGAACAGCCTGCGATAGACATCAACACCACAAACGGTCTGCTGCACATCCAGGCGCAATGCCCGGACACCCACTGCGAGATGGACCTCACCGTCGAGGTGCCGTCGCAGTCCGCCGTACGGATCGAGCTTGAAGGAGAGTCCGTCGACGTCGTCAGGGTGGCGTCGCCGCTGTCGATCGACGTCAGCGACGGCTCCGTCACCACGAACCGCCTCCGCAGTCGCCAGGTCTCAGTGGACGTCCGGCGCGGCTCGAGCGATCTGAACTTCGAAAGTCCACCCGACCAGGTGACGGCCAAGGCCAGCGATGGCTCTCTCACAGTCCAGCTGCCGCGGAATGTGACGTACGCGTTCGATGCGGTGGCGTCCCAAGGTTCCAACGACCTGGACCTCCCGAGCGACCCAGCATCACCTCGCCACGTCGTGTTACGCACCAGCTACGGGAGTATCACCGTCAACTGAGAGCAGCGCAGAAGGTCTGCGCCTTGGTGGTGATGGTGTCCCAGTTCGACGCGGCCACGTCGGCGGGGGAGACGACGTCGGTGCCTGCACTGACGGCCAGAGCGCCGGCGGTCAGGTAGTCGCGGGCGTTGCCGGCGTTGATTCCGCCGGACGGCACCAGCGGTACGCCGGGGAACGGACCGTTGAGGTCCTTGAAGTACTTCGGACCGAGCTGATGCGCGGGGAAGATCTTCACCGCATCCGAGCCCAACGCCAGCGCGGTCATCACCTCCGAGGGAGTGAAAGCCCCGAGGATCACCGAGATCCCCGCAGACCGCGCAGCCTCGGCGATCGCGGCGGCGTCCGGACCCTGACCAGGAGTGACCAGGAACTGCGCACCGGCGTCGATTGCCTGCTTGGCCTGGGCGCCGGTCTGGACAGTGCCGGCCCCGACCACCGCGCCAGTCTCGGCCGCGGTCGAGGCGGCGCGCTCGAGGTGCCGGGGGAGATCCGGGGTAGTGAAGGTCAGCTCGACCACATGAATGCCGCCGGCAACTAGCGCGGCGCACAGGTCGCGGGCGTCGGCGATCTCCGGCGCCCGGACAACGGTCAGTACCCGGTCCGCGCGCAGCAGGTCCAGCACACTCATCCGCGTCCTCGCTTCGCTCCGGGCGCGGACCAGGCACAAGGCGTGCTGTGCTCGATGTTGAACTTGCTTCGCTCGTTCATGAGATTCCTCTCGCAGTCGGAGTACGGCGGATCGCGCCGCCAGGCAGGGCGTCGGTGCGTTGACCGGCGTCGATCACGGGGACGCCGTTGACCAGGACGTACGGGATGCCCTCGGCCTGCTGCCGCGGCTCCTCGAAGGTCGCGGTGTCGCGAACCGTCACCGGATCGAACAGCACCAGGTCGGCGACGTACCCCTCCCGGACCAGACCGCGGTCGGTCAGCCGCAGCCGCCGGGCCGGGCGGCCGGTGAGGTGATGGATGCAGTCGGCCAACTCCAGTACGCCGAGCTCACGGACGTACCGGCCGAGGTAGCGCGGGAACGTCCCCCATGACCGCGGATGCGGTTTGCCGCCGACCAGGATCCCGTCCGAGCCGCCGGTGTGGCTCGAGTGCTGCATGATCGTCCGCACGTTCTCCTCGTGCCCGACGTGTTGCAGGATCGACGTCGCCAGGTTGTCCTCGACCAGCAGGTCGAAGAAGACGTCCGCCGGCGCCCGGCCGTTCTCCGCGGCGAGCGCAGCGACGGTGTTGCCAACGGCACCGGTCAGCGCCGGGTTGCGTACGCCGCCGATCTCGATGGTGTTCCAGTCGGTCACGCAGCCGTGGCAACCGTCCGACCCGACCTGCTCCAGCTCGACGGCGATCCGGGCCCGCTGCTCCGGATGCTGCAGCCGGGCCAGTTGCGCGTCCGGCCCGCCCTCGGCGGTCCAGCTCGGCAGGATTGCGCCCAAGGTCGTTGACCCAGGCAAGTACGGGTAGGTGTCCGTGGTGACGTCGATGCCGTCCGCGAGCGCCTTGTCGATCATCGCGACGAGCTCGGCGCCGCGGCCGCGGTTCGGCTCGAAGTTCATCACCGCGTGGGTCAGGTGCAGCGCGCACCCGGATCGGCGGGCCACCTCGACCATCTCGCCGTACGCGTCCAGTGCGTTCTTGCCGTACGACCGCTGGTGCGGACCGTAGTAGCCGCCGTACTGCGCGACGACGCCACACAGCTCGACCAGTTCGTCGGTGGTCGCGAACATGCCTGGGGTGTAGGTGAGACCGCTGCTCATCCCGACCGCGCCCTGCTCCAGCCCCTCGGCCAGCAAGCGCTTCATCTCGTCCAGCTCGGCGCGGGTGGCCGGGCGGTTCTCGGTGCCGACGACCATCATCCGCAGCGTGCCCTGCGGGATCAGGTACGCCGCGTTGCACGCGATGCCCTGGTCGAGCCGGCCGAGGTACCCGGCGACCGTGGACCAGCTGAAGTCGAAGTCGTCGGGTTCGCCGTTCCAGCCGGCGATCTGGCGCCGGACCGCGACCCGCGTCGGATCGTCGATCGGCGCGAACGACAACCCGTCCTGACCGAGCACCTCCAGCGTGACGCCCTGGCTCACCTTCGCCGTGTGGTTCGGGGTGGCCAGGATCTGCAGGTCGGAGTGCGCGTGCATGTCGATGAACCCGGGCGACAGAGCCAGGCCGGCCGCGTCGATCGTACGCCGCGCCGACGGCAGGTCGTTGCCGATGGCCACGATCCGGCCGGCGTCGACCGCCACATCCGCCCGTACGCCGGGAGCACCGGACCCGTCCAGCACGAACGCGCCGGTGATCAGCAGGTCCGCCATGTCAGAAGAAGGTCCTGACCAGATCGACGACCACGGGATCCGCCGCGTCCGGATCGTCCACGACCGGGATCAGCCCCCACTTGTCGAACGCCGTACACGGATGCGACAACCCGATCCGCAACTCGTCGCCGATCACCACCGGTACGTCGGTGAAGTGCAGGAACCCATGCTGGTCGTTGAGCTTCGTGACCGTCATCCCAGTGGCCTGCAGCACCGGCTCACCGTCGGACCGCGGCCGGATCAGCTGCGGCTCCGGCATGTCCTGGTCGAACGGCAGGTCGCGTTTGCCGGCGTCGAAGATCGCCAGCCCCGGCTCGGGCTGCGACGTGATCCGGACCCAGGTATGCATCGCCGACACCAGCCGCTCGCCGTCCGTCCGCGGCGTCTCGCCCAGAGGCGACACCCGACGGTAGAGCCCGTCGTCATGACTGATGTACGCGCCGGACCGCAGTACGACGCGTGCTCCATCGGCGCTGAGTGGCCCGAGCACCTCGGCCACAAGTTCGAAGTACTGACTGCCACCGGCGCTGACCACCGGCGTGATGTCGGCGTCGTACAGACTCTGCAAGCGGTGGTGGATCCCAGCAAACTCATTGAGGTACGCCCGCACTCCCGCGAGACCGGCCTCGTCGACGCCATGCCCGACGGCGCCCTCGTACCCGGCGACTCCGGCCAGCCGCAACGTCGACGCCGCCGCGATCGCCTCACCGACGGCCACCGCGGTGTCGGCATCCCTGGCGCCGGTCCGGCCGTCGAGTCCACCGATCTCGACGAGTACGTCGAGTGGCCGCGCGTCCGGACCGACGTACGCCGACCGGGCCGCCTCCATGATCTCCACGGTCCGCACCGAGTCGGCCCAGCACAGCACCTCGAACTCCGGGTCCCGGGCGAGCTCGTCGGCGATCCAGCGCAGCTGTAGCGGGGAGATCACCGCGTTCGCGATCAGTACCCGGCGGACGCCGTAGGCGCGGGCGACGCCGAGCTGGAAGACGTTCGCAAGCGTGATTGCCCAGGAGCCGGCGTCGAGCTGCATCGCCCAGAGCGCCGGAGCCATCGTGGTCTTGCCGTGTGGTGCGAGCTCGAGTCCGTGGTGGGCGGACCATCGGGCGAGGGTCTCGATGTTGTGACGCAGACCGGGCGCGGACAGCGTCATCACCGGAGTGGGCAGCTGGGACAGCCGGGGCTTGTCGGCCAGCACCTCCGCGACGGTCCGGCCCCAGAACGCGGGCGGTAGGGCCTTGTCTCGCCAGCTCACTGGCTGGTCGGCGAGGGCGGCGATGGCGTCGGCATCGTAGGCGGCTGGCATCTGCTCCCCTGATGGTGGTCGATATTGCAGAATGCGCAACGATGATTGCGCATTCTGACGATACGGTTGTAGCATCGCGCCGAAATCCCCGTCAACGACACGTGTCTCAGCTCCCATCCCATCACTCGCACCCCGAGGAGTGCCGATGGCCGAACCGCTCCATGAGACGGCCGCCGCCCCAGACCTCGCCAACCCAGACCTCGCCGCCCCGGACCTGCCTGCGCCGGACCGTGCTGCGAAGACCCCCGCCGCGAAGATCCCCGCCGCGATCTGCATCGGCGAGGCGATGATCATGCTGGCGGGGGAGACCGAGGTACCGCTCGAGGACGTCGAGACGTTCCGGCGATCAGTCGGCGGAGCCGAGTGCAACGTGTCCGGCGGACTCGCCGCACTCGACATCCCGACCGGCTGGATCTCGCGGCTGGGAGACGACGGCTTCGGTCGGCACGTCCTGCGCGACCTGCAGAAGCGCGGTGTGGAGGTCGGTGGAGTCGAGATCGACCCCGACCGGCCGACCGCGATGTATGTGAAGGAGTCGCTGGGCGGTCGCTCGCGGATGCACTACTACCGGACCGGCTCGGCGGCCTCGGCCATGAATCCCTCGTTCCTGGACCGGCCGGCGGTCCGAGACCGGCTGGCACAGGCAAAGCTGGTGCACACCACCGGAATCACCGCAGCGATCTCCGAAACGGCCGCACTGATGTTGGACAGCCTGGCTGAGCAGCAGCACGACTTCACCTTGAGCGTCGACCTCAACTGGCGCCCGGCTCTGTGGCGCGACAAGGACCCGGCTCCACTGTGGCGGTTGCTGCGCGCGGCGGACGTCGTACTGATCGGTGCTGACGAGGCGCTGGTGTTCGCCGGCACCAAGGACCCCGGTGAGCTGCGTGAACTCCTCGGACCGCGGTCGACGCTGGTCCTGAAGGACGACGCGCACACCGCGCTGGTGCTGGAGCCGGACGGACGTCGTACTGAGGTTCCTGCGCTCACAGTCGAGGTGGTCGAGCCGGTAGGTGCGGGCGACGCCTTCGCTGCGGGCTTCCTGGCCGGGACGCTGCAGGGGCTGCCGATGGTGCAGCGGCTCCGGCTGGGGCATCTCGGTGCAGCGGCCGTGCTGGCCGTGCCGGAGGACCACGCTGCTCCGCTCGACCCTGCCGTGCGCCAGGCGCTGCTGACCTGCTCCGACGAGGAGTGGGCCGCTACGCACGTCGGCCCGGCTGGTGTGAAGACGGCGGCATGAGTCAGAGTCTCGCCAGGGCGCTGCAGATCCTCGCCAGTCTGGGCGAGGGGGAGCGCTCGCTCGACCAGTTGGCGTCTGAGCTCGGCGTACACAAGACGACTGTGCTGCGGCTGCTGCGGACCATGGAGGCAGATCGGTTCGTACGGCGTGACGACGCGCACCGCTACCGGTTGGGGTCGCGGCTGTTCGCGCTGGCGGATGCGGCACGCGAGCAGCACGTCGTACGCGAGGTGGCGGCGCCACATCTGCGTCAGCTGAACCAGAAGACCGGTCAGACGGTCCACTTGGCGGCGTGGGAGAACGGTGAGGTCATCTACGTCGACAAGCTCGACAGCGTGCGGTCGGTGCGGATGTACTCGCAGATCGGCGTACCGGCCGCGCTGCACTGCACGGCTGTCGGGAAGGTGCTGCTGGCGGCTCAGCCGAAGCGGATCCGGGAGGCACTGCTCGAGTCGATCGAGTACCACGCGTTCACGCCGCAGACGATCACCGATCCGGATGCTCTGCGCGCCGAACTGGACGCGGTCCGGGCGCAGGGATGGGCGCAGGACCGGGCCGAGCACGAGTCCTTCATCAACTGCATCGGTGCGCCCGTCGCCGACCAGCACGGCCGGATCGTGGGGGCCGTCTCGATCTCGGTGCCCGACGTCCTGCTGGACTATGGGCAGGTGCTCGAGCTTCTGCCCGAGCTGCTCGCCACCACCAAGGCGATCAGCGCCGACTACAACTGAAGCGCCGACCACAACTGAAGCGCCGACCACAACTGAAGCGTCGACTACAACTGAAGCGCCGACCACAACTGAAGCGCCGACCACAACTGAAGCGCCGACCACAACTGAAGCGTCGACTACAACTGAGAGGTGTCAGACCTGATGTCCGACAAGACCGCCGTCTCCACCACCGAGGCGCCCGCGCCGATGCCGGTGTACTCGCAGGGCGTCCGCAAGGGCAACATCCTGCAGGTGTCCGGTCAGGGGTCGGTCGACCCGGCCACCGGCGAGTTCGTCTTCACCGGTGACGTGAAGGGCCAGACCACGCGGGTGCTGCAGAACGTCGAGGCGATCCTGAAGGCCGGCGGCGGCAGCTTCGACGACGTGGTGATGATGCGCGTCTACCTCACCAAGCGCGAGGACTTCGCCGTCATGAACGAGGCGTACGCCGAGTTCCTCTCCACCCGCACCCCCAGCGGCGTCCTCCCCTCCCGCACCACCGTCTTCACCGGCCTCCCCCGCGAAGACATGCTGGTAGAGATCGACGCCCTCGCCGTCCTCAGCTGATCCGCCCAGGCACCTGGTGCTATCCAGTAGCACCAGGTGCCACCGCCTATCAGCGGCCGGCGGTGACCGGGTTGGTGAGGACGCCGACGCCGGGGATGCGGGATTCGGCGGTGTCGCCCGGGGTGATGTGGACGGCGCCGGGGGTTCCGGGGGAGATGATGTCGCCGGGGTAGAGGGGCATCACCTTGCTGTGGAAGCTGACCAGGAACGCGGGGCTGAAGGCCATGTTCGCGATCGTGTTGCTGCGGTGGACCTCGCCGTTCAGGACCGTCGAGACCTCGACCGCGTCGAGTGAGCCCCAGTGCGCCAGTACGGCGTCCAGGCTGGTGATCCACGGGCCGAAGGAGAAGAAGCCGGGGAAGTTCTTCGACCGGGTCAGGAAGCGCGGGTTCTTCTCGAGGATGTCCTCGGCGGTCTGGTCCAGCACCGGGACGACGCCGAAGACGTGGTCGAGCGCCTCGTCCTCCTCCACCTGGTAGCACTCCCGGCCGATCACCAGCCCCAGTTCGGCCTCCGCCGTCGTCCGCCGGCTCTGCGACGGCACCGGGATCGGATCCCCCGGACCGATGATCGTGTGGTCGCCCTTCATGAACGACGCCGGCTCGGTCGGCACGTTCTCGGACAGGTCGCCGGCGTGCTCGAGGTAGTTCAGCCCGATGCCCCAGATCTTGCGCGGATTCCGGTACGGCGCCACGCACTCGGCCGACGCGTGGAACACGTCGTCCGGCGCGCGCTCCGCCGCGAGCGCGAGCTCCGCCAGGGTCGTCGTACCGAACAGCGCCGGCAGGTCCGGAGCGAAGCCGAGGTCGGCGATCGGCACCACACCACGATCCGGATCGAGCACCACCGGTACTTCGTTGCCACTAGCAAGCGTCGCGGATCCCACCTGGACGAATCGGCCGGCCATGCTGCTCCTTCGACGCGCGGGTGACAGGTCCGCCACAGCCTAGATGCGGACCTGTCCGTATATCGGGAGCGGATGCAAAGTTCCCGTATCGTGGGATACGGTTTCGTCATGCAGGAAAGCCCCGGACGCCATGGATCGGTGCAGTCCATCGATCGGGCGGTGGCGATCCTGCGCTGCTTCGACGGCCGGACGCCCGATCTCGGCATCAGTGACCTGGCCCGCGCGACCGGTCTGTCCACCAGCACCGTGCACCGGCTGCTGCTGGCGATGCAGGAGAACGGGCTGATCCGCCAGACGGCACACCGTCGGTACGCGATCGGTCCGCTGGTCGCCCAGTTGGCGCACAGTGGCGGGATCCCGGCGACCTTGCGGGACGCTGCGATGCCGGTACTGCGTGCCCTTCGCGACGAGACCGAGGAGACGGCCGCCGTGCACGAGTTGCTCCCGTCCGGGCAACGCGTCGTCCTCGACCAGGTCGAGAGCCGTCACCAGTTACGCCGTACGTACACGGAGTTCGGCATACCGGTGCAGTTGCCACTAGGTGCTCCAGGCAAGGTTCTGCTGGCGTTCTCCCCGTGGAAGCGGCAGGTCGAGGTGCTGGCCGGTCCGCTCGAGCAGGTGCTGTCGCAGACCATCACCGATCCGCTCGTGCTGGCCGCTCAGCTGGCCGAGATCCGGACCCGAGGCTTCGCGAAGTCCCTGTCCGAACGAACGCCCGGCATCAGATCCGTGGCCGCCCCGGTCTTCGACTTCTCCGGTCAGGCGGTCGGCTGCCTGTCGGTCTCGGGACCGGAGATGCGGATGCCGGTGGAGCGGATGGACGAGTTCGGCGAGCGGGTGGTCCCTGCCGCGTGGTCGGTGTCCGAGCTGCTCGGCGCCACCCCGGCCGAACGCGACCGCGGTACGGCGCGCGCCTCGGAGCCGGCGGTCAGCCGCTCATGACCGGAGCGGCAAGCCTCTGGAAGATCGCACCATCGGTCTATCTGCCCGCTCTGCTCTACGGCATCGGGCAAGGCGCGATCGCGCCCGTGGTCGCGGTGTCCGCCACCCACCTCGGCGCCTCGGTCGCCGTCGCCGGTCTGGTCGTGGCGGCGGCCGGTCTCGGCCAGGTCATCGGTGACATCCCGGCAGGTGCGCTCACCACCAAGATCGGTGAGCGGAGCGCGATGCTCTCCGCGACCGTGCTGGTCGCTCTGGCGCTGGCGGCCTGCATCGTCGTCCCGACGGTCTGGGGTCTGGCGATCGCGATCGGCGCGACCGGACTGGCCGGCGCGGTGTGGGGTCTGGCTCGTCAGGCGTACTTGAGCGAGGCCGTGCCGATCCAGTTGCGCGCCCGTGCCCTGTCCACCCTTGGCGGCGTACAGCGCATCGGCTCCTTCATCGGACCGTTCCTCGGCGCGTTCGCGATGCGCTTCCTCGGCACCGACGGCGCCTACTGGGTCCACCTGGTCGCCGCAGTCCTGGCGTGTGGCGTGCTGCTTAGCCTTCCCGACGTCGAGTCGGTACGACGTACGCGCGGGAGCCGGCCGGTGTCCGCGCAGTCGACCTGGGGTGTGATCCGCGATCACCTGCCAGTACTGCGGACTCTCGGCGTCGGTGCACTGCTGGTCGGTGCGGTCCGTGCGTCACGGCAGGTGGTCATTCCGCTGTGGGCGTTGCACATCGGGCTCGATCCGCAGGCGACCAGCATCATCTTCGGACTGTCGGGCGCCGTCGACATGCTGCTGTTCTATCCCGCCGGGTCGGTGATGGACCGCCTTGGCCGCAAATGGGTCGCCGTACCGTCCATGCTTGTCCTCGGGCTGGCGCATCTGCTGCTGCCGTTGACACACACCACGGTCGCGCTCACCGCGGTCGCGTTGCTGATGGGTGTCGGCAACGGTCTGGGCGCGGGCGTGATCATGACGTTGGGTGCGGACGCCTCTCCGCCGATCGGGCGCGCGCAGTTCCTCGGTGCGTTCCGGCTGTTCGCCGACACCGGCAACGGCAGCGGGCCGTTGCTGCTGGCCGGGGCTACAGCTCTGTTCGGACTCTCTCCAGCGATCGTGATCATGGCACTCACCGGATGGGCCGCGGCCACGGCGATGCATCGCTGGATCCCGCCACACCCGACCGCCGAAGCACCGGCCTGACGGAACCGATTTGGTTTCCGGAGTAACGGTCAGGCACAATGAACCTTGCCGAAGACCGCTGGTCGTCACTTTCGAGTGACTGAAGGTCCCACAGATTGAGTGGGCGGCCCGCGTAGGTGACTTGGACAGTGTGACATCAGTATGTTCACGCCCTTGCGCCTGCGCAGGGGCGTTTTCTCGTTCTGAGGGGCCGGCCCGGGTCGAGGCGTTGAAGCCAAACCCTGCGAAAGCAGGTTGGAAGGAGACCCCATGGCGAGGCCGGACAAGGCAGCCGCTGTCGCCGAGCTCACGGACGAGTTCCGGAGCTCGAACGGCGCAGTGCTGACCGAGTACCGCGGTCTCACCGTGGCGCAGCTGCGGCAACTGCGTACTGCGCTCGGTGACGACGTGAACTACGCCGTGGTGAAGAACACGCTGACCAAGATCGCGGCCAAGGACGCCGGTGTCGACTCGTTCGACTCGCTGCTCGAGGGCCCATCGGCAATCGCCTTCATCAAGGGTGACCCGGTGACCGCGGCCAAGGGACTGCGTGACTTCGCCAAGGCGAATCCCCTTCTCGTCATCAAGGGTGGAGTGCTGGAAGGCAAGGCACTCGGCTCTGACGAGATCAGCAAGCTCGCTGACCTGGAGTCGCGTGAGGTTCTCCTCGCGAAGCTCGCAGGTGCGATGAAGGCGGCCCCGCAGCAAGCGGTGTCGCTGTTCGCTGCTCCGCTGTCGCAGGCCGCGCGCCTGTTCGCGGCGCTGCAGGACAAGCTGCCGGCCGAGGCCGCCCCCGTGCAGGACACGGTTGCGGACGAGGCGCCGGCCGTGCAGGACACGGTCGAGGCACCTGCCGAGGCGAGCACCGAGGAGACCGCGGCAGCCGACAGCTGACGCGGATCTCACCCGTAACACCCCATCAGTGATCACCAGTACCAGTATCAGGAAGGACCGCCACCATGGCGAAGCTCAGCACCGAAGAGCTGCTCGGCCAGTTCAAGGAACTGACCCTGCTGGAGCTCTCGGAGTTCGTTAAGGCGTTCGAGGAGGAGTTCGGCGTGACCGCCGCTGCTCCGGTCGCCGTTGCCGCCGCTGCTCCGGGTGCCCCGGCCGCCGCTGCCGAGGAGGCCGCGGAGCAGGACGAGTTCGACGTCGTTCTCGAGAGCGCCGGCGACAAGAAGATCCAGGTCATCAAGGAGGTGCGCGGTCTCACCAGCCTTGGTCTGAAGGAGGCCAAGGACCTCGTCGAGGCGGCTCCGAAGCCGATCCTGGAGAAGGTCGACAAGGCTGCCGCGGAGAAGGCCAAGGAGGCCCTCGAGGGCGCCGGCGCCACCGTCACCCTGAAGTGACCTGTGCGGCATCAGCCGCACACCCAGCAGTACGCCGAAGGGCGGTCCTACCCAGGACCGCCCTTCGTCACGTTCCGGAGCATCCCGACCCGCGTCAGCGCCCAGACCCACGTCAGTGCCCAGACCCACGCCGCGAGCACATCGGTCGGATAGTGCCGTCCAAGCGCCAACTGCGACCATCCGACCGCCAGGAGAACAGCCCCTCCCAGCAGAACCGCGGCCGGTCGTCGGTACAGGATCAGCACCAGTGCACCGACCAGAGCCGCGGTGTTCGCCGCGTGACCACTCGGGAAGCTGTACTCCGACACGTCCGGCGGCAACGGCCAGAGATCCGGTCGCGACCGCCCGACGAGCTGCTTCAGCAGCGGATTCACCGTCCACACGACGCCGACCCCGGCCGCGAAGAACACCGCGTCCGTCGACCGGCGTAGGACCAGCAGCACAACCAGGACGACGACTGCGACGATTGCAAGTGGTTCCAGTTCGGTCAGGTCGCTGATGAGCCGGGCAACCGTCGCGTCGTCGTGCAGCCAGAGCAGGAGGTCTTCTTCGACGTCCGTCAGACGCCGATCCGGTGCCATGGGCCCCAGATGGCGAACGACATGCCGCGACTGGCCTGGATGTTGACGAACAACGTGTGGCCGTCCGGGCTGAAGGTGGAACCGGCGAACTCGTCCCCGGAGCGGTCCACCCCGGTGCTGCTGGTCAGCCGGTTCAGCGCGATGTCGAACAGTTGGCCGCCCCGCGACAGGCCACGCAGGTAGTTGTCCTCGGTGTTGTCCTCGCAGACCACCAGGGTCCCGCGCCTGCTGGTCGTCACGTTGTCCGGGAAGTCCAGCGTCGCCCGGTTCGGCGACTGATAGATCAGCTGCAGCTTCCGCGCCCGGGTGTGGTACGCCCAGATCTGGCCGAACCCGTTGCCGTACCCACCGACCGGATCCGGTCCGGTCTCCGCCGCGCCACCACCCTGCGTCGAGCAGAAGTACACGACGTTGTCGTCGTACACCTGTCCTTCCAGCCGGGAGAAGTACGCCGCTCCCTGCGCACGACCCTGGTCACCGACGTACACGAGCGCCTGGTCGTTAGTCGTCGGCGCGGTCTGCCCTGGTGTGTACGGGAACGCCGGCGCCGGGTCGTCGATGTCGACCCAGGTGACGTCGTACGTCGCCCGCCTCGGCTGTTCCGCGGCCAGGTTGAGGTTCGGACGGCCTTTGACGGCCAGCATCTGCAACCGGCCGCCGTCCTCGATCCGCCCATGCTTCGTCGGGTTGCGCGGTGGGCGATAGCGGAAGAACCCGGACGGGAACGCGAAGTTGTCCTCGGTCAGGTAGAGGAACCCGTCCCTGGGATCGAACGAGACGGCCTCGTGCGCGAAGCGGCCGGCGTGGGTGATCGGCTCGCGCTCGGACTGGCCGCGGGCCGGGACCTCGAAGACGAAACCGTGCGGTTTGGTCAGCGCCACGTTCGGCGCGCCGGTGAAATCGGGTCCTACGTCGGGCCCGTTCACCGTTTCCTCACACGTGATCCAGCTGCCCCACGGCATGATTCCGCCGCTGCAGTTCATCATCGTGCCGTTCAGGCTGGTGTAGGCGTCGACCACTTCGCCGAATCGCGTCACCTCGATCGTCGTCGTCCCGCCTTGTGCCATCGTGTCGTACGGCGTCCCCGGACCGAACGGCGTACCGGGGTTGTTCAGCTCGTGGTTGCGGACAAGCACGATGTTGCCGTTGCGCCGGGTGAACGCGCCCATGCCGTCGTGCCGTCCAGGCAGGTTCGTACCGTCGGTCAGCACGACCGGGAACTCGGTGTCGTGGAAGGACCGGTAGTTGAAGCCCTCCGGCAGATGCAGCCGGACCTTGCCGTCGCGCCGATCCGGAATCGCCCGCAGCGCCCGGAACGGCGCACCGCTCTGCGGCGACGCGACCGCCTGCTGGGCCACGAATCCCTGGAACGGCCCGGCCGCGAACACCCCGCCCGCGACGGCCGCACTGCCCTTCAGGAATGTTCGTCGTTCGATGCTCATGCGTCGTCCCCTCCATGGCCGTGCGAAACCTTTGATCGACGCTAACTTTCGGGTCGCGGTCCGGACAGACCTCGGGCAGCCGCTAAGATCGCCGGTGCCGTGTGCCTATCAGCACTCCGTGTTGGCCGATCGACGCATTGTGATCGACGTGACCGGAGCGTGACCAAGCGGTCACCGTCGCTTGACATGCGGGGGTTTACGCAAAACCGTACTCGTGCGTAACCTAGGCAACCGTGCCTCGTTGGACCGGGCAGAAACTCGTCGGTTCGGGGCCTGACAGACTTCCCGTGAGGAGGACCGGTGGGCGTAGAAGTCCGCGTCGAAGGTCTCACCAAGTCCTTCGGAAACCAGCTGATCTGGGGCGACGTGTCCCTGACGCTGCCTGCCGGCGAGATCTGCGTCATGCTCGGCCCGTCTGGCACCGGAAAGTCGGTGTTCCTCAAGACGCTGATCGGTCTGCTCAAGCCGGACAGGGGCCACATCTACATCGAGGGCACGGACATCGCGACCTGCAGCGAGCGCGAGCTGTACGAGATCCGCCGCCTGTTCGGCGTGCTGTTCCAGGACGGCGCGATGTTCGGCTCGATGAATCTGTACGACAATGTCGCGTTCCCGCTCCGCGAGCACACCAAGAAGTCCGAGTCCGAGATCCGCTCCATCGTGATGGAGAAGATGGAGATGGTCGGCCTCGTCGGCGCGGAGAAGAAGCTGCCCGGCGAGATCTCCGGCGGTATGCGCAAGCGGGCCGGCCTGGCCCGCGCGCTGGTGCTGGACCCCGAGATCCTGCTGGTCGACGAGCCGGACTCCGGTCTGGACCCGGTCCGTACGTCGTTCCTGAACCAGGTGATGATCGACCTCAACGAGGCCTTCGGCGCGACGTTCCTGATCGTCACCCACGACGTCAACACCGCGCGGACGGTGCCCGACAACATCGGCATGCTGTACCACCGGCATCTGGCCATGTTCGGACCGCGCGAGATGCTGCTGTCCAGCGAGGAGCCGGTCATCCGGCAGTTCCTGAACGCGCAGATGATCGGCCCGATCGGTATGTCCGAGGAGAAGGACGCCGACGAGCTGGCCGCCGAGGCCGGCCAGGAGCTTCCGCCGTTGCCGCCCATCCCGATCCAGCAGCTGCCGAGCAGCGGCATGCTCCGGGCGACGCAACGCCCGCCGGGTGAGTGGTGCCGGGAGAACGGCATCGCCCCGCCACCCGGTTCGTTCGCGGACACGAGGGTGGGCGCGACGTGACTGTTTCCGCGACCGCCCCGCTGAAGCATGCCGGCTCGCTGTTCTCCTTCGCCCTCGACACTGCCCGCGCCTCGGTGCGCCGGCCGTTCCAGTTGAGGGAGTTCCTTCAGCAGGCGTGGTTCGTCGCCAGCGTGACGATCATCCCGACCGCCCTGGTCGCGATCCCGTTCGGTGCGGTGATCGCCTTGCAGGTCGGCGGGCTGATCAAGCAGTTCGGCGCGCAGGCCTTCACCGGGTCGGCCGCCGTACTGGCCGTGGTCCGGGAGGCGTCGCCGATCGCGACCGCGCTACTGATTGCAGGCGCCGGCGGTTCGGCCATCTGCGCGGACCTGGGCTCGCGGAAGATCCGCGAGGAACTGGACGCGATGATGGTGCTCGGCATCGACCCGATCCAGCGGCTGGTGGTGCCGCGGGTGCTGGCGACGATGCTGGTCGCGTTCTTCCTGAACGGTTTCGTCAGCGTGGTCGGCGTGATGGGCGGCTACGTCTTCAACGTCGTCCTGCAGGACGGCACGCCAGGTAGTTATATAGCCTCGTTCACCGCGCTGGCTCACCTGCCCGACCTGTGGCAGGGGCAGGCGAAGGCCCTGGTCTTCGGATTCATCGCCGCGGTCGTGGCGTCGTACAAGGGAGTGAACGCGGGCGGCGGGCCGAAGGGTGTCGGCGACGCGGTGAACCAGTCTGTTGTGATCACCTTCATGCTGCTGTTCGTCGCGAACTTCTCGATGACCGCGATCTACTTCCAGCTCGTTCCGCCGAAGGGGGCCTGAAGAATGTCAGCCCTCGTCGACACCCTGGTGAAGAAGCCGCTGCACTCGCTCGACCGGCTGGGCGAGCAGCTCTCGTTCTACATCAAGGCGCTGGCCTGGTCGGGCAAGTCGATCACCCGGTACCGCAAGGAAATCCTCCGGCTGCTGGCCGAGGTGACGCTGGGCACCGGCGCCCTCGCGGTGATCGGCGGCACCGTCGGCGTGATCACGTTCCTCGCCTTCTTCACCGGCACCGAGGTCGGCCTGCAGGGCTACTCCGCCCTCAACCAGATCGGTACGTCGGCCTTCGCCGGGTTCGTCAGCGCGTACATCAACACCCGTGAGATCGGCCCGCTGATCGCCGGGATCGCGCTGGCCGCGACCGTCGGCTGCGGCTTCACCGCGCAGTTGGGCGCGATGCGGATCAGCGAGGAAATCGACGCCCTCGAGGTGATGGCCATCCCGTCGCTGCCGTTCCTGGTCACCACCCGGATCATCGCCGGCCTGGTCGCGGTCATCCCGCTGTACGTCGTCGGCCTGCTCGCGTCGTACTTCGCCACCCGGCTCACCGTGACCACGTTCTACGGGCAGAGTACGGGCACGTACGACCACTATTTCCATCTCTTCCTGCCACCCGGCGATGTGCTGTGGTCGTTCGGCAAGGTGCTGGTGTTCTCCGTCCTGGTGATCCTGGTGCACTGCTACCACGGCTACCACGCGACCGGCGGTCCGGCCGGTGTGGGCGTCGCGGTCGGTCGTGCGGTCCGGACCTCCATCGTCGTCATCAACGTCGTCGACCTGCTGCTCTCGATGGCAATCTGGGGTACGACGACCACCGTCAGGCTGGCGGGGTGACGGCATGACGAGACGAGTCCTGGGGGTCGCTTTCATCGGCGTGCTCTGCTTCCTGCTCTGGTTGACGTACGCGTTCTACGCCAAGGTCTTCACCAAGACGGTCGACGTCGAGCTCAAGACCAGCCACATCGGCCTGCAGTTGAACGAGCACGCCGACGTGAAGCTGCGCGGCATCATCGTCGGCGAGGTCCGCAGCGTCTCCACCGACGGCGACGAGGCGACGGTGAACCTGGCGCTCAAGCCGGACCAGATCGGCGAGATCTCGAGCGCGGTCAGCGCCCGGATCCTGCCGAAGACGCTGTTCGGTGAGAAGTACGTCGCCCTGGTGCCGCCGGAGGGCTCCGAGGGTCGCCACATCCGCGCCGGAGACGTGATCTCACGGGACAAGACCGCGGTCGGCATCGAGATCGAGAAGGTGCTGAACGACGCGTTGCCGCTGCTGCAGGCGGTCGACCCGGCCGACCTGAACGCCACGCTGAACACTCTGGCCACCGCGCTCGAGGGTCGCGGCGCCGAGATCGGCGGCACGCTGACCCAGTTGGACGGCTACCTGAAGAAGCTGAACCCGAACGTCCCGAAGCTGATGGACGCACTGACCAAGCTCACCCAGGTCTCCGAGCTGTACGGCGATGCCACGCCGGACCTGGTCCGGGCGCTGCGCAACCTGACCGTCACCGGCAACACGGTGGTGGAGAAGCAGGCGCAGCTGCAGAAGTTCTTCGTCGACGTGCAGGGCCTGTCCTCGACCACGAACACGTTCCTGAAGCAGAACGAGGACAAGGTGATCCGGCTCGGCGAGGTGAGCCGGCCGGTGCTCGATCTGCTGGAGCGGTACTCGCCCGAGATGCCGTGCTTCCTCAAGGTGATGACCGAGACCGCCCCGAGGCTCAACGACACGTTCCGCGACGGCAGGCTGAACATCAACCTCGAGCTGATCACCAACCAGCCGACGCCCTACGCGCCGAACGAACTGCCGGCGTACAAGGACCACCGTGGGCCGACCTGTGTCGGCAAGAACTACAGTCACCCCGGTGCGAATCCAGGTCCGTACACCCAGCAGAACCCCGCGCCGTACGTCACCGGTGACGACGGCGTGATCGGCGACCACAACAAGAACCAGCGCTTCCCGCTCAACCTGCAGCTGAACCGGGCGGTGCCGGGCTTCGACCTGGACACCGGCGGCGTCGGTACGCCGGCCGAGCAGCAGGTGATCGACTCGGTCGTCGGCCCCGCGATGGGCGTCTCGGCCACCGACGTACCCGATCTGACCACCCTCATGGTCGGCCCCCTCCTCCGGGGAGGCCAGGTGAATCTCAAATGAAACTCCTCGACAAGAAGACCTCGATCGACACCGTGCGGCTGGCGATCTTCGTGGTCGTGACGACGGTGGCGACCGCGCTGCTGGCGGTGACGATCGGGAACATCACCTTCAACGCGACGACGAAGTACCGCGCCGTGTTCACCGACGCGGTCGGGCTGAACAAGGGTGACGACATCCGGATCGCCGGCGTGAAGGTCGGTCAGGTCGACAAGATCGCGCTGTACCAGGACACCTTGGCGATGGTGACCTTCAGCGTCGACTCCGACCAGATCCTCGACGCCTCGACGCACGCGACGCTGCGCTACCGGAACCTGGTCGGCAACCGCTACATCGCGCTCACCGACGGCGTCGGTGGTGGCGACCGGATGAAGAAGAACGCCGTCATCCCGAAGGAGCGCACGGCTCCGGCGCTGGACCTGTCGGTGTTGTTCAACGGGTTCAAGCCGCTGTTCACCGCGCTCACGCCGGCGGACGTGAACCAGTTCGCGTTCGAGGTGATCAAGGTGCTGCAAGGCGAGGGCGGCACGATCGAGTCGCTGCTGGCCAAGACGGCGTCGCTGACCACCACGCTGGCCGACGCGGACCAGGTGATCGGTGACCTGATCACCAACCTGACCTCGACGCTGCAGATCGTCTCCCAGCGGCAGCAGAACTTCTCCCAGTTGCTGGTGAACCTGCAGCAGTTCATCACCGGGCTGAGCCAGGACATCAACCCGATCCTGAACTCGCTCGGTTCGATCAACTCGCTGAACACCAAGACGGCCGGCCTGCTGCAGCAGACCCGGGTGCCGATCAAGGCGGATCTGGACAAGATCCGCGCGGTCGCCACCACCCTGGACGACACCCAGGCGATCTGGGTCAAGACGCTGCAGAACATGCCGGGGAAGCTGAACACGATGACCCGGACCGCGTCGTACGGCTCCTGGTTCAACTTCTACCTGTGCAACTTCGACGGCAACGTCACCCTGCCGACCGGGACCCGCATCCCCGTTGCCTACGACAACAACTCGGCGAGGTGCACCAAGCCATGAAGCCGTTCCGTGAGCAGAACCAGGTGACCGTCGGCGTGATCGGCCTGACCGTGATCGGGCTGATCATGCTGGCCGCGTTCAAGGCGCAGGACCTGCCGCTGATCGGTGGCGGGACGAAGTACGCCGCGCAGTTCTCCGAGGCCGGTGGCCTGAAGCCGAACGACGAGATCCGGGTCGCCGGCGTCCGCGTCGGGCAGGTGCGCAAGGTCGAGCTCGAGGGCACGCATGTGCGGGTCGACTTCGTGGTGGACAAGGGCGTGAAGCTCGGTGACCAGACCGGGGCCGAGATGAAGATCAAGACCCTGCTCGGCCAGAAGTACCTGAAGCTGAACCCGGCCGGCAAGGGCGAGCTGAAGGCCGGATCCGAGATCCCGCTGGACCGCACCGTCTCGGCGTACGACGTGGTGGACGCGTTCACGGATCTCGCGAACACGGCCGAGCGGATCGACACCACGCAGCTGGCCAAGGCCCTCGACACGCTGTCGGCGACGTTCAAGAACACGCCGGACGAGGTGCAGGCGTCGCTGACCGGCCTGTCTCGGCTGTCTCAGAACGTCGCCAAGCGGGACGAGCAGCTGAAACTGCTGCTGCAGCACTCGAACGTGGTCACAAAGGTCCTTGCCGACCGCAACCAGCAGCTGATCAAGCTGCTGAAGGACGGCAACTCGGTCTTCCAAGCCGTGCAGGCCCGGCGGGCACTGATCCACCAGTTGCTGGTCTCGACGCAGAAGCTGTCCGCGCAGATCACCGCGCTGGTCCGGGAGAACCGCAAGGACCTGACACCGACGTTGCAGAAGGTCAACGCCGTACTGGCCACGCTGCTGAAGAACCAGAACGACCTGGACGCGAGCATCCGCGGGCTGGCGCCGTTCGTCAAGCTGTTCACGAACACCCTGGGCACCGGCCCGTGGTTCGACACCTACGTGGAGAACCTGGTTCCGGTGCCGGAGATCCCGTTGCCGAAGGTCGGAGGTGGCGGCTGATGAAGCTCGCGTCACTGTCCCGCCTGGTCGCGATGGCGGTCGTCCTGGTGATCGTCACGGTCACCGTCATTTCGCTGTGGCCGAAGGCCGATCGGGTCTCCGCGACGGCGTACTTCCCGCGTGCGGTGTCGGTGTACCCCGGTTCCGACGTACGGATCCTCGGGATCAAGGTCGGCGAGGTGGAGAGCGTCACCCCGGCCGGCCGGTCGGTCCGGGTGAAGTTCTGGTGGGAGGCCGAGCACAAGGTGCCGGCCAACGCCAAGGCGGTGATCGCCGCGCCGTCGATCGTGGCCGACCGGTACCTCCAGCTCACTCCGGTGTACTCCAAGGGTGATGTGATGGCCGATGGTGCCGAGATCCCGATGGACCGGACCGCCGTGCCGCTGGAGCTGGACCAGATCTACCAGAGCCTGAACGACCTGTCCGTCGCACTCGGGCCGAAGGGCGCGAACGACCAGGGCGCGCTGTCCCGGCTCCTGGACGTGTCCGCGCAGAACCTCAACGGCCAGGGCGCCAAGCTGAACCAGACGATCACGGACGTGTCCAAGCTGACCGGGACGCTGGCGAGCAACTCGCAGAGCCTGTTCTCGACCATCCGGCAGTTGCAGACGTTCGTGTCCGCGCTGGCCGCCAACGATCAACTGGTGAAGCAGTTCAACACCAACTTCGCCGCCACCTCGACCACCCTGGCCGGCGAGCGGAAGGACCTGGCGTCGTCGCTGTCGCTGCTGGCGACCGCACTCGGCGAGGTCGCGACGTTCGTGAAGGACAACCGGACGCTGGTGAAGACAACGGTCTCCGGCGCGACCGACCTGTCGCAGATCCTGGTCAAGGAGAAGGCCGCGCTGGCCGAGGTGCTGGACACGGCTCCGCTCGGCCTGGGCAACCTGGCCCGGATCTACAACCCGCAGTTCGGCACGCTGGACCAGCGGATCAACCTGGCCCAGCTGGACGATCCGGCGACGTTCATCTGCTCGCTGCTGCTGCAGGCCAACCAGCCGCTCTCGACCTGCTCGGCGCTCAAGCCTGTCCTCGCCGCGCTGCCGAAGCTGCCGCTGCTGAGCCAGATCACCGGCGCTCCGCCGAGCGGCGGCCCGGCCGGTACGCCGTGGGCGCCGGCGCCGGCCCCGAAGCTGTCGAGCCCGGACCCGGTCGACCCGACCCTCGGGGGGCTGGTCCGATGAGACGCCGTACGAAGATCGTCGCCGGAGTGCTCGGTCTGGCCATGGTGCTGACCGGGTGCGACTTCAGCGTGTACTCGCTGCCGCTGCCCGGTGGCGCGAAGATCAAGGGACCGTCGTACACCGTGACGGTCGAGTTCGCCGACGTACTGGACCTGGTGCCGAAGTCGTCGGTGAAGGTGGACGACGTCACCGTCGGCACGGTCGAGAAGGTCTGGCTGGACGGGTACGTCGCGAAGGTCCGGCTGAAGCTGCCGAAGAGCCTCGACCTGCCGGACAACGCGCGGGCGACGATCCGGCAGACCAGCCTGCTGGGCGAGAAGTTCGTCTCGCTCGCTCCGCCGACCGGGTCGGAGAAGCCGCGCGGGAAGCTGGACAACGGCGAGCTCATCCCGCTGTCGCGGACCACCAGCAACGTCGAGGTCGAGGAAGTCCTGTCGGCGCTGTCGCTGCTGCTGAACGGTGGCGGTGTGGCTCAGCTGCAGATCATCACCCAGGAGCTGAACAAGGCGCTGACCGGCAACGAGCCGGCCATCCGCAGCGTGCTGACCCAGCTGAACACGTTCGTCGGCACCTTGGATCAGAACAAGCAGCGGATCGTCACCGCGATCACGGCGGTCGACGCGCTGGCCAAGAAGCTGAACGCCCAGAAGGCGACGTTGGCCACCGCGATCGACTCGCTGCCGAAGTCGATCGCGACGCTGGACAAGCAGCGGGCGGCCCTGGTCAAGACGCTGCAGGCCCTGGCGACGCTGGGGAACACGGCGACCCGGGTGATCACCGCGTCCCAGAAGGACCTGGTCGCGAACCTGCAGTCGCTGTACCCGATCCTGACCAAGCTGGCCCAGGCGGGGGAGGACCTGCCGAAGTCGCTCGAGCTGCTGTTCACCTACCCGTTCCCGGACGGCGCGGCCAAGGCGGTCGGCGGTGACTTCACCAACCTCGGGATCACGCTGGACGTGAACACGCAGAAGGCACTGCAAGGTCTGCTGGGTCTCAAGCTGCCGACCGGCGGGCCCGCGTCGATCCCGTTGCCCGGGCTGAGCATCCCGCTGCACAACTCGACCAACCCGCAGGGCAACGGCCTGCCGGCGCTTCCGGTCCCGACCGGGACGGCGACGAGCTGCATCTCGCTGCTCGGCCTGCCGGTCTGTACGCCGAAGCTGAACCGGCCCGGGCTCGATCCCGACCTGGCCCGGGCGCTGATGCCGGGGGTGGCGAAGTGATCACCAGAGCGGTCCGGATCCAGTTGATGGTGTTCCTGCTGATCACCGTCGTCGGTGTCGCCTTCGTGGGTGCGAAGTACGCCCAGGTGGACAAGCTGTTCTTCGACGAGGACTACACGGTCAGCGCCAGCTTCGCCGAGTCCGGCGGCATCTTCACCGGCGCCGAGGTGACGTACCGCGGCCAGCCGGTCGGCCGGGTCGGCGAACTCAAGCTGCTGTCCGACGGCGTCGAGGTGAACCTCGACATCGAGAAGAACACGAAGATCCCCAGCGACCTGCTCGCGGTGGTCGCGAACCGGTCCGCGATCGGCGAGCAGTACGTCGACCTGCAGCCGCGGCGCGACGGTGGCCCGTACCTCCGCGACAACTCCACGATCGCCCGCGCGGACACCGCGATCCCGATCGACACCACCGAACTGCTGCTGAACCTGGACCAGTTGGTCAACTCGGTCGACAAGAAGAGCCTGCAGACCACGGTCCGCGAGCTCGGCGCGGCGCTGAAGGGCCGCGGCACCGACCTGCAGCGGATCATCGACAGCTCCGGCACGCTGATCGACGACGCGGACGCCAACATCCTGCAGACGATCAAGCTGATCAACGACGGCGACACCGTGCTGGCCACCCAGGTCGCCAGCGGCGACGCGATCAAGACCTGGGCGAAGAATCTCGCGCTGCTGTCCGACACCCTGGTCAGCTCGGACGCGGATCTGCGCCAGGTGATCGACCAGGGCTCGCTCGCGTCGCAGCAGATCACCGGACTGATCCAGGACAACCGGGCGGACATCGCGGTGCTGCTCGGTAACCTGCTGACGGTGAGCGAGATGACCGCGGTCCGGCTGGACGCCGTCGAGCAGCTGCTGGTGGTGTACCCGGCGGTGTCGATGGGCGGGTACGTCGTACCCGCCAAGAACGCCGACGGGCACTACGACGCGCACTTCGGCCTGGTGCTCGGCTTCGACCCGCCCGCGTGCCGGGCCGGCTACGGCAGCACGAACCAGCGGGTCCCGCAGGATCTCACCAACATCCCGGCCAACAACAAGGCGGGGTGCACCGCGAAGCCGTCCACGGACGTGAACGTCCGCGGCTCGCAGAACAAGCCGAGCCCGTCGACCCGCGGCGACCGGAACCGGACCGGCTACGGCATCGGCTACGACCCGACCACCGGCGCCGCCGGCGGCTCCGGCGGCATGCCGGAGATCGTCCTCGGCTCGACCGGTGGCCAGGAGGAGCTGCTCGGCAGCGACTCCTGGAAAGCTCTCATCCTTGGACCGGTGACCGGCAAGTGACTTCTGGTAAGTCCCGGCGGGGACCTTTGATTCTGGCGTGGGCGCTGAGCGTTCTGCTCGTGGTGGCGCTGGCGGGTACGACGCTGTCGGTGATCGCACTGCAGAAGCAGCGGGCCGGCGACTCGCAGCGCGACGGCGCGATGAAGGCCGCCCGGCAGTTGGCGCTGGACTTCACGACGTACGACTACAAGACGTGGGATGCCGACGCGAAGCGGGTGCTGGACGACTCCACCGGTCAGTTCAAACAGGAGTTCCAGGCCGGCACCGACTCGGTGAAGGCCGAGGTGCTGACCAACAAGGCGACCTCCAAGGGTGACGTGAAGGAGGCCGCGGTGGTCTCGAACGATAAGGACTCCGCCCAGGTGCTGGTGATCGTGAACGCGGTCGTCACCAACACCGCCTCCACCCAGGGAGTGGAGCGCCGCTACCGGATCAAGCTGGACATGGTGCGCGACAGCGACCACTGGCTGACCGCCGACCTCCAGGTGGTGGGCTGATGCCGGACCGTTCCCGCAACCGCCCCCGGATCGCGGGCCAGCGCCGTACCCCGGGTACGACGCCCGCCGCGGACGACCTGACAACGAACGACAGCGCAGCGGTCGCCGAGGGTGTGAGCCCCGCCACATCGGATCAGCCCGAGGTGACCGTCCGGGTCGTCGATGACGGCGAATTGGCTACCTGGAGTGACGACGAGGCCTTCAAGCTGTCCGTCCTGGACCCGGAAACGGGCGAGTCGGCCGAGCAGCACGGCCACCGGGTCGTCCAGGATCAGGTGGCCACCGGCAAGCGCGGCCTGGGCGTGGTGCTGTCCGTGGTGCTTGCGGTGGTCGTCGTACTCGTGCTGACCGTCGGGGCGGTGCTCGGGATCAAGGCGTGGCAAGGCAAGCAGGCCGAGGACGCCCGGGACCAGGCCGCCGCGGCCGGCCGGAAAGCGGCCGAGACCGCGCTCAGCTACGACTACCGCGACCTGGACAAGAGCTTCGCCGCGGCCCGGTCGACCATGACCCCGGACTTCGCCGCCAAGTTCGACGAGACCGCGAAGGTGGCCGGTGAGTTGGCCACCAAGACCAAGGCGACGGTCAAGGCCGACGTCCGCGAGGTCGGGGTCCGGGACGGGAACGCCGACCGGGTCACGCTGATCATCTTCGTGAACCAGACCACCACCAGCACGATCACGAAGGGTAGTCCCCGGGTCGACCTCAACCGGACGAGGTTCACGATGGTCCGAAAGGACGGCCGATGGCTGGTCCAGGAGATCGCCGGACTGTAGTCTCTTTGTGACTCCGCACCAGGAGGGCGCCGGAGGTCTCGCGGGTGATCTACTCGCTGGAGACACCGGGTCGGTCCTTGACGGAAAGGGTGGTCCGACGGCATAGTGTTGGACCCCATTGGACAGGCTTGCCTGGAACATGTAACCTTGTGCTTTGCGCTGCCTTTAACCTCCACCCTGGTTCGGGTCTCGACTTGACTAGGGCGGTTCGGCGTGCGCTCCCAGCACCGAAGTGATTTCTGCGAGCCCGTGGAAGGACGCCCCTTGGTCGCCTCGCGCAACCCCCAGTCCGACAGCATTTCCGACGTTTCCGGCTCACCACGCCGCATCTCCTTCGCAAAGATCTCCGAACCTCTCGAGGTTCCGGATCTGCTTGCGCTGCAGGTGGACAGTTTCGACTGGCTGGTCGGCAACGAAACGTGGCAGGCCCGTGTGGCCGCCGCCGAGGCCGAGGGACGGACCGAACTGTCCGGCCCCTCCGGCCTGGAAGAGATTTTCGAGGAGATCTCCCCGATCGAGGACTTCAGCGGCACCATGTCGCTGTCGTTCCGCGACCACCGCTTCGAGCCTCCGAAGAACACGGTGGACGAGTGCAAGGAGCGGGACGTCACGTACTCCGCTCCGCTGTTCGTCACCGCCGAGTTCATGAACAACGAGACCGGCGAGATCAAGAGCCAGACCGTCTTCATGGGTGACTTCCCGCTGATGACGCGCAAGGGCACCTTCGTCATCAACGGCACCGAGCGGGTCGTCGTGTCCCAGCTCGTCCGCTCGCCCGGTGTGTACTTCGAGCGCACCCCGGACAAGACGTCGGACAAGGACATCTTCACCGCCAAGATCATCCCGTCGCGCGGCGCGTGGCTGGAGTTCGAGGTCGACAAGCGCGACATGGTCGGTGTCCGGCTGGACCGCAAGCGCAAGCAGAACGTCACCGTGCTGCTGAAGGCGCTCGGCTGGACCGACGCACAGATCCTGGAGGAGTTCGGCGACTACGAGTCGATCCGGCTCACCCTGGAGAAGGACCACACCTCCGGGCAGGACGACGCGCTGCTGGACATCTACCGCAAGCTGCGGCCGGGTGAGCCGCCGACGCGGGAGGCCGCCCAGGCGCTGCTGGACAACTACTACTTCAACGGCAAGCGCTACGACCTGGCCAAGGTCGGCCGGTACAAGATCAACAAGAAGCTCGGCCGGGACGAGACGCACGACACCGCGGTGCTGACGATCAACGACATCGTCGCCACGATCAAGTACCTGGTGGCGCTGCACGAGGGCAAGACCGAGCTGCCCGCCCCGACCGGCGAGATCGTGGTCGAGGAAGACGACATCGACCACTTCGGCAACCGGCGGCTGCGTACCGTCGGCGAGCTGATCCAGAACCAGCTGCGCACCGGCCTGGCCCGGATGGAGCGCGTGGTCCGGGAGCGGATGACGACCCAGGACGTCGAGGCGATCACGCCGCAGACCCTGATCAACATCCGTCCGGTGGTCGCGGCGCTGAAGGAGTTCTTCGGCACCTCCCAGCTGTCGCAGTTCATGGACCAGACCAACCCGATCGCGGGCCTGACCCACAAGCGCCGGCTGAACGCACTCGGCCCGGGTGGTCTGAGCCGCGAGCGGGCCGGCTTCGAGGTCCGCGACGTACACCCGTCCCACTACGGCCGGATGTGCCCGATCGAGACTCCGGAAGGCCCGAACATCGGTCTGATCGGCTCGCTCGCGTCGTACGGCCGGGTGAACCCGTTCGGCTTCGTCGAGACGCCGTACCGCAAGGTCGTGTCCGGTCAGGTCACCGACCAGGTGGACTACCTGACCGCGGACGAGGAGGACCGGTTCGTCATCGCGCAGGCGAACGCCGCGCTGACCGACGACGACCGGCTCGCCGAGGACCGCGTGCTGGTTCGCCGGCGGCACGGTGAGGTCGAGCTCGCCCTGGTCGAGGACGTGGACTACATGGACGTCTCGCCGCGCCAGATGGTGTCGGTGGCGACCGCGATGATCCCGTTCCTCGAGCACGACGACGCCAACCGGGCGCTGATGGGCTCCAACATGCAGCGCCAGGCCGTGCCGCTGATCACCGCCGACGCTCCGCTGGTCGGCACCGGTATGGAGTACCGCGGTGCGGTCGACGCCGGTGACGTGGTCGTGGCCGACAAGGCCGGTGTGGTCAAGGAGGTCTCGGCCGACCTGATCGAGATCGCCGCCGACGACGGCACGTACCAGACCTACCGGCTGGCGAAGTTCCGCCGGTCGAACCAGGGCACCTGCATCAACCAGCGCCCGCTGGTCGACGCGGGGCAGCGTGTCGAGGTGAACTCCCCGCTCGCCGACGGTCCGTGCACCGACGAGGGCGAGATGGCGCTCGGCCGGAACATGCTGGTCGCGTTCATGCCGTGGGAGGGTCACAACTACGAGGACGCGATCATCCTGTCCCAGCGCGTCGTGCAGCAGGACCTGCTGACCTCGATCCACATCGAGGAGCACGAGGTCGACGCTCGCGACACCAAGCTGGGCCCGGAGGAGATCACCCGGGACATCCCGAACGTCTCCGACGAGATGCTGGCCGACCTGGACGAGCGGGGCATCATCCGGATCGGCGCCGAGGTCACCACCGGTGACATCCTGGTCGGCAAGGTCACCCCCAAGGGCGAGACCGAGCTGACCCCGGAGGAGCGGCTGCTGCGCGCGATCTTCGGCGAGAAGGCCCGTGAGGTCCGCGACACCTCGCTGAAGGTGCCGCACGGCGAGGAGGGCACCGTCATCGGTGTCCGCGTCTTCGACCGTGACAACGGCGACGAGCTGCCGCCGGGCGTCAACCAGCTGGTCCGGGTGTACGTCGCCCAGAAGCGGAAGATCTCGGTCGGCGACAAGCTGGCCGGCCGTCACGGCAACAAGGGCGTCATCTCCAAGATCCTGCCGGTCGAGGACATGCCGTTCCTCGAGGACGGCACCCAGGTCGACATCATCCTGAACCCGCTGGGCGTGCCCGGCCGGATGAACGTCGGTCAGGTGCTCGAGACCCACCTCGGCTGGATCGCCAGCCGCGGCTGGGAGATCGACCCGGAGAACCAGGAGGAGTGGGCGCAGCGGCTGATCAAGATCGGCGCCGGCTCGGCTGCTCCGATGACGAACGTCGCCACCCCGGTGTTCGACGGCGCCAAGGAGGAGGAGGTCACCGGCCTGCTCAGCTCGACGCTGCCGAACCGTGACGGCGTCCGGATGGTCGACGGATCGGGCAAGGCCCGGCTGTTCGACGGCCGTTCGGGTGAGCCGTTCCCGGAGCCGGTCGGTGTCGGCTACATGTACATGCTGAAGCTGCACCACCTGGTCGACGACAAGATCCACGCACGGTCGACCGGTCCGTACTCGATGATCACCCAGCAGCCGCTGGGCGGTAAGGCGCAGTTCGGTGGTCAGCGGTTCGGCGAGATGGAGGTGTGGGCCCTGGAGGCCTACGGTGCCGCCTTCGCGCTGCAGGAACTGCTGACGATCAAGTCCGACGATGTCGTCGGGCGGGTCAAGGTGTACGAGGCGATCGTCAAGGGCGAGAACATTCCGGAGCCGGGTATCCCGGAGTCCTTCAAGGTTCTGGTCAAGGAAATGCAGTCCCTGTGTCTGAACGTGGAGGTGCTCTCGTCCGACGGAAGCCGGGTCGAGATGCGCGACAGCGAAGAGGACGTCTTCCGCGCTGCGGAGGAACTGGGAATCGATCTGTCCCGGCGTGAGCCGAACAGTGTCGAAGAGGTCTGAGCGGGTTGCCGCTTGAGATCAACAACCAACTCACTCAGACCGCTTCAACAATCGGGAGATAACACATCGTGCTCGACGTGAACTTCTTCGACGAGCTTCGGATCGGCCTGGCCACCGCGGATGAGATCCGTCAGTGGTCGCACGGCGAGGTCAAGAAGCCCGAGACGATCAACTACCGGACGCTCAAGCCCGAGCGTGACGGCCTTTTCTGCGAGAAGATCTTCGGTCCCACCCGGGACTGGGAGTGCTACTGCGGCAAGTACAAGCGCGTTCGCTTCAAGGGCATCATCTGCGAGCGGTGTGGCGTCGAGGTCACCCGCTCCAAGGTGCGCCGTGAGCGGATGGGCCACATCGAGCTGGCCGCGCCGGTCACCCACATCTGGTACTTCAAGGGTGTCCCGTCGCGACTCGGCTACCTGCTCGACCTCGCCCCGAAGGACCTGGAGAAGGTCATCTACTTCGCGGCGTACATGATCACCGACGTCGACGACGAGGCGCGGCACCGCGACCTGTCGTCGTTGGAGGGCCGGACCGACGTCGAGCGCAAGCAGCTCGAGAACCGGCGCGACAACGACATCGAGACGCGGATGAAGAAGCTCGAGGAGGACCTGGCGCAGCTCGAGGCCGAGGGCGCCAAGGCCGACGTACGCCGCAAGGTCAAGGAAGGCGCCGAGCGTGAGGTCAAGCAGCTGCGCGACCGTGCGCAGCGCGAGATCGACCGCCTCGACGAGGTCTGGACCCGGTTCAAGAACCTGAAGGTCCAGGACCTGGAGGGCGACGAGATCCTCTACCGCGCCATGAAGGAGCGGTTCGGCAAGTACTTCGAGGGCGCCATGGGTGCCGCCGCGATCCAGCGCCGGCTGGAGACCTTCGACCTGAAGGCCGAGGCGGACAACCTGCGCGAGACGATCAAGACCGGTAAGGGCCAGCGCAAGACCCGCGCCCTGAAGCGGCTCAAGGTCGTGACCGCGTTCCTGGCCACCAACAACAGCCCGATGGGCATGGTGCTCGACTGCGTGCCGGTGATCCCGCCGGACCTGCGGCCGATGGTCCAGCTCGACGGTGGCCGGTTCGCCACCTCGGACCTGAACGACCTGTACCGCCGGGTGATCAACCGGAACAACCGGCTCAAGCGACTGCTCGACCTGGGCGCGCCGGAGATCATCGTCAACAACGAGAAGCGGATGCTGCAGGAGGCCGTCGACGCACTGTTCGACAACGGCCGTCGTGGCCGTCCGGTCACCGGCCCGGGCAACCGGCCGCTGAAGTCGCTGTCCGACATGCTCAAGGGCAAGCAGGGTCGCTTCCGTCAGAACCTGCTCGGCAAGCGGGTCGACTACTCGGGCCGTTCGGTCATCGTCGTCGGTCCGCAGCTGAAGCTGCACCAGTGCGGTCTGCCGAAGGCCATGGCGCTGGAGCTGTTCAAGCCGTTCGTCATGAAGCGGCTGGTCGACCTCAACCACGCGCAGAACATCAAGTCCGCCAAGCGGATGGTCGAGCGCCAGCGCGCCCAGGTCTGGGACGTGCTGGAAGAGGTCATCACCGAGCACCCGGTCCTGCTGAACCGTGCGCCTACGCTGCACCGGCTCGGCATCCAGGCGTTCGAGCCGCAGCTGATCGAGGGCAAGGCGATCCAGATCCACCCGCTCGTCTGCTCCGCGTTCAACGCGGACTTCGACGGTGACCAGATGGCGGTGCACCTGCCGCTGTCGGCCGAGGCCCAGGCCGAGGCGCGGATCCTGATGCTGTCGACCAACAACATCCTGAAGCCGGCCGACGGCCGTCCGGTCACGATGCCGACGCAGGACATGATCATCGGCATCTACTTCCTGACCATGCTGAAGGAAGGCGCCCTGGGTGAGGGCCGGGCGTTCAGCTCGGTGGCCGAGGCGCTGATGGCGTTCGACCGCAACGAGCTGTCGCTGCAGGCCAAGATCACGCTGCGTCTGGACGAGTCCGGCGTACCTGCCGGTGCGACCGAGCGGGCCGAGGGCGGGTTCTCCCTGGAGACCACGCTGGGCCGGGCGCTGTTCAACGAGGCGCTGCCGACGGACTACCCGTTCGTCGACGTCGAGGTCGGCAAGAAGCAGCTGGGCGGGATCGTCAACGACCTGGCCGAGCGGTACTCCAAGGTCGAGGTCGCCAACGCCCTCGACGCGCTGAAGGATCTCGGTTTCCGCTGGGCCACCCGGTCCGGTGTGACCGTGTCGATCGACGACTTCAGCACGCCGCCGTCCAAGCCGGAGATCATGGCCCGGTACGAGTCGCAGGCCGAGAAGGTCCAGAAGCAGTTCGAGCGGGGTCTGATCACCTCGTCCGAGCGGCGCCAGGAGCTGATCGAGATCTGGACCGGCGCCAACGCCGAGGTCGGCAAGGCGATGGAGGAGAACTTCGAGAAGGCCAACCCGATCTGGATGATGGTCCACTCGGGTGCCCGAGGCAACATGATGCAGATCCGGCAGATCGCCGGTATGCGTGGGCTGGTGGCCAACCCGAAGGGTGAGATCATCGCCCGGCCGATCAAGTCCAACTTCCGTGAGGGCCTGTCGGTGGTCGAGTACTTCATCGCCACCCACGGTGCGCGGAAGGGTCTGGCCGACACCGCGCTGCGGACCGCCGACTCGGGGTACCTGACCCGTCGTCTGGTGGACGTCTCGCAGGACGTGATCATCCGCGAGGAGGACTGCGGCACCGAGCGGGGCCTGCCGAAGAAGATCGGCGAGCCCGGTCCGGACGGCAAGGTCGTGCACGCCGAGAACGTCGAGACCAGCGCGTACGCACGGACGCTGGCCACCGACGTGTCCGACGCGAGCGGCAAGGTCGTGCTGACGGCCGGCAGCGATCTGGGCGACGTCTCGATCGCGAAGCTGGTCGAGGCCGGGATCGAGGAGGTCAAGGTCCGCTCCGTGCTGACCTGTGACGCCAAGACCGGTACCTGCGCGAAGTGCTACGGCCGTTCGCTGGCGACCGGCAAGCCGGTCGACATCGGCGAGGCGGTCGGCATCATCGCGGCCCAGTCCATCGGTGAGCCGGGGACGCAGCTGACGATGCGGACCTTCCACACCGGTGGTGTCGCGGGTGATGACATCACCCACGGTCTGCCGCGTGTGGTCGAGCTCTTCGAGGCCCGCCAGCCCAAGGGCAAGGCGCCGATCTCGGAGGCCGCGGGCCGGATCTCGATCGAGGACACCGACAAGACCCGGAAGCTGGTGCTCACCCCGGACGACGGTTCCGAGGAGGTCGCCTACCCGGTGTCGAAGCGTGGCCGCCTGCTGATCGAAGAGGGTCAGCACGTCGAGGTCGGTCAGCAGCTGACGCAGGGTACGCCGGACCCGCAGGAGGTTCTGCGGATCCTGGGTGTCCGCAAGGCGCAGGAGCACCTGGTGGACGAGGTCCAGGAGGTGTACCGGTCGCAGGGTGTGGCCATCCACGACAAGCACATCGAGATCATCGTCCGGCAGATGCTGCGCCGGGTCACGGTGATCGAGTCGGGCGACGCCCAGCTGCTGCCGGGTGAGCTCGCGGACCGGATCATGTTCGAGGCGGAGAACCGCCGCGTGGTCGCCGAGGGCGGTACGCCGGCCTCGGGTCGTCCGGTGCTGATGGGTATCACCAAGGCCTCGCTGGCCACCGAGTCGTGGCTGTCGGCCGCCTCCTTCCAGGAGACGACCCGCGTCCTCACCGAGGCCGCGATCCACGGCAAGTCCGACTCGCTGGTCGGTCTGAAGGAGAACGTCATCATCGGAAAGCTGATCCCGGCCGGTACGGGCATGGACCGGTACCGCAACATCCGGGTGGAGCCCACCGAGGAGGCGAAGGCCGCGATGTACTCGATGGTCGGCTACGAGTCGTACGACTACGACTTCGGCCCGTCCACCGGTCAGTCGGTCCCGCTCGACGACTTCGACCTCGGTTCCTACCAGAACTGAGCCGAGTCAATCCCGCCGAGGGCGGCACTCCCACCAGGGGGTGCCGCCCTCGCGGCGTTCCGGCCAGGATGAACCATGGCCGAGAACAAGACCCGGAAGACGGACGCGTCCGTCGACGACTACCTGGCCGGCATCGCCGGAGTCCGGGGCGACGACGCCCGCGAGCTCAACGCACTGATCACCAGGGCGACCGGTCTGGAGCCGGCCCTGTGGGGACCGTCGATCGTCGGTTTCGGCGACCGCCACCTGGTCTACGAGAGCGGTCGCGAGCTGGACTGGTTCGACGTCGGATTCGCGGTCCGGAAACAAGCACTGACGCTTTATCTGACCGCGGGTTTCGACGGGTACGACGAATTGCTCACCCGCCTCGGGCCGCATACGACCAGCGCCGGATGCCTGTACGTCAAACGCTTGGCAGACGTGGATTCCGGCGTTCTGACCGAGTTGGTACGCCGGTCTGCACAAGACACTCGGGGGCGGGGCTGAAAGTGTCCGGGTGATAGGCCAAGATTGGTCCATGACGGATCTCCCGGCCTATCTGCGGCCTTTCGTCCTGGGGGTACTGGACGGGCCCGACGTGCGGGTGGACAGGCTTGGAGAGATCGACATCTACCGTCCGGCCGGGACTGCCCGGACGGGCGCGATGCTGTTCGTGCACGGGGGACCGGGACCAGCCGAGCTCGTGGCCACACCACGGGACTGGCCGGTCTACAAGGGCTATGCGACCGCTGTCGCCAGGCGAGGCCTGGTGGCCGCAGTCGTCGACCACAGCCTGATTCGCGGCTTCGACCAGTTGGTCACCGCCGCGGACGAGGTGGAGGCTGCGATCGGCGTACTGCGTTCTGATCCACGGGTCGACCCCGATCGGGTCGGGTTGTGGTTCTTCTCCGGTGCGGGCCTGCTGGCCGGGGAGTGGCTGGACAGCCGCCCCGACTGGCTGCGCTGCATCGCCCTGACCTACCCCCTGCTCGCCACCCCGCCCGGTGTCGACGACCTGGTCACCGCCGCCGAAGTGATCGGGAAACACAAGGATCTGCCGGTGCTGCTGACCCGAGCCGGACGCGAGCGTGAGGAACTCGCCGGTCCGGTCGCGGAGTTCGTCTCCGCAGGTGGCAGCGCGCTGGACATCATCGACGTACCGAAAGGGCACCACGGGTTCGACATGCTCGACCACACCGAAGAATCACGCGCCGCCGTCACCAAGGCCCTGGACTGGGCGATCGCCCACCTGGGCGAGGACCCGGACGGCGTGACCACGGCATCCACCTCACCGACGACCACCACCAAGACCAGGGCCAAGAGCGCCCCGGCATCACGAAAGACCGCTGCGCGTACGCCGGCCGCGGCTGAACCGCTGATGGATCTCCCGACTCCGGCTGCGCCTGCCAGTCAGCCGGCGCCGACCGCTCCGGTTCCGACGCTCGATCCTCTTCCGACCACTCCCGCCGTTCCGGTGGACACTCCGGCCGCCCGGGTGGTGGGGCGCGAGCACGCGGCGTACGCGGCGCACGACCTGGAGGCGTTCCTGGCGACGTACTCGCCGACCGCCCGGATCCACCTCGCCGACAGCACCGAGCTGAAGGGCCGCCGGTTCCTGCGCGAGTACTACGGGTCACGGTTCGCTGCCGGACGGTGCAAGACCGAGGTCGTGCAGAAGCTGATGCTGGGCGATTGGGTCGTCGAGCATGTGCTGGCCTACGACACCGGCGAAGGGGTCCCGATGATCGCGTTGTACCGGGTCTCCGAGGGGCTGATCACCGACGTCGAGTTCCGTGCCTGACGGACCGATCGACTATCTGGCCGAGTTCGAGCGGACGGCCGCGGAATTCGCGGCCGTCCTCGACCAGGCCGACCCGGCGTCCGAGGTGCCCGCCTGCCCGGGCTGGACGCTGGCCGACCTGGCCCTGCACATCGGTTCCGGCCAGCGCTGGGCAGCGTCGATCCTGCTCAGCGGCACCTCCCAGAGGGTCCCGGAGGTCCTGCGTACGACGATCTCCTGGAGCGACTGGTATGCCGGTACGACCGCGGCGCTGGCCGCCGCGATCCGGGCCGTCGATCCGGACGAGCCGTGCTGGAACTTCGCGCCGGTCGCGCAGTACGCGGGGTTCTGGTCCCGGCGGCGCACGCATGAGACAGCCATCCACCTCGTGGACGCGGTCCAGGCCGGCGTCTCCGCCGGAGGGCGGGCCACCAGTGGTCTGGCCGTCGTACCTGCGGCCCTGGCGGCCGACGGGGTGGACGAAGTGTTCGGGGTCTTCCTGCCTCGGATGCTGGCCCGGCGGGTCGCCCCGGCGGTCACCCGGCGGATCGGCGTACGGGCGACCGACACGGGCGACGAGTGGACGCTGACGCCTGTGTCAGAAGGGGATCCGCCCCAGGTGGAGCGAGGTGCGGCAGCCGGTGAGGCGGTCGTCTCCGGCACTGCCGCGGAGCTGGATCTGTGCCTCTGGAAGCGGTTGCCGGGGAGCGTTCTGACGGTCGAGGGGGACCAGGCGGTGGCATCCGCTTTCCTGGCCGGCCGGGCCACTCCGTAGACCCTGTAAACTGGACGAGCGGACCAGCCTCAGGCCCGTGCGGTCAGTCATTTTGACCGTGCTTGAGGCAGCCGCTAGTCTTAACGATCGTGCCCGGGTCATCCTGGGCCGTCATGCGTGCCCCTGGTCGAACGGGTTGCGCGCGTGGCACGGGACTCCTGCCGACAGTCTGGAAGATTACGGCTTCGGTACGCCCGTGCGCACGCGACACACCCGACCGCGGGGGTCAGCAAAAGCAGAGCAGAAGAAAGCCGGACGACAGAAAGAGACCTACGCGGTGCCCACCATTCAGCAGCTGGTCCGCAAGGGCCGCCAGGACAAGGTGTCCAAGAACAAGACGCCCGCCCTGAAGGGTTCCCCTCAGCGTCGCGGTGTGTGCACGCGCGTCTACACGACCACGCCGAAGAAGCCGAACTCGGCCCTTCGCAAGGTCGCGCGTGTCCGCCTGACCAGCGGCATCGAGGTCACCGCGTACATCCCCGGCGTCGGCCACAACCTGCAGGAGCACTCGATCGTGCTCGTGCGTGGCGGTCGTGTGAAGGACCTGCCGGGTGTCCGGTACAAGATCATCCGCGGTTCGCTCGACACCCAGGGTGTGAAGAACCGCAAGCAGGCGCGCAGCCGTTACGGCGCGAAGAAGGAGAAGAGCTAATGCCGCGCAAGGGCCCCGCCCCGAAGCGTCCGGTCATCATCGACCCGGTCTACAGTTCGCCGCTCGTCACCCAGTTGATCTCCAAGATCCTGGTCGACGGCAAGAAGCAGATCGCGCAGAGCATCGTCTACACCGCGCTCGAGGGCACCCGGACCAAGACCGGCACCGACCCGGTGATCACGCTGAAGCGTGCGCTGGACAACGTGAAGCCGAGCATCGAGGTGAAGAGCCGGCGCGTCGGTGGTGCGACCTACCAGGTGCCGATCGAGGTCAAGCCGGGCCGGTCCACCACGCTGGCGCTGCGCTGGCTGACGACGTACTCCCGGGCGCGTCGCGAGAAGACCATGTCCGAGCGCCTGATGAACGAGATCCTGGACGCCTCCAACGGCCTGGGAGCCTCGGTCAAGCGCCGCGAGGACACGCACAAGATGGCCGAAGCCAACAAGGCTTTCGCCCACTACCGCTGGTGATCCGGGGTCCGATCCGGACCCCAGCGCTCACCCTTTGACAGCAGTACAGAATCGAGAGGTAGACCACCGAGGTGGCCGTACAAATCACCACCGACCTGGCCAAGGTCCGCAACATCGGGATCATGGCTCACATCGACGCCGGCAAGACGACGACGACCGAGCGGATCCTCTTCTACACCGGTATCACCTACAAGATCGGTGAGGTCCACGACGGCGCCGCCACGATGGACTGGATGGAGCAGGAGCAGGAGCGCGGCATCACGATCACGTCCGCCGCGACGACCTGCACCTGGAAAGACCACACCATCAACATCATCGACACCCCCGGGCACGTCGACTTCACCGTCGAGGTGGAGCGCTCGCTGCGCGTCCTGGACGGTGCCGTCGCGGTGTTCGACGGCGTTGCCGGCGTCGAGCCGCAGTCCGAGACCGTGTGGCGTCAGGCCGACCGGTACGGCGTACCGCGGATGTGCTTCGTCAACAAGCTCGACCGGACCGGCGCGGAGTTCATGCGCTGCGTCGACATGATCGTCGACCGGCTGGCCGCGGTGCCGCTGGTGCTGCAGCTGCCGATCGGTGCCGAGTCCGACTTCATCGGCGTCGTCGACCTGATCGGGATGCGTGCGCTGACCTGGCGCGGCGAGACGACGATGGGTGAGGACTACACGGTCGAGGAGATCCCGGCCAGCCACACCGAGATCGCCGCCGAGTGGCGCGACAAGCTGATCGAGACGCTGGCCGAGGCCGACGACGAGATCATGGAGATGTACCTCGAGGGCGAAGCGCCCACCGAGGAGCAGATCATGGCCGGCATCCGGCGCGCGACGATCGCGAGCAAGCTGACCCCGGTGCTGACCGGCACCGCGTTCAAGAACAAGGGCGTGCAGCCCCTGCTCGACGCGATCAACGCGTTCCTGCCGAGCCCGCTCGACGTTCCGGCCATCGAGGGCCACGACGTCAAGGACAGCGAGCAGGTCGTCCTGCGCAAGCCGGACGACAGCGAGCCGTTCTCGGCGCTGGCGTTCAAGATCGCGGCCGACCCGCACCTGGGCAAGCTGACCTTCATCCGGGTGTACTCGGGCAAGCTCGAGACCGGCACCCAGGTCCTGAACCCCACCAAGGGGCGCAAGGAGCGGATCGGCAAGATCTACCGGATGCACGCGAACAAGCGTGAGGAGATCGCGTCGATCGGCGCCGGCCACATCGTCGCCGTGATGGGTCTGAAGGACACCACCACCGGTGAGACGCTGGCCGACCCGGGCAAGCCGGTCGTGCTGGAGTCGATGCAGTTCCCGGCCCCGGTCATCTCGGTCGCCATCGAGCCGAAGTCGAAGGGCGACCAGGAGAAGCTGGGCGTCGCGATCCAGCGGCTGGCCGAGGAGGACCCGACCTTCCAGGTCCGGACCGACGAGGACACCGGCCAGACGATCATCGCCGGTATGGGCGAGCTGCACCTCGAGGTGCTGGTCGACCGGATGAAGCGCGAGTTCCGCGTCGAGGCCAACGTCGGCAAGCCGCAGGTCGCCTACCGCGAGACGATCAAGAAGAAGGTCGAGAAGGTCGACTACACGCACAAGAAGCAGACCGGTGGTTCGGGTCAGTTCGCGCGCGTGATCATCAACATCGAGCCGACCTCGGTCGAGGCCGGCGGCGAAGGCGGCTACGAGTTCGTCAACTCCGTCACCGGTGGCCGGATCCCGCGGGAGTACATCCCGTCGGTGGACGAGGGCGCGCAGGAAGCGATGGAGTTCGGCGTACTGGCCGGCTACCCGATGGTGGACGTCAAGGTCACGCTGACCGACGGTGCCTACCACGATGTCGACTCCTCCGAGCTCGCGTTCAAGATCGCCGGTTCGATGGCCTTCAAGGACGCTGCCCGGCGGGCGACCCCGGTCATCCTCGAGCCGATGTTCTCGGTCGAGGTCACCACCCCTGAGGACTACATGGGTGAAGTGATCGGCGACCTCAACTCCCGCCGTGGCCAGATCCAGTCGATGGACGAGGGTCCCGGTGGCAGCCGGGTCGTCAAGGCCCTGGTGCCGCTGTCGGAGATGTTCGGGTATGTCGGTGACCTGCGTTCCAAGACGCAGGGCCGCGCGTCGTACTCGATGCAGTTCGATTCCTACGCCGAGGTTCCGAAGAACGTGGCGGAAGAGATCATCAAGAAGGCCCGGGGCGAGTAGTCTCTCGCTCCTGACCACCACACCCCAAGCGCGTCGGCGTACGGCGTAGTCAACATTTAACTAGGAGGGCCCCAGTGGCGAAGGCGAAGTTCGAGCGGACTAAGCCGCACGTCAACATCGGCACCATCGGTCACATCGACCACGGTAAGACCACTCTTACCGCGGCGATCACCAAGGTGCTGCACGACAAGTACCCGACGCTCAACGAGGCATCGGCCTTCGATCAGATCGACAAGGCGCCCGAAGAGCGTCAGCGCGGTATCACCATCTCGATCGCGCACGTCGAGTACCAGACCGAGGCCCGGCACTACGCCCACGTCGACTGCCCGGGTCACGCGGACTACATCAAGAACATGATCACCGGCGCGGCTCAGATGGACGGCGCGATCCTGGTCGTCGCCGCCACCGACGGCCCGATGCCGCAGACGCGTGAGCACGTTCTGCTCGCCCGCCAGGTCGGCGTGCCGGCCATGGTCGTGGCGCTGAACAAGTGCGACATGGTCGACGACGAGGAGATCCTGGAGCTCGTCGAGCTCGAGGTCCGCGAGCTGCTCTCGGAGCAGGAGTTCGACGGCGACAACGCGCCGATCGTCCGCGTCGCCGCTCACCCGGCGCTCCAGGGCGACGCCAAGTGGGGCGAGTCGATCATCGAGCTGATGAACGCGGTGGACTCCTACATCCCGCAGCCGGTGCGTGAGATCGACAAGCCGTTCCTGATGCCGGTGGAGGACGTCTTCACCATCACGGGTCGCGGTACGGTCATCACCGGCCGGATCGAGCGCGGTGTCGTCAAGATCAACGAGACCGTCGACATCGTCGGCATCCGTCCGGAGAAGCAGACCACCACGGTCACCGGTATCGAGATGTTCCGCAAGCTGCTGGACGAGGGCCAGGCCGGTGAGAACGTCGGTCTGCTGCTTCGTGGCACCAAGCGCGAGGACGTCGAGCGCGGCATGGTCGTCATCAAGCCGGGCACCACGACCCCGCACACCAACTTCGACGCGTCGGTCTACATCCTGTCGAAGGAGGAGGGCGGCCGTCACACGCCGTTCTTCCAGAACTACCGGCCCCAGTTCTACTTCCGCACCACGGACGTCACCGGCGTCGTCACGCTGCCCGAGGGCACCGAGATGGTCATGCCGGGCGACAACACCGACATGTCGGTCGAGCTGATCCAGCCGATCGCCATGGAAGAGGGTCTGAAGTTCGCGATCCGCGAAGGTGGCCGCACCGTCGGCGCCGGCCGGGTCACCAAGATCATCAAGTGATCTCACGAGGTCCGCGAGGGCTCGCATCCTGAGCCCCGCGGACCTCTGCTTTGCGCCTCGATCCGGCGCTCAGGTGGGCCGGATCGGGCGTGAAGCCACCCGATTGGCGTTTCGGCGCCGATCTCTGGCACAATATTCAGGTTGCTCAGGCGAGGCCGCCGGGGCGCGCCCCAGACCATGCGTCTGGCGAGTGCGCCGGACCGGAGACCATGCCGAGGTTCCGGTCCGAGACCGGGCCCCGATCACCATTCCAGGTCGATGAAGCGGTGAGTCACGTGCGTGCCGCGCACGCGACACACCCGACCGCGGGGGTCGGAGCAACACAGACGTTGACGATAGAGAAGGACGAAGCGAAGCGATGGCGGGACAGAAGATCCGCATCCGGCTGAAGGCCTACGACCACGAGGTCATCGACAGCTCGGCACGCAAGATTGTCGACACGGTGACGCGTACTGGTGCGAAGGTTGCTGGCCCGGTGCCGTTGCCGACGGAAAAGAACGTGTTCTGCGTCATCCGCTCGCCGCACAAGTACAAGGACAGCCGCGAGCACTTCGAGATGCGCACCCACAAGCGGCTCATCGACATCATCGACCCCACGCCGAAGACCGTCGACTCGCTGATGCGGCTCGACCTGCCGGCCGGTGTCGACATCGAGATCAAGCTCTGAGGGACGCGAACAACCAATGAGCACTTCTACCAAGAACACGCGCGGTCTGCTGGGCACCAAGCTCGGCATGACCCAGACCTGGGACGAGAACAACCGTGTCGTCCCCGTCACCGTGATCCAGGCCGGCCCGTGCGTCGTGACCGAGGTTCGCACCTCGGACAGCCACGGGTACGACGGCGTCCAGATCGCCTTCGGCGACATCGACCCCCGCAAGGTCACCAGCCCGATGCGCGGCCACTTCGACAAGGCCGGCGTGACGCCGCGGCGCCACCTGCTGGAGCTGCGCACCGCCGACGCCAGCGAGTACACGCTGGGTCAGGAGATCAAGGCCGAGGCCTTCGAGGCCGGTGAGCGGGTCGACGTGTCCGCCACCAGCAAGGGCAAGGGCTTCGCCGGTGTGATGAAGCGGCACGGCTTCCACGGCCTCCGCGCCACCCACGGTGTCCACAAGAAGCACCGCTCGCCGGGTTCCATCGGCGGCTGCGCCACCCCGGGCCGGGTCTTCAAGGGCCTGCGGATGGCGGGCCGGATGGGCGCCGAGCAGGTCACCACGCAGAACATCACCGTGCACGCGATCGACACCGACCGCGGCCTGATCCTGCTGAAGGGTGCGGTGCCCGGTCCCAAGGGCGGCCTCGTGCTGATCCGCAACGCCGCTAAGGGCGCAGCTGTGAAAGGAGCCCAGAAATGAGCTCGGTCGACGTCGTCGTCGTGAAGGGCGACAAGGTCAGTAAGAAGGGCTCCGCCGAGCTTCCGGCCGAGCTGTTCGACGTCCAGGTCAACATCCCGCTGATCCACCAGGTCGTGGTGGCCCAGCTGGCCGCGGCCCGCCAGGGCACGGCCAAGGCCAAGACCCGCGGCGAGGTCTCCGGCGGTGGCACCAAGCCGTACCGGCAGAAGGGCACCGGTCGCGCCCGCCAGGGTTCGATCCGCGCGCCGCAGTTCACCGGCGGTGGCGTCGTCCACGGCCCGGTGCCGCGCGACTACAGCCAGCGGACCCCGAAGAAGATGATCGCCGCCGCGCTCCGCGGTGCGCTCTCGGACCGGGCCCGTGACGGCCGCGTGCACGTGGTCGAGAAGTTCGTCGACGGTGACAAGCCGTCCACCAAGGCCGCGCTGAACGTGCTGGCCGCGGCGACCGAGCCGGGCAAGGTCCTGGTCGTGGTCGAGCGGGCCGACGAGCTCACCTGGCTGAGCCTGCGCAACGTCCAGCACGTGCACCTGATCGCGGCCGACCAGCTGAACGCGTACGACGTGCTGTGCAGCGACGCGGTCGTGTTCACCCAGGGTGCCCTCGACGCTTTCGTCGCCGGCGCGCCCCAGGGCAAGTCCGTCAAGGCCGTCGCCACGTCGACCGAGGCCGAGCAGGAGGTTGAGGCATGAGCCACGGAGTCAACAAGGATCCGCGGGACGTGCTGCTGCGGCCGGTCGTGAGCGAGAAGAGCTACGGCCTGCTGGACGAGCAGAAGTACACGTTCGAGGTGGACCCGAACGCCAACAAGACCGAGATCAAGCTCGCGGTCGAGAAGGTGTTCAAGGTCAAGGTCAGCGACGTCAACACCATCAACCGCAAGGGCAAGCGCCGCCGGACCCGTGCCGGCTGGGGCAAGCGCCCGGACACCAAGCGAGCGATTGTGACCCTCAAGGGTGACGACCGCATCGACATCTTCGGAGGCCAGTCGTAATGGGTATCCGCAAATACAAGCCGACAACGCCGGGCCGCCGTGGCTCGAGCGTGGCCGACTTCGTCGAGCTCACCCGTTCGACCCCCGAGAAGTCGCTGCTGCGTCCGCTGCCCAAGAAGGGCGGCCGGAACAACACCGGCAAGATCACCACCCGGCACCACGGTGGCGGTCACAAGCGGGCGTACCGGCTGATCGACTTCAAGCGGTACGACAAGGACGGCGTGCCGGCCAAGGTCGCCGAGATCGAGTACGACCCGAACCGCACCGCGCGGATCGCGCTGCTGCACTACGTCGACGGCGAGAAGCGCTACATCCTCGCCCCGTCGAACCTGAAGCAGGGCACGATCGTCGAGAACGGCCCGGCCGCCGATATCAAGATCGGCAACAACCTGCCGCTGCGCAACATCCCGGTCGGCTCCACGGTGCACGCCGTCGAGCTGCGCCCGGGCGGCGGCGCCAAGATGGGCCGCTCGGCCGGTGCCAGCATCCAGCTGGTCGCGAAGGAAGGCCGGATGGCCACCCTGCGGATGCCGTCCGGCGAGGTCCGGATGGTCGACGTACGCTGCCGCGCCACCCTCGGTGAGGTCGGCAACGGCGAGCAGTCGAACATCAACTGGGGCAAGGCGGGCCGGATGCGCTGGAAGGGCAAGCGCCCGACCGTCCGCGGTGTCGCGATGAACCCGGTCGACCACCCGCACGGTGGTGGTGAGGGCAAGACCTCGGGTGGACGCCACCCGGTGTCCCCGTGGGGCAAGCCCGAGGGGCGTACCCGCACCCGCAAGGAAAGCGACCGCATGATCGTCCGGCGCCGCAAGGCCGGCAAGAAGCGCTGATAGGAGCCGGCCAGAATGCCACGCAGCTTGAAGAAGGGCCCGTTCGTCGACCACCACCTGATGAAGAAGGTGGAGGTGCAGAACGAGAAGGGCACCAAGAACGTCATCAAGACCTGGTCCCGCCGATCGATGATCGTGCCGGACATGATCGGCCACACGCTGGCGGTGCACGACGGCCGCAAGCACGTGCCGGTGTTCGTGACGGACGCGATGGTCGGGCACAAGCTCGGCGAGTTCGCCCCGACCCGCACGTTCAAGGGTCACGAGAAGGACGACCGGAAGTCACGGCGTCGCTGACCTCGGTCAGTGATGAAGCGATAGCAACCTACGGAGAGATTCGAACATCATGAGCGTTCAAGAGCGTAGGGCCGTCAGTGCCCGTCGCGAGGGCCTGCTGGGCGACGAGCCCGGGGCCTTCGCGGTCGCGCGCTTCGTCCGCGTGACGCCGATGAAGGCGCGCCGCGTGGTCGATCTGGTGCGCGGTCTGGGCGTCGACGACGCACTCGCCACTCTGAAGTTCGCCCCGCAGGCCGCTGCCGCGACCGTGTACAAGGTCGTCGACAGCGCCGCGGCGAACGCCGAGGGCACCGAGCACCTGAGCCGGGCCGACCTGGTCGTGGCGAAGGCCTATGTGGACGAGGGCCCGACGCTGAAGCGTCACCGCCCGCGTGCCCAGGGCCGGGCCACCCGGATCGACAAGCGGACCAGCCACATCACTGTGGTCGTGGCGCCGCGGGTCGAGGAAGAGCCGGCCGAGAAGCCGGCGAAGAAGTCTGCCAAGAAGGCGGACACGGCCAAGAAGGCTCCGGCCAAGAAGGCCGCCGCCGACAAGGCCGAGGCCGCCGACAAGCCGGCCAAGAAGGCGACCGCCAAGAAGACGGCTGCCAAGAAGACCGCTGAGAAGAAGGAGTCCTGACGTGGGCCAGAAGGTTAACCCGCACGGGTTCCGTCTCGGCATCAGCACCGATCACAAGAGCCGTTGGTACGCCGACAAGCTGTACAAGGACTACGTGGGCGAGGACGTCAAGATCCGCCGCCTGCTGAGCAAGGGCATGGAGCGCGCCGGCATCTCCCGCGTGGAGATCGAGCGCACCCGTGACCGGGTCCGGGTCGACATCCACACCGCCCGTCCGGGCATCGTCATCGGTCGCCGTGGCGCCGAGGCGGACCGGATCCGGGGCAGCCTGGAGGAGCTCACCGGCAAGCAGGTGCAGCTGAACATCCTCGAGGTGAAGAACTCCGAGGTCGACGCCCAGCTGGTCGCGCAGGGCGTTGCCGAGCAGCTGTCCGGCCGCGTGGCGTTCCGCCGTGCGATGCGCAAGGCGATGCAGACCACCATGCGTGGCGGCGCCCTGGGCATCCGGATCCAGTGCTCCGGCCGCCTCGGTGGCGCGGAGATGTCGCGGTCGGAGTTCTACCGTGAGGGCCGGGTGCCACTGCACACGCTCCGCGCGGACATCGACTACGGCTTCTACGAGGCCCGTACGACCTTCGGCCGGATCGGCGTGAAGGTCTGGATCTACAAGGGTGACGTGGCCGGCTCCCGGGCCGAGCGCGAGGCGCAGGCCGCGGCCCGTGCCGCCACTCAGCAGCGCCGCCCGGCCCGTCGCGACGACCGTGGTGGCCGTGGTGGCCGCCGCGACGACCGTCGGGACGACCGTGGTGACCGCGGTGGCCGTGGTGGCGACCGCGCCGAGGCCCCGCGGGCCGAGGCGACCGCCCCCGCTGCCGACAAGCCCGCTGAGACGACCGGAACGGAGAGCTGAACCATGCTCATCCCCCGCAAGGTCAAGCACCGCAAGCAGCACCACCCGAAGCGCTCCGGCGCTGCCAAGGGTGGTACGACGCTGGCCTTCGGTGACTTCGGCATCCAGGCGCTGGAGAACCACTACGTCACCAACCGGCAGATCGAGGCCGCGCGTATCGCGATGACCCGGCACATCAAGCGTGGCGGCAAGGTGTGGATCAACATCTACCCCGACCGCCCGCTGACCAAGAAGCCGGCCGAGACCCGGATGGGTTCCGGTAAGGGTTCGCCGGAGTGGTGGATCGCCAACGTCAAGGCCGGCCGGGTCCTGTTCGAGCTGTCCGGCGTACCGGAGGACATCGCTCGCGAGGCCCTGCGTCGCGCGATCCACAAGTTGCCGATGAAGTGCCGCTTCATCGCCCGAGAGGCAGGTGAGAACTGATGGCTATCCAGACTGCCGCCGAGCTGCGGAACCTGGGCCGGGACGAGCTGATGAGCAAGCTCGGCGAAGCCAAGGAGGAGCTGTTCAACCTCCGGTTCCAGGCTGCCACGGGCCAGCTGGAGTCCCACGGCCGGCTGCGCGCCGTCCGCAAGGACATCGCCCGCATCTACACGGTGCTGACCGAGCGGGCGCTCGGCATCACCGACGAGGTCGACGCCCCGGTCGCTGAGGCCGAGGCCGAGGCTGACGTCGAGGAGACCGCGGACGACAGCGAGAAGGCTGGGAGCAAGGCATGACCGAGAACGCGAAGGACGAGACCGTGAGCACGACCACCCAGACGCGAGGCCGCCGCAAGACCCGTGAGGGCCTGGTGCTGAGCGACAAGATGGACAAGACCGTCGTGGTCCAGGTCGAGGACCGGGTCAAGCACGCGCTGTACGGCAAGGTCATCCGTCGCACCAGCAAGCTGAAGGCGCACGACGAGCAGAACGCCGCCGGTACCGGCGACCGCGTCCTCCTGATGGAGACCCGGCCGCTGTCGGCGACCAAGCGCTGGCGCGTCGTGGAGATCCTCGAGAAGGCCAAGTAGTTGCCCGCACGTCGGGCGACCCATCGAATTTATTCGTTCCGCAAGGCTCACGTGAGTGAGAACCAGCGAGACAACCAGGAGATCAACAGATGATCCAGCAGGAGTCGCGACTGAAGGTCGCCGACAACACGGGTGCGAAGGAGATCCTTTGCATCCGGGTGCTCGGTGGCTCCGGTCGGCGCTACGCCGGTGTCGGTGACACGATCGTCGCCACCGTCAAGGACGCGATCCCGGGCGGCGGTGTGAAGAAGGGTGACGTCGTCAAGGCGGTCGTCGTGCGGACCGTGAAGGAGCGCCGGCGTCCGGACGGCTCCTACATCCGCTTCGACGAGAACGCCGCGGTGATCCTCAAGGCCGACGGCGAGCCCCGCGGTACCCGCATCTTCGGGCCGGTCGGCCGGGAGCTGCGGGAGAAGCGCTTCATGAAGATCATCTCGCTCGCCCCGGAGGTGCTCTGAGATGGCGCAGAGGAAACTGCACGTGAAGAAGGGTGATCTCGTCCGCGTGATCGCCGGCAAGTCCAAGGGCCTCGAGGGCAAGATCATCCAGGTCCTGCCCGACGCCGAGAAGGTCATCGTCGAGGGCGTGAACCGGGTCAAGAAGCACACCAAGGTGCAGCAGGCCCAGCGCGGCGGCACCACGGGTGGCATCGTCACCCAGGAAGCCCCGATCCACGTCTCGAACGTGATGCTCGTCGTCGAGGTCGAGAAGGACGGCAAGAAGCAGAAGGTGACCACCCGCGTCGGCTACAACCGCGTCGAGGTGCAGAAGCGGCGCCCCGACGGCTCGACGTACACCGGTTTCCGGAGCGTCCGGGTCGCGCGGCGTACCGGCGAGGAGATCTGATGACCACCGCAGTGACCGAAACCAGGGTCCAGCCGCGGCTGAAGACGAAGTACCGCGAGGAGATCGTAGGCAAGCTGCAGGAGCAGTTCCAGTTCGAGAACGTCATGCAGGTGCCCGGCCTCACCAAGATCGTGGTGAACATGGGCGTCGGCGAGGCGGCTCGCGACTCGAAGCTGATCGAGGGCGCGGTGAAGGACCTGGCCGCGATCACCGGGCAGAAGCCGCAGGTGACCAAGGCCCGCAAGTCGATCGCGCAGTTCAAGCTGCGTGAGGGCATGCCGATCGGTGCGCACGTGACGCTGCGCGGCGACCGGATGTGGGAGTTCCTGGACCGGCTGCTGGCGCTCGCGCTGCCCCGGATCCGTGACTTCCGCGGTCTGTCGCCGAAGCAGTTCGACGGCACCGGGAACTACACCTTCGGCCTGACCGAGCAGGTGATGTTCCACGAGATCAACCAGGACCGCATCGACCGGGTCCGGGGCATGGACATCACCGTGGTGACCACCGCGAAGAACGACGACGAGGGCCGGGCCCTGCTTCGGCAGCTCGGTTTCCCGTTCAAGGAGAACTGACGTGGCGAAGACAGCACTCAAGGTCAAGCAGGCCCGGAAGCCGAAGTTCGCGGTGCGCGGTTACACCCGCTGCCAGCGCTGCGGCCGGCCGAAGGCGGTCTTCCGCAAGTTCGGCCTGTGCCGGATCTGCCTGCGGGAGATGGCGCACCGGGGCGAGCTGCCCGGTGTGACCAAGTCCAGCTGGTGACCGTCTCCACCCCCGATCTTTTCTCCACTCACCATCTAGTCACCGTAGGTCGCCGGCCGGCGAAACCACGGCGGGAAAGAGGCCCCAGGCCATGACGATGACCGACCCGATCGCAGACATGCTGACGCGTCTGCGCAACGCCAACCAGGCGTACCACGAGTCGACCTCGATGCCGTACAGCAAGATCAAGCAGGGCATCGCCGACATCCTCCAGCAGGAGGGCTACATCTCCTCCTACAAGGTGGAGGAGCCCAAGGAGGGCGCCGTCGGCAAGACCCTGGTCGTCGACCTCAAGTTCGGCCCGAGCCGGGAGCGCTCCATCGCGGGCGTCCGCCGGATCAGCAAGCCGGGTCTGCGGGTCTACGCGAAGTCGACCAGCCTGCCCAAGGTCCTCGGTGGCCTGGGCGTCGCGATCATCTCGACGTCCCAGGGACTGCTGACCGACCGACAGGCCAAGAACAAGGGCGTTGGCGGGGAAGTCCTCGCCTACGTCTGGTGACGAAGAACCGGAAGGAGGACCACAGAAATGTCTCGCATCGGTAAGCTCCCGGTCTCGGTCCCGTCCGGCGTCGACGTCACGATCGACGGCCAGACGGTCACCGTGAAGGGTCCCAAGGGTCAGCTCTCGCACGTTGTGGCTGAGCCCATCGCGGTCAACCGGGACGAGGACGGCGCCATCGCCGTGACCCGCCCGGACGACCAGCGCAAGAGCAAGGAACTGCACGGCCTGTCCCGCACCCTGATCGCCAACCTGGTGACCGGAGTGACGGAGGGCTACGAGAAGAAGCTCGAGATCGTCGGCGTGGGGTACCGCGTCATCTCCAAGGGCCCGGCCCAGCTGGAGTTCTCGCTCGGGTACAGCCACACCATCACGGTGGACGCGCCGGAAGGCATCACGTTCACGGTGGAGGCGCCGACCCGTTTCTCGGTGCAGGGAATCGACAAGCAGTCCGTCGGCGAGGTTGCCGCCAACATCCGCAAGCTGCGCAAGCCCGAGCCGTACAAGGGCAAGGGTGTGCGGTACGCCGGCGAGCAGGTGCGCCGCAAGGTCGGAAAGGCTGGTAAGTAACCATGGCGATCGGACTGCGTCCGCACAAGCACTCCGCCAAGAAGACGGCGTCGCGACTGCGTCGCCAGATCCGGGTCCGGAAGAAGATCAACGGCACGGCCGACCGGCCGCGGCTGGTGGTCACCAAGTCGTCGAGGCACCTGTTCGTACAGGTCATCGACGACGTGGCCGGCAAGACGCTGGCGTCCGCCTCCACCATGGAGGCCGACCTGCGTGGCGCGGAGGCGAACAAGACCGACAAGGCCAAGACCGTCGGCGGCCTGATCGCCGACCGGGCCAAGGCAGCCGGCATCGACTCGGTCGTGTTCGACCGGGCCGGGAACAAGTACCACGGCCGCATCGCGGCCCTGGCCGACGCCGCCCGTGAGGGCGGGCTCGGCTTCTGACATGGCGACACAAAACACAGGAAGAGGTAGTTCGAAATGAGCGGAGGCCAGCAGCGTCGCGGAGGCGGCGCCGGTGGTGAGCGCCGTGGTCGCGACGGTGGTCGCGGTCAGGCAGCTGACAAGACCGCCTACATCGAGCGCGTGGTAGCCATCAACCGTGTCGCCAAGGTCGTGAAGGGTGGTCGTCGCTTCAGCTTCACCGCCCTCGTGGTCGTCGGCGACGGTGAAGGCACCGTCGGTGTGGGTTACGGCAAGGCCAAGGAGGTGCCCGCGGCGATCGCCAAGGGTGTCGAGGAGGCCAAGAAGGCGTTCTTCAAGGTGCCGCGGATCCAGGGCACCATCCCGCACCCGGTCCAGGGCGAGAAGGCCGCAGGCGTTGTCATGCTGCGTCCGGCCGCTCCCGGTACCGGTGTGATCGCGGGTGGCTCGGCACGCGCCGTACTGGAGTGCGCCGGGATCCACGACATCCTCAGCAAGTCGCTGGGCTCGTCCAACGCCATCAACGTCGTGCACGCGACGGTGGCGGCGCTGCGCAGCCTGGAGACCCCGGAGGCCGTGGCCGCGCGCCGTGGCCTGCCGGTCGAGCACGTCGCCCCGGCGGCACTGCTGAAGGCGCGGGCGGAGGCGGCTTCCTGATGGCACGCTTGAAGGTGACCCAGACCCGTTCCGGCATCGGTGGCAAGCAGAACCAGCGCGACACCCTGCGCACGCTGGGCGTGAAGCGGATCGGCGACGTCGCCGTTCACGACGACCGCCCGGAGATCCGTGGCATGGTCCGCACTGTTCGCCACCTCATCACCGTCGAGGAGGTCGACTGACATGGCGCTGAAGGTTCACCACCTGCGTCCGGCGCCCGGTGCCAAGACCGCCAAGACCCGCGTGGGTCGTGGCGAGGGCAGCAAGGGCAAGACGGCCGGCCGCGGTACCAAGGGCAGCAAGGCGCGCAACAACATCCCCGAGTGGTTCGAGGGTGGCCAGATGCCGCTGCACATGCGGCTGCCGAAGCTGAAGGGTTTCAAGAGCAGGAACCGGGTGGAGTTCCAGGTCGTTAACCTGGACAAGCTCGGACAACTGTTCCCCGAAGGTGGCGAGGTCGGCGTGGCCGACCTGGTCGCCAAGGGCGCGGTCCGCAGCGGTCAGCCGGTGAAGGTACTGGGTGACGGCGAACTGACCGTGGCACTGCAGGTTTCGGTGCACAAGTTCTCGAAGTCCGCCCTGGAGAAGATCCAGGCGGCCGGAGGAACCACCACCGAGGTGTAACGAGGTCCAGGGCTCGTGCGAGCCGGCGCTTGATATCGTGCGCTGGAGTTCGGACGAGCCCTGGTTCGTCTCTTGCCCAGCTGCTTTGCTAGGCCCCTGCCCTGAGCGGGCAGAGGAAACATGTGGGAGGACAGGGTGTTAGGCGCCTTTGCCAACGCGTTCAAGACTCCGGACCTGCGCCGGAAGATCTTGTTCGTGCTCTTCATCGTCGTGATCTTCCGGCTCGGTTCGGTCGTGCCGGCGCCTGGCGTGAACGTCCAGTCGCTGAACACCTGCCTCAAGCAGGCGCAGGGTGGCGCCAACGCCAACCTGTACAACCTGATCAACCTGTTCTCCGGCGGCGCGCTGCTGCAGCTCGCGATCTTCGCGCTCGGCATCATGCCGTACATCACCGCCAGCATCATCCTGCAGCTGCTCACCGTGGTCATCCCGCGGCTGGAGTCGCTGAAGAAGGAAGGCCAGGCGGGCCAGGCCAAGATCACCCAGTACACCCGGTTCCTCACCGTTGGTCTGGCGATCCTGCAGTCCACCGCCTTCGTGGCGCTGGCCCGCACCCCGGGCCGGCTGTTCCAGGGCTGCCAGGAGCCACTGCTGCACCGTGACGACTGGTTCACGATCACCGTCATCGTGCTCACCATGACCGCCGGCACCGGCGTGATCATGTGGCTGGGCGAGCTGATCACCGACCGCGGCGTCGGCAACGGCATGTCGATCCTGATCTTCACCCAGATCGTCGCCACCTTCCCGACCCAGCTGTGGAACATCCGCAAGGAGAAGGGCATCCCCACCTTCGTGGTGGTGGTCGCGATCGGACTCGTGATCATGGCCGCGGTCATCTTCATCGAGCAGGCGCAGCGCCGGATCCCGGTGCAGTACGCCAAGCGCATGGTCGGCCGCAGGATGTTCGGCGGCACCTCGACGTACATCCCACTGAAGGTGAACCAGGCCGGTGTCATCCCGGTCATCTTCGCCTCGAGCCTGCTCTACCTACCGGTGCTGGTGAGTCAGTTCCAGCAGGACAAGAAATGGGCCCAGTGGATCCAGGGGAACCTGGTCAAGGGCGACCACCCGATCTACATGGTGACGTACGTCGCGCTGATCATCTTCTTCACCTACTTCTACGTCTCGATTACCTTCAATCCGAAGGAAGTTGCAGACAACATGAAGAAGTACGGCGGCTTCATCCCCGGGATCCGGGCGGGACGGCCGACCGAGGAGTACCTGGGCTACGTGCTGTCCCGCATCACGCTGCCGGGCGCGCTCTACCTGGCGGCGATCTCGATGATCCCGCTGGTGGCGCTCGTCCTGCTGAACGCGAGCCAGAACTTCCCGTTCGGTGGTACGTCGATCCTGATCATGGTCGGCGTCGGACTGGACACGGTGAAGCAGATCGAGAGTCAGCTGCAGCAGCGTAACTACGAAGGGTTCCTGCGCTGATGAGAATGTTGCTGATGGGTCCGCCCGGGGCGGGCAAGGGCACGCAGGCAAAGGTGCTTGCGGAACGCCTGAATATCCCGGCCGTGTCCACCGGCGACATCTTCCGTGCGAACGTCAAGGACGAGACGCCGCTCGGGCTCGAAGCGAAGCGCTACATGGACGCCGGTGACTACGTCCCGGACGAGGTCACCAACGCGATGGTCCGCGACCGGCTGTCCGAGGCGGACGCCGGTGAAGGGTTCCTGCTGGACGGGTACCCGCGGACCCTGGCCCAGGTGGGCACGCTGGACGACATCCTGGCCGAGCACGGCCACAAGCTGGACGCGGTGGTGGCGCTGATCGCCGACATCGACGTACTGGTCGACCGGATGATGAAGCGGTCCCACACCGAGGGCCGCACGGACGACTCCGAAGAGGTCGTCCGGCACCGGCAGGACGTCTACACGGCCGAGACCAAGCCATTGCTGCGCGTGTACGCGCAGCGTGGCCTGCTGTGCGAGGTCGACGGCGTCGGCGAGATCGACGAGGTGAGCGAGCGCGTGCTCGTCGCGCTGAAGTCGATCACGGAGTAAGACACGGGGTGTGATGTTCAGGGACCGCGGCATCGAGATCAAGACCCGCGAGCAGATCCTGTCCATGCGTGCCGCCGGCCTGGTGGTCGGCCGCACGCTGGAGCTGCTCCGCGGTGAGGTCAAGGCCGGAATCAGTACCGGTGAGCTGGACGCGATCGCCGAGGACCACATCCGGTCCTCCGGTGCGGTCCCGTCGTTCAAGGGCTACCACGGCTTCACCGGTTCGATCTGCGCGTCGGTGAACGACGAGATCGTGCACGGCATCCCCGGCGAGCGGGTGCTGGCCGACGGCGACCTGATCTCGATCGACTGCGGTGCGATCGTGGACGGCTGGCACGGTGACGCGGCGATCACGGTCGGTGTCGGCGAGGTCGGTGCCGAGCTGCTCGAGCTGGCCCGGATCTGCGAGGAGTCGATGTGGCGTGGGTTCGCCGCCGCGAAGCTCGGCGGCCGGCTCACCGACATCTCGGCCGCCGTCGAGGCGTATGTCCGAGCCAATTCGTCGTACGGCATCGTCGAGGACTTCGTCGGGCACGGGATCGGTTCGGCGATGCACCAGCCGCCGAACGTTCCGAACTTCGGCCGCCCGGGACGCGGGCCGAAGCTGGTCGAGGGGATGGCACTCGCCGTCGAGCCGATGCTCACGCTCGGCAAGCAGGACAATCACACGCTCGAGGACGACTGGACCGTCGTCACCGACGACGGCCGGTCCGCGGCACACACCGAGCACACCTTCACGCTCACTCCGAAGGGCCCGTGGATCCTCACCGCCCTGGACGGGGGCGAGGCCAAGCTCGCGGAGCTCGGGATCGCCTGCGGCGCCCTCGCCGACTAGAAGAACTACATCCGGGGTCAGCCCATCGGGGGACGCCGCCGAACCCCGGGCTGAGGCACACTTGAGACATGCCTCAGTACCAGCCGCACCAGCGTTTCACCGAAGCCGACCGGGACAAGATCGCCGGGCGGCTGCGGGACGCGTTCGCGGACGGCCGGCTGGACCAGCCCGAGTTCTCCTCCCGTCTGGACCAGCTGTACGCCGTCCAGACCTACGGCGAACTCGAGCCACTGGTGCGTGACCTGCCGCCGGTGCGGACGTACCAGACTCCGGCGGTGGTGCAGGACAGCAAGCCGGCGCCGGCTCCGGGCGAGTTCCCGGAGCGCAAGAAGGACGCGCAGCCGGACCGGCGTGGGGCGATCGGTGGCTTCACCGGTGTCGTGATGGTCAACGTGGTGATCTGGTTCGTGATCGGGCTCGCCAACGGCGGGCACTGGCCGCACTTCTGGCCGGTCTGGCTGCTGATCCCGTGGGCCCTGATCGCGATGGGTAGCCTCGGCAGGCGCCGTTGACAGCCGCCCCGGTCACCCGTCGCCCCGCGGGTCCGCGTCTGCGCCCCGACCTGGCGTGGCAGCTGCGGCGGGGCTCGGCCCTCGTGTACGTGATCTGGTTCGCCGTGGCGATCCCGCTGGTGGTGGCCGGGCTGCTGCTCGAGCCGCGCTGGGTCGGCTGGATGATGCTCGGCTGGTTTCTGGTGCTGATGCTGTTCACATTGGCCATGCGGGTCGCAGACGGCCGGTTGCGGAAGTCCTGGGCCGACGCGGTGACCCAGCTCGGCTGGCGGATCAAGGCCACCGAGCCCGAACTGCGGGAGCGCTGGCCGTTCCCGCCGTTCGACATCGACCCGAACGCCGAGGTGTCCGATGTGACGACGGGCCGGCATCGCGGCCGAGAGTTCTGGACCGGGCGCTTCCGGCACAAGGTAGGGCGCCGTGAGCTCGGCTTCGACTTCCTCGATCTGCAGGTGGATCGGCCGCTCCCGCCACTCCAGGTGCTGCCCGCACCGCTGTCGCAGGTCGCGGCGGCCAGCCTGCTGCCGCTGGACCTGACGGTCGACCGCCTGCCCGGTCGTTACTGCCTGTTCAACGGTCGCGAGGACCACGCGCAGGCGGTGCTGCACCCGCGTGCGGTCGAGGCGCTCGCCCAGGTCCCGCCGTTCGGCTTCAGCTGCGAGGGGCGGCGCTTCGTCGCGATCCTCCCGGCGTACCGCGATTCCGTCACCGCACTTGCCCAACTCGATGCAGCCTGTGACCTTCTGGACCTGATGCCCCAGCAAATCTGGCGCGAAGGCGAACAGTGGGCCGCTACGCACTCCTCCTGAGCAACGGGACCAGGGCGGCCAGGTCCTCGTCGCCGTGGCCGGTCGCGACGGCTCGCCGGAGCAGTTCGCCCATCGGGGCGAGCAGGCCGGGATCGATGCCCTGGGCAACCGATGCGTCGGTCAGGTTGTCGTAGGCCGCCGCCTGCATCGCCAGGTTCGACCCTGCTGCACCGGGCTCCGGGCCTTCGTCCAGCTCCTTGGCGATCCTGGGCAGGCTCCCGAGCATGGCCGTCATCCAGGGAACCAGGAAGTCCTCGGTGAACCGCGTGTACGGGATCTTCTCGCTGCCGACCAGGGCCAGCGCATGCTGGGCACCCCCGAACATCCCGTACATGGCGCTGAGCAGGGCGATGTCGTGCAACGCGGCCAGCCCGGCGTCACTGCCGACGTACTCGGGCCGGCCCAGTACGGCGAGATCCGCGGTGTGCCGTTCGAAGGCAACCGGCGAGCCGCTGTAGAAGACGAAAGCGCCGGGTCCGCCGATCATCGCGGGGACGGCCATGATGCCGCCGTCCAGGTACTCCGCTCCCGCCGCGGCGACTCCTGCCGCGGTGTCCCGGGCCTGGGTGGGAGTGCCGTTGGTCAAGTTGACGATCGCCTTGCCGGAGAGGTCGAGTCCATCGAGCGTGCTCCGAACCGTGGCGTCGACCAGCAGGCAGACGACCACGAGCGGACTGGCGGCGACGGCCTCGGCCGGACTGGTGGCGCGGACGGTGCCGAGGGTGTCCAGCTCGGGAGAGCGTCCAGGGGTTCGGTTCCAGACGGTGGTCGGGTGGCCGGCGGCCAGGAAGGCGTGGGCGAGCGCGGTCCCCATCGCACCCAGCCCGAGCACGGTGACAGGTGTCTTCATGGCGTCAACCCTGGCCCGGAGACTTTAGGATGGACAAGTACCCACTAATTTGTGAGGTACTGACCGAAAGGTAAGTGATGATCCCCTACACCTGCGGGCTGGACGCCGCGGCCGACGTGATCGGCGGGAAGTGGAAGCCGCGGATCCTGTGGGCGCTGCACCACGGGCCGATGCGGTTCGGGGAGTTGCGCCGGGCGATCGCCGGCGTGACGGAGAAGATGCTGATCCAGCAGTTGCGCGAACTGGAGAGCCGCGACATCGTTCACCGCGAGGTGTTCCACCAGGTACCGCCGAAGGTCGAGTACTCACTGACCGACCTCGGCCGGTCACTCAACGTCGCACTGGCCCCTCTGGACGCCTGGGGTGCCGACCACTTGGCCGAGCTGGAGACCTCGCGAGCGGGGTGACCGGGTCTCGATTGGGTTTCGTGTGGGGGAGTGGCGTACACTCTTTCCTTGGCTCTTTGTAGCCTCTGTCTCGTGCTGCCCGCGGCTGCCTGACCTGGTCAGGAGGGCGCCTTGAGCCCGGGCTGGAGCCATGTGTTAACCATCATTCAGTACGACGTCTACAGAAGTGCGAGGACATGCCCAAAAAAGAGGGAGTCATCGAACTCGAGGGCACCATCGTTGAGGCCCTGCCGAACGCGATGTTCCGTGTTGAGCTGTCCAACGGGCACAAGGTGCTCGCGCACATCAGCGGCAAGATGAGGCAGCACTACATCCGGATCCTCCCCGAGGACCGGGTCGTCGTGGAGCTGTCGCCGTACGACCTCACCCGAGGTCGCATCGTCTACCGGTACAAGTAAGACCACCACCAACACCTGTCGAAGAAAGAAGCTCGATGAAGGTCAATCCGAGCGTCAAGAAGATCTGCGACAAGTGCAAGGTGATCCGCCGTCACGGCCGGGTCATGGTGATCTGCGAGAACCCGCGGCACAAGCAGCGGCAGGGCTGACAGCCCCCAGTCGAGCAGCACACAGCACTTTCGCACCACAGCGCGCATGCTCGTCCGGCCAGGAAACTCAGGCCGGACGTCGCCCCCGGAACAGAGGCCGGGGCCTTGCCGGTGACAACAAACTCACCGAGGCGGGCAAGGACGCGGCGCGCCACCACACCTCTGCCGACGAAAGGAACACCGCCACATGGCACGCCTCGTAGGAGTCGACCTTCCGCGCGACAAGCGCATCGAGGTCGCTCTGACCTACATCTTCGGTGTAGGCCGTACTCGCGCCCTGGAGACGCTGCAGAACACCGGGGTTTCCGGTGACAAGCGCGTCCACGAACTGGGCGACGACGAACTGGTGAAGCTCCGGGACTGGATCGAAGCCAACTACAAGATCGAAGGTGACCTCCGCCGTGAGGTGACCGCGGACATCCGCCGCAAGATCGAGATCGGGTCGTACCAGGGTCGCCGGCACCGCAGCGGCCTGCCGGTGCGTGGTCAGCGCACGCGGACCAACGCCCGCAGCCGCAAGGGTCGTCGCAAGGCGATCGCCGGTAAGAAGAAGAAGTGATGACCCGGATGACTTTCGACCACCCCAGGAGCAACTGACCTATGCCTCCCAAGAGCCGCACAGCGGCCGGCGCGAAGAAGGTGCGCCGCAAGGAGAAGAAGAACGTGGCCGCCGGCCACGCGCACATCAAGAGCACGTTCAACAACACGATCGTGACGATCACCGACCCGACCGGCGCGGTCATCTCGTGGGCTTCCGCGGGCACCGTCGGCTTCAAGGGTTCGCGCAAGTCCACCCCGTTCGCCGCGCAGATGGCAGCCGAGGCTGCCGGCCGTCGCGCGATGGAGCACGGCATGCGCAAGATCGACGTCTTCGTCAAGGGTCCCGGCTCCGGCCGGGAGACCGCGATCCGTTCCCTGGGTGCGGTCGGCCTCGAGGTCGGCACCATCCAGGACGTCACCCCGACCGCCCACAACGGCTGCCGCCCGCCGAAGCGGCGCCGGGTCTGATCCAGAGAGGTAGGTAGCGAACATGGCCCGTTACACCGGACCGATGACCAAGAAGTCGCGCCGTCTCGGGGTCGACCTCGTCGGTGGCGACAAGGCGTTCGAGCGCCGTCCGTACCCGCCGGGTATGCACGGCCGCGGCCGTCCCAAGGAGAGCGAGTACCTGCTCCAGCTGCGCGAGAAGCAGAAGGCCCGCTTCTCGTACGGCGTCCTGGAGAAGCAGTTCCGCCGGTACTACGAGGAGGCCTCGCGGCGCTCCGGCAAGACCGGTGACAACCTGCTGATCATCCTGGAATCCCGGCTGGACAACGTGGTCTACCGTTCCGGCCTGGCCCGGACCCGGCGGCAGGCCCGTCAGCTCGTCGTCCACGGTCACTTCACCGTGAACGGCGTCAAGGTGAACATCCCGTCGTACCGGGTGGCTGCCCACGACATCATCGATGTCAAGGCGAAGTCGGCCGAGACGACCCCGTTCATCATCGCCCGGGAGACGCACTCCGAGCGCGTCGTCCCGGCGTGGCTCGAGGTGATGCCCGAGAGGCTGCGGATCCTCGTCCACCAGCTGCCGACCCGGCAGCAGATCGACACCCAGGTCGCCGAGCACCTGATCGTCGAGCTCTACTCGAAGAACTGATCTCAGTCCCGCCGGCGGTCTGGTGGCCGCCGGCGGGACCGGTTCTGTGCTTCACCCATCGCGACCTCAAATAGTGGTCGTCGCGACAGACAAGGAAAACCACAGTGCTTATCGCACAACGCCCCACCCTGACCGAAGAGGTCGTCGGCGAGCACCGCTCGCGGTTCGTGATCGAGCCGCTCGAGCCGGGCTTCGGCTACACCCTCGGCAACTCGATCCGCCGGACCCTGCTGTCCTCCATCCCCGGTGCCGCCGTGACCAGCATCAAGGTCGACGGTGTCCTGCACGAGTTCTCGACCGTTGCCGGGGTCAAGGAAGACGCCACCCAGCTGATCTTGAACCTCAAGGACCTGGTCGTGTCCTCCGAGCACGACGAGCCGGTCACCATGTACCTGCGCAAGCAGGGCCCCGGTGACGTCACCGCCGCCGACATCGCGCCGCCGGCCGGTGTCGAGGTGCACAACCCGGACCTGAAGATCGCCACCCTGAACGAGAAGGGCCGGCTCGAGATGGAGCTGGTCGTCGAGCGGGGCCGCGGTTACGTCTCCGCGATCCAGAACAAGTCCGCCGACGCCGAGATCGGCCGCATGCCGGTCGACTCGATCTACTCGCCGGTGCTCAAGGTCACCTACAAGGTCGAGGCGACCCGTGTCGAGCAGCGCACCGACTTCGACCGGCTGGTCGTCGACGTCGAGACCAAGCCGTCGATGCTGCCCCGCGACGCCGTCGCGTCGGCCGGTAAGACGCTGGTCGAGCTGTTCGGCCTGGCCCGCGAGCTCAACGTCGAGGCCGAGGGCATCGACATCGGCCCGTCGCCGGTGGACGAGCAGATGGCCGCCGACCTGGCGCTGCCGGTCGAGGACCTGCAGCTGACCGTCCGGTCGTACAACTGCCTCAAGCGCGAGGGCATCCACACCGTGGGTGAGCTGATCTCGCGCAGCGAGCAGGACCTGCTGGACATCCGCAACTTCGGCTCGAAGTCGATCGACGAGGTCAAGCTGAAGCTGGCCGAGATGGGCCTGTCGCTGAAGGACTCGCCTCCTGGCTTCGACCTGCGTGCGGCCGCCGAGGCCTACGGCACCGAGGCCGAGGACGAGGACGAGAGCTTCGCCGAGACCGAGCAGTACTGAGCTACCGAGCCCAACCCACCCCGGGTCCGAGCGGGCCTGAGATTCCTGGAGTAAGAGATGCCAACCCCCACCAAGGGTGCCCGGCTGGGCGGCAGCCCGGCGCACGAGAAGCTGATCCTCAGCAACCTCGCGACGTCGCTGTTCGAGCACGGCGCCATCACCACCACCGCGGCCAAGGCCAAGCGCCTGCAGCCGCTGGCGGAGTCGATGATCACCAAGGCGAAGCGTGGTGACCTGAACTCGCGCCGGCAGGTGATGAAGCGGATCAAGGACAAGAGCGTCGTGCACGTGCTCTTCACCGAGATCGGCGAGCGGTACGCCGACCGTCCGGGCGGCTACACCCGGATCACCAAGCTCGGGCCGCGCAAGGGCGACAATGCCCCGATGGTGAAGATCGAGCTGGTCGAGGCGCTGGCGGACTCGCCGAAGGCCAAGAAGACCGCGAAGAAAGCCCCGGCCAAGAAGGCGGCGGCGAAGAAGGCTGACGCCGAGGACAAGGCCGACGACAAGGTCGAGGACAATGTCGAGGACGAGGCCAAGGTCCAGGACGTCGTGGACGAGAAGGTCCAGGACGAGACTCCGGAGACCGAGGACAAGTAACACCCAGCTCTCCACAGCGCCCCTCACCGCACGGTGAGGGGCGCTGTTTGCGTTAGATTGCCGTGTGCGCTGGCGGATCGACCTCAAGTACGACGGAACAGCCTTCCACGGCTGGGCCCGGCAGGAGGGTCTCCGGACCGTGCAAGGAGCCCTGGAAGAGGCGATCCGGGTCGTCCTCCGGCTGCCCGAGCCGCTGACGGTCACCTGCGCCGGCCGGACGGACACCGGCGTCCACGCCCGCGGTCAGGTCGCTCATGTGGACGTCGAAGGCGCTGTAGAGCCGCTCAGGCTCCTCAGAGGCCTCAATGGCGTCCTACCCGAGGATGTAGCTGTCGCGGCCGTCACAGCCGCTCCAGACGGCTTTGACGCCCGTTTCTCCGCGCTGGCCCGTCGCTACGTGTATCGGCTCTGTGACGATCCGGCCGGGTGGGACCCGCTGACCCGCGGGCATGTACTGCGGGTCGGCCGCCCGATGGACGTGGGCCGGATGAACGCCGCCGCGGCCGGTCTGCTCGGCGAGCACGACTTCGCCGCCTTCTGCAAGAAGCGCGAAGGCGCCAGCACAGTGCGCGCCTTGCTGGAGTTCTCCTGGCAACGCACCGCCGTGGGACAGCTGGAAGGCACGGTGATCGCTGACGCCTTCTGCCACTCGATGGTCCGGGCTCTGGTCGGCTCCATGGTCCCCGTTGGTGACGGACGCCGTGACGTCGAGTGGCCGGCCGCTGTACTGGCCGGCAAGGTCCGGGACTCGGCCGTGTCGGTGCTGCCCGCGCACGGCCTCACACTGGAGGAAGTGCGCTACCCGGCGGATGACGAGTTGGCCGCACGGGCGCTGCAGGCCCGCCAAGTGAGGGGAGAGGTGCACCAGCGTGGCTGACCACTACTTCTCGGCAGAGCCCGGTTCCGCGGACGTACGACGTACTGTCGAGGCGCGGATCTGGGGTCGCGAGTACACCTTCACGACCGCGACCGGGGTGTTCTCCCGGGATCGCTTGGACATCGGTACGGCGGTATTGCTGCGCGAGGTGGACCCTCCGACCGGTTCCGGGACGTTCCTCGACCTGGGGACCGGCTACGGCCCGATCGCCTGTGCCATCGCGGTGGAGGCACCCGAGGCGCAGGTGTGGGCGGTCGACGTGAACACCCGGGCGCTGGAGCTGACCGCGGAGAACGCCAAGGCCGCAGGGGTTGCGGACCGCGTGCACCCGGTGCTGCCGGACGGCGTACCAGCGGAGGTTCGGTTCGACGAGATCTGGTCGAATCCGGCGATCCACATCGGCAAGGCGGAGTTGCACAAGATGCTGCTGCTCTGGCTGGGCCGTCTTGCCCCCGGTGGCGTGGCACGCTTCGTTGTCGGCAAGAACCTGGGCGGTGACTCGTTGCAGCGCTGGCTGACCGAGCAGGGCTATCCCTGCGACCGGACCGGCAGCGCGAAGGGGTTCCGGGTACTGCGTGCAACGAACGCGGGCCCGTCGCCGTCCTGAGGGTATGGAGGCAGCCTTGGCGGCAGCAGAGGCACGGACGAGCCCGATCGAGTTCGAGCTCTGGGTCACCGAGAAGGCAGACGCGCTGCTGCGGTTCGCGTACGTCCTGACCGGGGACAAGGCCCTGGCCGAGGACGCCGTCCAGGATGCCCTGACGACAGCCTGCGCCCGGTGGAGCCGGGTCAGCAGGGCCGACGACCCCGAGGCGTACGTGAAGCGAATGGTGGTGAACGCACACATCTCCTGGTGGCGCCGGTTCCGCCGCCGCGAGGCACCGTCGCCCGACCCGATCCGGGCCGCGCCGTCCGCCTCGGACGGTGCGACTGCGCGCGCCGAGTCCGATGCGGTCTGGGCACTGTGCGCGACGCTGCCGGACAAGCAGCGGGCAGCCGTCGTACTGCGCTTCTACGAGGAGCTCTCGTACGCCGAGATCGGTGCGCTGCTGCACTGCGCGGAGGCGACCGCCCGATCGCACGTACACCGAGCACTGGCCGCACTGAAAACCACGCTGAGCAAGGAAGGAGCCGAGGATGCCTGAGCACGACCCTGAGCAGGAGCTCGGCCCCAAAATCTCCTCGGCGTTCCAGAACAAGGCCGACGCCAGTGAGCTGACTGGCAGCGGGATGGCGAGGGAAGCGCGCCGGCGCGTCCGGAAAAGGCGCCAGACACTCACCATGGCCGCGGCGGCGGCCGTGGTGGCAATAGCCATCGGCGGTGTGTGGAACGCGGTGGGCAACGAGGTGCCGACCGCATCGAACGCCAGCGACACTGGCGCGAAGGAGGCGGCCGGATCCGGCTCCGCTGCAGGCCCGTCGAACCCAGGCATCCTGCCGAACAAGGAGGATGCGCCCTGTCCGCCCGACCACCCGATCCTGAAGGCCGGCGGTCACAACACGGTCCCGGCCGGGACCGGACTGGACCTGGCGACGCCAGTGACCGGACTGCAGGCGTGCCGCTATCGCCTCACGCCCGGCGCGACCGGACTGCTGGGGCAGCAGCGGTTCAACGCGGACGTAGCGCAGCAGGTGGTCGACGCGATCAAGGTGCTGCCGGAGCGCAACCCGTCCTTGCCGGTCTTCAAGTGCACCCCACAGTCGGCTCAGCCGTCCGAGGCGGTTGTGCTGCGTTTCGACACCGCTGACGGCGTCCGTGAGGTGTGGGTCGAGTACGACGGCTGTGACTCGGCCGGCTTCTTCACCGGCACCCACACCTACGGCCTGTTCGCCGCTCCCCTCAAGCTGTTCATGGTCGATTCGGTCAGACCGACCGGAGGCACATTCCTGAGCGCTCTCGGGGACTGGTGACGATAAGGGTTCGCCTGTCGGTGGGTACGACGGTCAGACTGGTGGGATGGGCCACGTAGATGTCGCCGGGATCGGTTACGAGCTGCCGGACGGGCGGGTGTTGCTGGACGACATCACGTTCCGGGTGGCCGACGGGGCCAAGGTCGCGCTGGTCGGGGCGAACGGTTCCGGCAAGACCACGCTGACCAGGATCATCGCGGGCGACCTGAAGCCGCACTCCGGCAGCATCGCGCGGTCCGGCGGGCTCGGCGTGATGCGCCAGTTCGTCGGCTCGGTGCGCGATTCGTCGACCGTGCGCGACCTGCTGCTCGGTGTCGCACCGCAGGCGATCCAGGACGCCGCGGCCAAGCTGGACAAGGCCGAGCTGACGATGATGGACGCCGACGACGAGAAGACCCAGCTGAAGTACGCGCAGGCGGTGTCCGACTGGGGTGAGGTCGGCGGCTACGACGCCGAGGTTCTGTGGGACGTCTGTACGACGGCCGCCCTCGGCGTACCGTTCGACCGCTGTCGCTGGCGTGAGGTGAAGACGCTGTCCGGCGGTGAGCAGAAGCGCCTGGTGCTGGAGGCCCTGCTGCGCGGTCCGGACCAGGTCCTGATGCTCGACGAGCCGGACAACTACCTCGACGTACCGGGTAAGCGCTGGCTGGAGGAGCAGCTCCGCAGCACCGACAAGACCGTGCTCTACATCAGCCACGACCGTGAGCTGCTGGCCAACACCGCCACCCAGATCGTCACCGTCGAGCTGGGAGCCGCGGGCAACACCGCCTGGACACACGGCGGCGGGTTCCGGACGTACCACGAGGCCCGGCAGCACCGGTTCGAACGGTTCGAGGAGCTGCGCAAGCGGTGGGACGAGGAGCACGCGAAGCTCCGCGCGCTGATGCTCATGTACAAGCAGAAGGCGGCGTACAACTCCGACATGGCGTCGCGCTACCGGGCCGCACAGACCCGGCTGCGCAAGTTCGAGGAGGCCGGTCCGCCGCAGGCGCTGCCGCGCGAGCAGAAGGTCAGCATGCGCCTCACCGGTGGCCGCACCGGCAAGCGTGCGGTGGTGTGCAGCGCGCTGGAGCTCACGGGACTGATGAAGCCCTTCGACCTGGAGGTCTGGTACGGCGAACGCGTCGCCGTACTGGGGTCCAACGGGTCCGGGAAGTCACACTTCCTTCGGCTGCTCGCCAACGGTGGCTCCGACCCGGACATCGAGCACCAGCCGATCGGCGACGTGCAGATCGCTCCGGTCGCGCACACCGGCAAGGCCAAGCTCGGTGCCCGCGTCCGGCCGGGATGGTTCGCGCAGACGCACGAGCACCCGGAGCTGGTCGGCCGGACGTTGCTGGAGATCCTGCACCGGGGCGACGAGCACCGGGAGGGGATGGGCCGCGAGCTGGCGTCGCGGAAGCTGGACCGGTACGAGCTGGCGCACGCGGCCGAGCAGACGTTCGACAGTCTGTCCGGCGGACAGCAGGCGCGGTTCCAGATCCTGCTGCTCGAGCTGTCCGGTGCGACGCTGCTCCTGCTCGACGAGCCGACCGACAACCTGGACGTCGAGTCCGCCGAGGCGCTGGAGGAAGGCCTGGACTCCTTCGATGGCACGGTGCTGGCGGTCACCCACGACCGCTGGTTCGCCCGCGGCTTCGACCGCCACCTCGTCTTCGGTGCCGACGGCACCGTCTACGAGTCCGACGAACCGGTCTGGGACGAGGGCCGAGTAGAACGCGCCCGCTAAGGCGCGGTGCACCAGCCGTCGCGGTAGGCGGCCCAGTTGGCCGGGGTGGCGGTGAAGTCGACGTACAGGGCCAGACCGAAGTTCTGACGGTCCGAGGTGCCCAGCCCTAGCCGGGCGCCTCGGACTGCGGCCTCGACGGTCTCCGCATGGCCCCAGTGCGACGGCTTGCTCTCCCAGTACGCCGGCAGCCCCATGAGCAGGTCGGTGGACGCGGGAGCCACCTCCAGCGCGAGCTTGGTCTGCTTGGCGACATAGCCGCCGTACAGAGACTCCAGTGGCATGGCAGTGTCGTAGGACATCACGGCGATCTGCTCGACCCGGCGCGCGACCTCACCGAAGTACTCCTGCGACCACCACTTGTCGATCGGGATCCTATGGAGCTGCCAGAGCGGGTCGATCTGGGCAGCCGCGACGGACAGAGGTACTCCGAGGGCACGGGTTGCATCCAGCACCGCGAGAAAACCCTGAGAGCCGGACTTCACCGGCTCGAAGTCGTAGTGGATGCCCTGAAAGCCCTGGTCCAGAACAGCTTTCGCCGACGCGACCACTCGGGTGCGCACCGCAGGGTCGTCCAGATCCATCCCCGGGTCCTTCCCCGGCTGTACGACGTCCCCGAGCCAGGCCTGCACGCGTACGTCGGGAGCCGCCGTTCGCATCGCCTCCGTGAACCAGCGGGCCTTCGGTGAGATCTTGGCCAACGGCAAAGAACCGTCGTGCTCCAGCGGACCGGTGTGGACGTACAGATCCCGGATGCCAGTGCCCTTCAGTTGCTGGGCCAATGCGGTGACATCGGCCGCCGTCTTGCGTCCGTCGACCCAGGCGTGGCCGAGCCACAGCGCGTCGTGGTTCCGCGTCCGCGTGTCGGCTGCGGGCTCGCCGACGTACTGCAGGCGCAACGACACCGGGTACGCCGACAGCAGTAGGACCAGCGCCAGCGCGATGACCACAAGGACGCGGCGCCTCCGCGACCAGCGCCTCACGAACGAGGCTTCAGGCCGTCATAGACCAGGACAAGCATCCGATCCCGCACCTCCGGCGTCAGCCCGACCGCCGTCGCACCGCGCGAGGCCCCGATCAGCAGGGCATACACCTCGGCGAACTGCGCGTCGGCCCGCACTGCGCCGCTGCTCTGAGCCCGGGCGAGCAGCTTGTCGAAGGCCTCGCGCATGCCGGCCCCCGCCTCCCGCACACCCGTGCCGAGGGCCGGTCCGGCGGCGATCAGCGCCTCGCCGATCGCCAGCTTCGTCGCCGACTCCGCCACGACCTGGCTGAAGAACCCGAAGAACGCAGGCCCGGGATCGTCGCTCGCGGCCAGCTCCAGCGCCCGGTCGCGCAGCCGCTCCAGCCGCAACGTCAGCACCGCCTCGAGCAGATCGACCTTGGTCGGGAAGTGCCGGAACACGGTCGCGATGCCGACGCCGGCCAGTTTCGCGACGTCGTCGGTGGACGCGTTCGGCGACCGGCCGAACACCTCGTCCGCCGCGGTCATGATCCGGGCCCGGTTGTCCCGCGCGTCTGCTCGCACTCTTGTCCCTTCCCTCGCCTCTCAGCCTAGGAGACGCCGCCCGACGACCGGGGGTTGTAAACGAAGTCGTCACTTCGTATATTCGGAGTCAACACTCCATTTAAGCGTGAGGACAGTGATGACACCCGAAGAGGTTTTCCTGAAGCTGGTGCACGGCGTCGCCGACCGGGACTTCGCCGCGCTCCCCGAGCTGTACGCCGAGCAGACCGACGTACGCCATCCGATGAACCCGTTCGGTGACCACCCGCTGCGGTCCCGGGACGAGCTGCGGCAGCACTTCGGCGGCCTCGGTCCGAAGGTGATGGAGGCGGTGCGGTTCCAGCCGGAGAACATCCGGGTCCACCAGACCACCGACCCCGAGGTGATCGTCGCCGAGTTCGACTACGCCGGCACGGTGCTGGCGACCGGGGAGCCGTACCGCACGCCGTGCATCTTCGTACTGCGGATCCGCGACGGCCTGATCGTCGAGTCCCGCGACTACATCGACCATGTCACGAACATCCGGGCCCGCGGCCAGTCCGAAGCACTGATAGCAACTCTGCGGGAACCGGCCGGCGCCCCCGCCGCGTCGTAGTCCGCAGAGGCGCCGGATGGCCCCGGACCGAGGCAACCGAGCCCGCCCGGGGCCATCTCCAACTCTCAGACGCCCTCTCACACCCGCAGCCGTACCGGCGAGGCGGCCAGAGCTTTCGCGGCGATCACCAGGCCGGCGGCCGCCAGCACGATGTCCTTCAGTACGTACTGCGCCTCCAGCGTCGGAGCACCCGGGAACAGGTCGCTGAAGAACAGCACCAGCGGCGACATGATCCCGACCAGCGAGAACCCGAGCACCAGCAGTCCGGTGCGCAGGAACCGGCCGGAGACCAGCGTCAGTCCGATGAAGCACTCCATCACCGCGGTCAGCAGCACCGCGGAGCGGCCGTGGATGACGCCGAGAGTCAGCGTGTCGATGGTCCGCATCACCAGCGCCTCCGCCGGGCTCGCACCCGGGAAGAACTTCAGTACGCCGAAGATGAGAAAGATCAGTCCGAGACTGACCCGCAGGATGTCGACACTCTGCCGGCCGAGCCAGTCGGCCAGTCGATTTCCCTTGTACAGCAAGGCATTCATGGTGGTCTCCCTGTCCTGTTCGATGTCACGAACAGACTCCCGAAAACCACCCGCCTACCGCGTCGGGCAGCCGAGGGCACTTCTGCTACCCCAGCCGCGGTAGGCCTCAGGGTGACCCTGAGGCCTGAGGGAGTAGGTCACTCGAGCCGGCGCGCACCGCCACGTGAGCATCTGTAGAGCACGCCCCGCAGGACCCGCCCGCAGGTGCCGGGGGCGTGAACACCTTCTGGGTGGCTCGGACAGCTCACGTCATGTCCAAGCCCACCAGAAGGTGTTCAAGCCGGCAGCTCGCGGGGTCGGCGGCGAGGGCTGCAACCGCGCGGCCGACGAACTGTGGGGACTCCGAGTCGGTGAGGTCGATGTACTCCGCCGCACGCAGAACCGATTCGGTGCGTACCAGGCCTGGGTACAACGACACCGCGGCCACGCCGTGGTCGCGGAGTTCGTGGGCCATGCAGGCGACCATGTGGTCGGTCGCTGCCTTCGCTGCGCCGTACGCGACGCCGGTGTCGTCTTCTCAGCGTCCTCCGAGGAGACGTTGACGATCAGCCCCGACCCCTGGGAGACCATCGTCGGGACCGCCGCCACGCCCGTCACGTAGTGCGCGCGCACCCCGGCCTGGAACGCCGAGTCCCAGCGCTCGAGCGGCTGGGTCCAGAAGCCGGCTTCCTCCCAGAACGGCGTACCGTCCCAGAAGTACTCGTAGCCTCCCCAGACGTTGTTCACCAGTACGTCGAGACGCCCGGCATCGGTCACGACCTGCCGCACCGCCTGCATGGTCTGCTCGTCGTCGCGGTGATCTCACGCGATGGCCACCCCGCGCCCACCGACGGCCGTCACCTCCTCGGCCGTCTCCTGCACGGTGCCGGGCAGCGGCGTCGGGTGCTCCTCGCCGCTCTCCGTCCGTCCAGTCACATAGACCGTCGCCCCCTGCTCAGCGAGCCCGAGCGCGATCCCCTTCCCCACCCCACGACTGGCCCCAGTCACCAGCGCAACCTTCCCCACCAACCTGTCCAGCAGCCGAAGCTGCCTCTGCCAACCAGTTGACGCAGTGGCCCGCGGAGAAGCAATTGTTAGCTTGCGTGGGTGGAAGATCTGGGACTCGTGGCTTTGGCCACCGGAGCCGATCAGGACCGAGCGGCTCGTGCTCCGTGAGCCCGAGGCGCGGGACTGGGCGGCGTTCATCGAACTGCACGCCTCGCCCGAGGTGAACGCCTACCTCGGCGGTCCCCGCCCGCGGGACGAGCTCGAGCGCGAGCTGCCCGAGGTGCCCGCGCGCCGGCCCGGGAATTTCGTCGTCGAGCTCGACGGGGCGATGATCGGCCAGATCCTGCTCAGGAGAGCAACCGGGCACAGTCGCCCGGCTGCGGTGGGGAAGGCCGACCTCGGCGACCTGCTCCTGCCGCGGGCGTGGGGATTCGGGTACGTCGCCGAGGCGTGCGCGGCGGCACTCGACTGGTTCGACGGCGTCCTGCCCGGCGAGCCGGTGGTGCTCTCCACCCTGTCCGCCAACGCCGGCTCGATGCGCCTCGCCGCGAAGCTGGGTTCACCGAGGTCGAGCGCTTCGAAGCCTGGGACGCCGAACAGTGGCTCGGCCTACGCTCGGCCCCGCCGCCCGGCTGAGCTCGTGACGGAATCGCCACCCCGGCTGCTGGATGCCGGCTGGCAGAGCCGGCCGTCGCGGCTTTCTGTCTGTGGCCACGGCTAGCATGGACGACCAGTGGTAGCAGTGCGTGGTTTGTGACGCCGAAGTTGCCCAAAGACAGGTATTCGGGCCCCGGACGATCCGACGAGCGGCCTGAGCATCGGGGGAGGCCCAGGTGAGTGGAGCGGTGGATCACGGCGAGGCGCGCCGGTTGTTGCTGGCACAGGTGCGGGAAGCCTACGGACGCGCCGCGTACACCCACAAGACCCACGAGAAGCAGGCCGACCTCTGCTTCGAGAGTCACAAGCGGCAGCAGCGACTCCTCCTAACCCTTGCCGTGATCAGCTCAGGTTCTTTTCTGGCGTCGTTGCTCGGCTTGCTCGTGAACGAGTCCTGGGCCGCGCTTGGCACCTCCTTCATCGCCCTGCTCGTCACCGGCATCAATCTCGGCACCAAGACGTTCAAGTATGGCGAGGATACGCAGAAGCACCGTGACGTCGCGGCGAAGGTCTGGAACCTTCGCGAGTCCTACCAGTCGCTGATCGTCGATCTGCAGTCGAACACCATCACCGTCGACGAGGGCCGTGCGCGGCGAGACAGCCTCCAGCGGGAGGCGCTGGCGACTTATGGTGAGGCGCCCAGGTCTACCGCCAAGGCGTATCACCGCGCCCAGGAAGCCCTGCAGCGTAAGGAAGATCTGACGTTCTCAACCGAGGAGCTCGACCTCCTGTTGCCGGCGGGGCTTCGGAGCACCGCGGAGCGAGGACGCGATGAAGGTAAGTGAGATCTTCGACGGCATGCTGGACAATCTCAAGGTCGACAACCGGCCCGCGATCGCCAGACGTCGCGACGAGATTGCGAAGGCACTGAACAAGGAGTTTCGCTCCCTCGTTGGCTCAACCAACAACCAGCTAATGGTCGGCTCCTACGGCCGGGGGTCTGCCATCCGCGGAATCTCGGACCTTGACATGCTGTACATCCTCCCACCGGCCATCCGCGACAACTACAAAGGGGACACAGGACCGCAGCGGGTCCTCGTCCGCACGCGTGACGCAATACGGAGCCGATACCCGAGCACCGAGGTGAGCGTCGACCAGTGCGTCATCGTGGTGCAGTTCCAGAACTTTAAGTTCGAGGTCCAGCCCGTGTTCGAGAACGACGACGATTCGTTCTCCTATCCAGATACGTACTCCCAATCGTGGAAGATCACGAAGCCTCGCGCGGAGATCGATGCCATCCGCACGCGGGATTCCATCACCAGCGGGAACCTGCGGAATCTTTGCAAGATGGCACGCGCGTGGAAGAACGCGCACGGGGTCGTCATGGGCAGGCTGCTGATCGACACGCTGGCCTACAACTTCTTCCAGACGAGCACCGACTACGATGACGCGTCGACGTCCGACTACGACGTCATGGCCCGCGACTTCTTCAAGTTTCTCTCCGAAGAGGACGACCACCAGCACTACGCCGCGCTCGGCAGCGGTCAGCGGGTCAAGGTCAAGAAGCCGTTCCAGCGCAGGGCGAAGCGGGCCTACAACCTGTGCCTCGAGGCCATCGAGGCGGAGGGTAAGTCGAGTATGAGCAAGCAGTGGCGAGCGGTGTTCGGCAAGCAAGTCCCGGCTTCCCTGGCCGCGGCGCTCTCGCACGAGGCGTACTCGTTCGACAACACCGAGGAGTTCATCGAGGACCGGTACCCGATCGACGTTCGGTACGGGCTCACGATCGACTGCAAGGTCACGCAGGATGGGTTCAGGACGCTTTGGCTCGGGGACTTGCTGGCCAAGCGGTTGCCGCTGCGGACGAAGAAGGACCTGGTCTTCACAATCTCCGAATGTGAGGTGCCGCAGCCGTACAGCATCAAGTGGAAAGTCCTCAACCGAGGCGACGAAGCTGAGCGACGCAACAACATTCGGGGCCAGATCACCGATCCGAACCGCCGCGCAGGCGGACGTCAGGAGATCACGAGCTTCCGGGGTGACCACTACGTCGAGTGCTACGTGATCAAGGCCGGGGTGGTCGTTGCGCGGGATCGAATTGAGGTCCCGATTCAACCAGCCTGAGGCCTGGAGACGTCTCCGGGCCTCAGGGAGTGACGCATGGTCTGGACGTTCGGACTGCGGAAGCCGAATCTGCTCTTGGTCACCACCTCTGTCGCGCCAACCACGCGACTCCGGAGGAGATGGCCGGGTTCGGCGACCGGCTCCGGTCTGGGCTAACCCGGCGATCGCGATCTGCGCCGTCGGTGAGGTGGCGACAGATAGCTGAGGCGGAGCGGTTTCTCGCCCAGGTGACCTAGTTCTTTGCCCCGACCGTATCCCGGCGTGTCAGGGGTTCACGCCGCCGGAGGCCGCCAGGACGTCCTTCGTCGCGGAACGGTGTTCGCTCCCCGTCATCAGATCTGTTGCACCGACCACGTCGCTCCGGATCCAGGTGTGCGCACCCGCCGGAGGCGGCAAAAGGCTGCCGCCGCGAAGCGGTGACCTTTTCGGGGTGTCTCCGGGCAGCGAAACGGCCCCTCCGGGGAGGGGCCGTTTCGGGTGCGCTCAGCGGTCGCCGATGGGGACGTACTGGACGCCTCGTTCGCCGGTGTAGATCTGCTTGGGCCGGGCGATCTTCTGGTCGCCGTCGCCGAGCATCTCCAGCCACTGGGCCAGCCAGCCCGACGTCCGCGGGATGGCGAACAGGACGGTGAACATCTCCGGCGGGAACTGCAGGGCCTCGTAGATCAGGCCGGAGTAGAAGTCGACGTTCGGGTAGAGCTTGCGGGAGACGAAGTACTCGTCCTCCAGCGCGATCTTCTCCAGTTCGACGGCGATCTTCAGCAACGGGTTGATCCCGGTCACCTCGAACACGTCGTCGGCGGCCTTCTTGATGATCTTGGCCCGCGGGTCGTAGTTCTTGTAGACCCGGTGACCGAAGCCCATCAGCCGCTCGTCGCCGTTCTTGACGCCCTCGATGAACGACGGGACGTGATCGACCGAGCCGATCCGACGGAGCATCTTCAGCACCGCCTCGTTGGCGCCGCCGTGCAGCGGGCCGTAGAGCGCACCGATGCCGCCGGCAACGGCCGTGTACGGGTCGACCTGGGTGGAGCCGATCGCCCGGACCGCGTTGGTGGAGGCGTTCTGCTCGTGGTCGGCGTGCAGGATGAAGAGGATCTCCAGCGCCCGCACCAGCCGGTCGTCGGCGGCGTACTTGGGCTCGCTCATCTTGAACAGCATGGACAGGAAGTTCGCCGTGTAGCTCAGCTCGTTGTCCGGGTACACATACGGCTTGCCCTGGGCGTGCCGGAACGCGAACGCGCCCAGCGTCGGCATCTTCGCGATCAGCCGCCGGATCTGCAGCGCCCGCGACTCCTCGTCGAAGATGTTGCGCGACTCGGGGTAGAAGGTGGACAGCGCACCGACCGAGGCCAGCAGCATGCCCATCGGGTGGGCGTCGTACCGGAACCCCTGCATGAAGGTCTTCAGGTTCTCGTGCACGAACGTGTGATACGTCACGTCGTGCGCCCAGGCCTCGTACTCCGCCTTGTTCGGCAGCTTGCCGTTCACCAGCAGGTAGGCCACCTCGAGGTAGTTCGACTGCTCGGCGAGCTGCTCGATCGGGTAGCCGCGGTACTCGAGGATGCCCTTGTCGCCGTCGATGAAGGTCACGGAGGAGCGGCAGGAGGCGGTGTTGACGAATCCCGGGTCGTAGGTGGCCAGGCCACCGTCGCCGTCGGTGGCGCTGATCTTCTTCAGGTCGGCGGCACGGATTGTGCCATCGGTGATGGCAAGGTCGAAGTCCTTGCCGGTCCGGTTGTCCCGGACGGTGAGCGACTGTTCGGTCACAATGCCCTCTTCGGAAGCTGGCGTCATCGCCTGGTGAGTGAGGGTTATCGTCAGCCGGCGGGACGCGGGTTCGGACTTGATTCTTCACGGCTAAACTAGTGCTGTCCTCGACTCCTTCCAAGCCGGGGTCTCCGGCGGGTCTGGGCTCGCTTTGACCCCAGGGTGCCGACGCCGGTATTCTGGGCTGCTGTTGTGCGTTCCAGGTCCTTGCCACGTCGGCGGACCGCTCGCCGACGTCCCAGTTTTGTCAACCTCTGAGAAACGAAGGTCAACGACCGTGCGCACGTACAGCCCGAAGCCTGCTGACGTCATCCGTGAGTGGCACGTGATCGACGCCACCGACGTCACGCTCGGTCGGCTCGCCGTCCAGATCGCCACCCTGCTGCGCGGCAAGCACAAGCCGACGTTCGCGCCGCACGTGGACGGCGGCGACTTCGTCGTCGTCATCAACGCCTCCAAGGTCGCCCTGTCCGGCACCAAGCGAACGGACAAGCTGGCCTACCGCCACTCGGGTCACCCGGGTGGTCTGACGGCCACGCCGATCGGCGAGATCCTCGACAAGGACCCTCGCAAGGCCGTCGAGAAGGCTGTCTGGGGCATGCTGCCGAAGAACCGCCTGAGCCGGAAGCTGCTCACCAAGCTGAAGGTGTACGCCGGTCCGGAGCACCCGCACACCGCCCAGCAGCCGAAGCCGTTCGAGATCACCCAGATCGCCCAGTAAGCGATCGACGAGCCAGGTAAACGAGGAATTTCAGCGTGAGCGACATCACCACCGAGACCGAAGAGTTCGACCCCGAGGTCCCCATCGACAACGAGGGCCCGGTCGCCTACACCTCCGAGACGAACCCGACTCCGGAGCAGCGCGCCGAGACGGGTCGCGTCGCGGTGATCAACCCGGCCGCGGCCACCGGTCGCCGCAAGGAGGCTGTCGCCCGCGTCCGTCTGGTGCCCGGCACCGGACAGTGGACCGTCAACGGCAAGCCGCTGGACGTCTACTTCCCGAACAAGGTGCACCAGCAGCACGTGAACGAGCCGTTCGTCGTGGCGGGCCTGGAGGGCTCGTACGACGTGATCGCCCGGATCAACGGCGGCGGCATCACCGGCCAGGCCGGTGCGCTGCAGCTCGGCGTGGCCCGCTGCCTGAACGCGGCGGACCTCGAGGCCAACCGCCCGGGGCTGAAGAAGGCCGGCCTGCTGACCCGCGACGCGCGGATCAAGGAGCGCAAGAAGGCCGGACTCAAGAAGGCCCGTAAGGCGCCTCAGTACAGCAAGCGCTGATCACCTGATGGGGCGTTTGTTCGGCACGGACGGAGTCCGTGGCCTGGCGAACGTGGACCTGACCGCGGAGCTGGCGCTCGACCTCTCGGTCGCGGCAGCTCACGTACTCGGCGAGGCCGGTGCCTTCGAAGGGCACCGGCCACGCGCCGTTGTGGGGCGGGATCCACGTGCCAGCGGTGAGTTCCTGGAAGCCGCGGTGGTGGCTGGTCTGGCCAGCGCCGGTGTCGACGTGGTCAAGCTCGGCGTACTGCCGACTCCGGCCGTGGCGTACCTGACCGGCTCGACCGGTGCCGACCTCGGCGTGATGCTGTCCGCCAGCCACAACCCGATGCCGGACAACGGCATCAAGTTCCTGGCCCGCGGCGGGATCAAGCTCGACGACGTGATCGAGGACGCGATCGAGGCCCGGATGAACGAGCAGTGGCAGCGCCCGACCGGCGCGGCCGTCGGCCGGGTGCTCGAGGACGGCCAGGGCTTCGAGACCTATGTCTCGCATCTGGTCCGCTCCGCGCCGAACCGGTTCGACGGCATCAAGGTCGTCATCGACTGTGCCAACGGTGCCGCGTCGCAGACCGCGCCGGAGGCACTGCGCCGGCTCGGCGCCGAGGTGATCACGTACGCCGCCGCACCCGACGGCCTGAACATCAACCTGGACTGCGGATCCACCCACCTGGAGGGTCTGCAGCGCGAGGTGCTCGGTCACCGTGCCGACCTCGGCATCGCCCTCGACGGTGACGCCGACCGGTGCCTGGCCGTGGACGCCAACGGCGAGCTCGTGGACGGCGACCAGATCCTCGCGATCCTGGCCCTGGCCATGCGCGACAGCGGCCGGTTGTCCAACGACACCGTGGTCGCCACCGTGATGAGCAACCTGGGCTTCGTCCAGGCGATGGTCCGGGAGCAGATCGCGGTCGAGCAGACCAAGGTCGGCGACCGGTACGTGCTCGAGGCAATGAAAGCGGGCGGTCACAAGCTCGGCGGCGAGCAGTCCGGGCATGTGATCCTGTCCGACCACGCCACCACCGGCGACGGCACGCTGACCGCGGTCATGCTGCTCGCCCGGCTCGCCCAGACCGGCAAGTCCCTGAGCGACCTGGCCGGCGCGATGACGCGCCTGCCGCAGGTCCTGGTCAACGTGAAGAACGTCGACAAGACCCGCGCCGGCACGGACCCGGCTGTCCAGACGGCGGTGGCCGAAGCCACCAACCGCCTGGGCGACACCGGCCGCGTGCTGCTCCGCCCGTCCGGCACCGAGCCCCTGGTCCGCGTCATGGTCGAGGCCGAGTCCTCCGACGCGGCCCACGAGATCGCCCACTCCCTGGCCGACGTGGTCGCCACTTCCCTGAAGCTCTGAGAAGAACACAGCAACGCCGGAGAAACCCCCGCAGTTTCTCCGGCGTTCTGCTGTCAGGAGTGCAGGCCGACCGCCTTCAGCACGTTGGGCCAGGCCTGCAGAGCTGCTTGCAGGGCAGGGTCCTGGACCGTTGCGAGCGCCTCGGTGTGAGCTTCCGTGATGACGTCGGCGACGCGGACCGGCGTACCCAGGGACGCTGAGCGTACGGCGGCCTCCACCATGGCGACGCTGATTACGTTGGAGTGCACCTCGGACTGCGGGATCGTGGAGCTTCGGACCGCGTCGACGAACTCGAACAGGGATCCGGCGATCTGCTCCGGGTCGTCCACGAGGACGGCCGGCAGCGATTCGCCGGAGGCGAGTTCGGCGACCGGTGGGTTGTCGCCGTCCCAGGTCGCCGTACCGTCGCGGCCGCTCGCCCGCCAGCGACCGTTCCACGACGTCTCCAGACCGGGCGCGCACCAGCTGCCGGTGAAGGCGAAGCGGGTTCCGTTGGCGAAGGCAAACACAGCGCTCGCGGCCGCGTTTCCGTCGAACCAGCTCCACTCCGGGTTGTACGACTCGCAGTACACCGTCACAGGCTCGGAGCCGATCAGCTTGCGGGCCAGGTCGAACTGGTGGATCGCCATGTCGACCAGCAGCGGTTCGGCCATCCGCTCCCGGAAGCCGCTGAAGTGCGGGGCCTTGAAGAACTCGCACGACAGTGAACCGATGGTGCCGAGCTCGCCGATCTGCCGGCCGAACGCGGACCCGGCCCGGAAGTAGCGGCGGGACTGCGAAACCATCAGCAGCTTCCCGCTGACCTCCGACGCCGCGACCATCGCCAGGCATTCGCGGACCGACTCGGCCAGCGGCTTCTCGCACAGCACGGGAAGCCCACGCAGCAAGGCATCCACGCTGACCTTCGGATGCGCGAGCGGCACGGTCACGTCGATGACCGCGTCGGCCCCGTCGGCCAGCTCGCCGATCGAGGTCGCCACCGGAAGGTCGCCGTACCCGTGCTCGTCCGCGGCCGCCCGGGCAACGTCGACGTCCAGGTCGACCAGGCCGATCAGTACGACGTCAGGGTTCTCCGAGATCGTGCGCAGCCAGGCCCGGCCCATGCCGCCGGCGCCGACCTGAAGCAGTCGCAGGGGTTCAGGCATCCGCGGGCTCCTCGATCGGGCCCTTGTAGCCCTGGCCGTTGAAGAAGTCGCCGGTCTCGTAGCGCAGCAGCGTCGGGACCGCCCGCTCCGGCCGGTCGGTCATCGCCCAGGCGACGCCGTTCGCGATCACCTTGCGGACGTCCTTGTGATGGTAGACCGGGAAGTCCTGGTCGCCGGGAGAGAAGTAGAAGATCTTGCCGTGGCCGCGGCGGAACGTGCAGCCGGACCGGAACACCTCACCGCCGGAGAACGACGAGACGAAGATCAGTTCGTCCGGCACCGGGATGTCGAAGAACTCGCCGTACATCTCCTGCTGCTCGATCTCGATCGGGTGCGGCACGCCCTGCGCGATCGGGTGCGTCGGGTTCACCGTCCAGACCAGTTCGCGGTCCCGCTCGCTGCGCCAGCGCAACGTGCACGAGGTCCCCATCAGTTTGCCGAAGATCTTCGACCAGTGCCCGGAGTGCAGCACGACCAGGCCCATCCCCGACAGCACGTGCTGGTAGACGCGCTCGACCACCTTGTCGTCGACCTCGCCGTGGGCCGCGTGACCCCACCAGACAAGTACGTCGGTGTCGGCCAGCACCTCCTCGGTCAGTCCGTGCTCGGGTTCGTCCAGCGTGGTCGTGCCGACCTTGGCGGCGTCGCCGAGGTTCTCCGCGATGCCGGCCGCGATCGTGCTGTGCATGCCGTCGGGGTAGATCTCGGCGACGTGCGGCTCGACCTGCTCGTGCCGGTTCTCGCCCCAGACGAGTACGCGAATCGTCATAGTGTGAAAGTCCTTGTCCGTAAGGGGTTATTTGACGGCTCCGCCGATGGCGCCGGCGGCGATGTACTTCTGCGCGGCGACCAGCAGCACGATGGCCGGGATCGCCGAGAGCACCGCGGTCGCCATCACCGCGTTCCAGTTCTGCACCTGGGTGCCGAGGTACTGGTAGATCCCGAGCGTCACCGGCCGCACGCCGCCCTTGGTGGTCAGCGTCAGCGCGAAGAGGAAATCGCTCCAGGAGAAGAGGAAACTGAACAGTCCCGCGGTGATCAGGGAGTTCTTGCTGATCGGCAGCACGATCGCGACGAACGCCCGGAACAGCCCGGCGCCGTCCACCCGCGCGGCCTCCACCAGCGACGGCGGCAGCGACAGCATGAACGAGCGCAGGATCAGGATCGCGAACGGGATACCGCTGGCGCAGTTCGCCACGATCAGGCCCGGGATCGAGTTCAGCAGCCCGATCCGTTCGTACGCCGTGTAGAGCGCATTGGCGATCACGATGCCCGGGATCATCTGGGAGATCAGGATCGCCAGCAGCCCGACCGACACCCAGCGGGACCGGAACTGCGAGAGCGCGTAGGCGCACGGGGTGGCGATGGCCAGGCTGAGTACGACGGTCCCGGCCGCGATGATCAGACTGGTGACGAGGTTGCCGCCCTGCTCGCTGAGCGCCCGCTTGTAGCCGGTGAAGGTCGGGTGCAACGGCAGGAAGCCGGCTGTCAGTGTGTTCCCGGACGGTTGCAGCGACGCGTTCAGCATCCAGTAGACCGGGAACAGCATCACGATCAGGATCAGTACGCCGATCACGCTGTAGATCACGCGACGGACAGTGGAGTCGGTCATCGTCGTACCCCTCCTATTCGTCGACAGCGCGGCGGGTGCTGCGCAGGTAGAAGATCGCGAACAGGAACGAGATCGCGATCAGGATGTTGCTCAGCGCGGCGCCCTCGCCGAACTTGAAGTCGATGAACGACCGCTCGTACGACTGGGTCGCCAGCGTCTGGGTGGCGTTGGCCGGACCGCCGCCGGTGAGGCCGAGGATGATGTCCAGCACCTTGATCGTGTAGACGACGCCGAGCATCAGCAGCACGCTCGCCACCGCCCGCAGGTTCGGCCAGGTGATGTAGCGGAACGCGAGCCAGCCGGTCGCGCCGTCCAGTTGGCCGGCCTCGTACAACTCGTCGGGGATCTCGGCCAGGCCGGAGTACAGCAGAGTCACGTTGAACGGGATGCCGATCCAGATGTTCACGCCGATCACCGCGATCAGCGCGACCGACGGCGAGTTCAGCCACGGCACCGGATCGTCGATCAGGTGCAGCCCGGTCAAGGTCCGGTTGAGGATGCCGCTGTCCTGCTCGAGGATCGAGCGCCAGGTCGCACTCGACACGATCAGTGGCAGCAACCACGGCAGCAGAAGCAGCGACCGTAGTACGCCGCTGAGCGGGAAGCGCCGATGGAAGAACAGCGCCAGCGCCAGACCGATGGCGAACTGGAAGGCGATCGAGCCGATGGTGAACAGCGCGGTGTTCACCATCGCCTGCGAGAACAGGTTGTCGTTCACCACCGTGCTGTAGTTCTTCAGCCCGACCCAGGGGGCGTCCCCGGTGAAGAACGTCCGCAGGCCGTAGTCCTGCAGGCTCATCAGCAGGTTCTTCACCACGGGATAGCCGAACAGCGCGATCATCGCGACCGCGGCCGGCAGGACGAAGAGGATCCTGGTCAGATCCTCACCCCGGTGGCGCCGGCCACGAGGCCTGCGAGCAGGCTTCGGGCCGGCCACCTTGGTGTCGTCCTGCAGCACTGTCGATGCCGCCATCGCGATCAGCCGCCGGACGCCTGCTTGAAGGCGTCCTGGGGTGCGGCCTTACCGGTGAGCGCCAGCTGGATCGCCTGGTAGATCACCTTCGCGGCATCCGGCCACTTGTCGCCCAGCTTGCCGGTCCGCGACCGGGCGGTCTTGACCTGCTCGGTGAAGGCCTTCATCGACGGCACGTCCTTGACGTACTGGTCGAGCAGCGCGGTCTTGGTCGGCACCGTGAACCGGGCCTTCGCCCAGGCCAGCTCGTTCTCGTCCGAGTTCAGGCACTTCACGAAGTCGGCGGCCTTCTGCTGCTTGGCCTGGTCCTTGTTCAGCGGGACCGTCCAGGCCTCACCACCGAGCGGTGCGACCGGCGTCTGGTCCGGCTTGTTCACCGGGAACTTGACCACGTCCCACTTGATGTTCGGGAACTTGTCCAGCGCCGGGATCTGCCACGGCCCGTTCACCATCATCGCGGCCTTGCCGGCCACGAACTGGTCCTTCGCGTCACCCTGGGTCCAGTTGATCACGCTCTTCGACGCCGACCCCGACTTCACCAGATCCGTCCACAACTGCAGGGCTTCGGTCACCTGCGGGGTGTTCAGGTCGGTCTCGTCGCCGCCGTTGGTCCACATCGCCGGCAGGAACTGCCAGGAGCCTTCGTACGTCGCGTTGGCGTTGAACGCGATCCCGTACCGGCCGGGTTTGGTCAGCTTCGTGGCCGCTGCCTTCAGCTCGTCCCACGTCTTCGGCGGCTGTACGCCGGCCTCCTGCAACATCTGCGTGTTGTAGAACAGCGCGATCGTGTTCGTCACCGGCGCCAGTCCGTAGAGCTTGCCCTGGTACGACGTCGCGTCGACCATGCCCTGGATGACTCCGTCCCCATTCAGACCCATGTCGTTCAAGGGCGCCAGCGCGCCGGTCGCGGCGATCTGCTGTACGTCGGGGTTGTCGAGCATCAAGACGTCGGGCAGGGTCTTGGACGACGCCTGCTGCAGCACCTTCTGGATCAAGGTGTCACCAGGCACCGTCTCCCGCTGGATGGTGATGCCGAGCTGGCTCGCGCAGGTGTCGAGACCCTTCTGCACCAGCGACTTGTCCGGGTCGTTGTTGTAGTAGTCCAGGATCGTGAGGCTCTTGACGCTGTCCCCGGACGAGGACGACGAGGAGTCCTCGCCGTTGCTGCCGCAGGCGGCCAGCACGAGCGACACGGTCGTCGCACCGGCCAGCACGGCGGCGATCCGCTTGCTGATCATGACATCGGGCTCCTTCGATCAAAGCGTTTAACCACGGGCTGTGGATAATTTCCGGTCGCTTGCTCTAGGGGGAGTAAACCGCTTAACTGAGATGTCACAGGACTATGTTCCTTGGGTCACACTGCTGTCAAGGGCTCAGACGTGGAGGAATTCGATGGTCACCATGCGGGACGTCGCGGACCGTGCGGGCGTGTCGATCGCGACCGTGTCGTTCCTGCTGAACGACACCAAGCCGGTGACCGCGGCGACCCGGGCGCGGGTCGAGCAGGCGATGGCCGAGCTCGGCTACCGCCGCAACGCGGTGGCCCGCGCGCTGGCCAGCCGGCGGACGCACATCATCGCGATGGCCTATCCGGCGCTCGACCACAAGTTCGGTTTCTCCGCCGCCGAGTTCTTCACGAGTGCCGCCGACGCGGCCCGCAAACAGGACTACCACCTGGTCCTCTGGCCGGTCGGCAACGACGGCGGCGAACTGACCGAGCTGGTCGGCCAAGGTCTGGCCGACGGTGTCGTCCTGATGGAGGTCCAGCTGGACGACCCCCGCGTCACCGTTCTGCAGGAAACGGGTACGCCGTTCGCCCTGATCGGGCGGACCAGCTCGCTGGAGGGCCTGGCGCATGTGGACATCGACTTCGACCGGACCGTCGAGGATGCGGTCGGCTACCTGCACGGGCTCGGCCATCGACGGCTGGCGCTGATCTCGGGCAACCTCAACGATCCCCTCTTCAGCACCTACGGTCCGTACGTGCGCTCCGAAGCCGCGTTTCGCCGGGTGGCCCCGGAGTACGGCCTGGAGACCGTCGTACTGGAATGCGCCGGATCGACCCTCGCCGGTCAGGACGCCATGGGCCGATTGCTGCGAGACCACCCGGACACCACCGCAGTCCTGATCGTCAACGAGTTCGCCGCGCTCGGTGCGGTCGCCGGCCTGAATCGCCTCGGCTATCAGGTTCCCGACGACATCTCGGTCCTGCCGTTGCTGATGGCACCGGAAATGGCGGCCCTCACGAACCCGGCGCTCACCATCATGCGAACCCCCGGGCCGGAGCTCGGCCAGCTGGGCACCGAGGCCCTGATTCGCCAACTGGAAGGCGCCGATCCACTGCCGCCGCAACTGGTCCCGGCGAAGCTCTACCCAGGCGCTACGACGGCCGGGCCTCGCCGGTCCTGAGCGCGGTCGACTGTGCGAGGCGGATGGTTGGTTTCGGGACCTGGTACGTCGTCGCCTCGCCGCCGTCCATGACCGCAAGGATCGCCTCGCCGACGATGGTGCCGAGGCCATGGACGTCGACGGTGACCACGCTCAAGGGCGGGTGCGCCAACCGGGCGACCGCGGTGTCGTCCCAGGCGATGACGGACAGTTGGTCGGGGACCGCGACGCCGAGCTCCTTCGCCACGGCCAGGCCGCCGATCGCCATCAGGTCGTTGTCGTAGACAACGGCCGTCGGGACCTCGCTGCCGGTGAGCAGTTGCCGGGTCGCGTCGCGGCCGGAGTCCTCGGAGTAGTCCCCCTCGACGACCCGGCCGTGCACGTCTCGCTGTGCGCACGTCTCCATGAACGCCGTGTCGCGGGCCTGGCAGTGCAGCATGTCGCGCGGACCGCTGACCCGGGCGACGTCGCGGTGGCCGAGATCCGCGAGTGCCCGAACGGCCGCGCGAGCTCCCTCGGCGTTGTCGACCAGCACGTTGGTGATCGGCACCTGCAGCTCGGGACCGCCGAGCAGGACGGCGGGCACCTGCAGGCGCTGGAGCTCGGCGAGCCGCGGATCCGCCGTTCGGAGGTCCACCATCACGATGCCGTCGACGTGGTTGTTGGCCACCCACCGGCGCCAGATCTCGATCTCGTCGGCGATGTCGGCGGCGAACTGGATCAGCAGGCTGCAGCGCCGCCCTGCGAAGACCTCCTCGACCCCCTGGGCGACGTCGGCCATGAACGGCTCCATCCCGAGCAGCCGTCTGGGACGCTCCAGCACCAGCCCGGCGATGCGCTCCCTCGGCGTCATGTCCTGCATACACTGCCCTCCAAGGCCACCGTAACCACTATATTCACAGACCTAACTAACTGGCAGAAAGCGGACGTTCCGATGCAGCAGGTCAGCGACTCGTCGCGATCACCGGGCTACGACCCGGCACCGACGAACAGCCGCGCCCTCATTGTGGACAGCATCCGCTCCGCGGGCACGCTCAGCCGGGTCGAACTCACCCAGATCACCGGCCTCACCGCGCCGTCGGTCACCACACTGGTCCGTCGGCTCATCGACGACGGCCTGGTCGACGAGGCCGGTCGCGGCACGTCCACCGGCGGCAAGCCCCGCACGATGCTCCGGATCCGGGCAACGGCACGGTACGTCGTCGGCGTCCACCTCAGCAACGACAGCCTGACGTACGTGCTGGTCGACTACGCCGGCGGTGTGGTGGCCCGCTGGCGACGGGACGGGCCGGGCGACGAGAGTGATCCGGAGCAGGTCGTGGAGCGGATCGCGCAGGAGACCGGCGAACTGATCGAGCGTGCCGGAGTCGACCTGTCCCTCGTCCTCGGACTCGGCTTCGTCTGTCCCGGGCCGCTGATCCGCAACCGTGGTGTGGCCTCGGCCCCGCCGTCGATGGCGAACTGGGTCGGCTTCCCGATACACCGCCGCCTGGAGGAACGCCTCGGTCTGCCGGCGCTGCTCGAGAACGACGCGACCGCGGCCGCCGCAGGCACCCGGCTCACCACCAGCCACGACGTGTCGGTGATGGCCGCGCTGTTCATGAGCGAAGGCATCGGTTCGGGCCTGCGGTTGAACGGCAACGTCTACCAGGGAGCGCACGGCAACGCCGGCGAGGTCGGGCACGTCTGTGTCCAGATCGGCGGCCCGCAGTGCTGGTGCGGAAGCACCGGCTGCCTCGAGGCGGTCGCCGGTCCCGCCACGGTCGTCGCCAAGGCCCGCGCGGCGGGGCTCGACCTCGGCTCGCACCGGCGTACCGGGGTCGCGGCCTTCGCCGCCATCGCGCGCCTCGCGCTGACCGGCGACTCCCGGGCCGAGGCCATCATCCGGGACTCCGCGTCGTGGCTGGCGCTCGGCGCCCAGGTGATCACCAACATGTACGACGTACAACTCCTGGTGCTGACCGGTCCGGCCTTCGCCGTCGCCGGCACGATCTACCTGCCCATCCTGCAGGAGCGGATCATGAGTTCCGCCTTCGGGCGCAGCGTGGCCACCGAGGTCGTTCTGGACGAGCGCGGTCACGACGCGGCCGCGATCGGCGCCGCGCTGATGATGCTCAGGTCCGGCCTCGCCATCTCCGCCTAGGGCGGCCACTTCCGCGGCGCCGGGCCCGGACTCGGCCCGTCCTTTCCACGCTCCGCTGCCGAATCGTTACGGATACAACCCCTTGCGCGGAGTTTATTAGGCCAACTAAGTTACGGCCAGCTTCCCTGGCCGGGTGCCGGGTGACGCGTTCCGAGGACCGCGTTTGGTGCGGACCATGGCCCGGAAAGGAATCGATCGATGCTCCGGAATCCGACGAACCGTACGAGGACGCGACGCCTGGTGAGCGCCGCGGCCGTGACCGCCACAGCACTCCTGCTCGGCGCCTGTTCCGGCGCCGCCAACAGCGGCCAGCCGGCCGCCAAGGACGCCTCCATCACCGTCGCGGCCGGTGACATCACCACCAAGAACTTCAATCCGTTCAGCAGCACGGCCCTCCAGTCGACGCTGGGCGTCATCTACGAGCCGCTGTACTGGTACAACTTCGCGAAGCAGTCCGACCCGACGCCGGTCCTCGCCACCGGCTACTCCTGGAACGCGGCCGGAACCGAGCTCACCATCAAGCTCCGCCACGACGTCAAGTGGAACGACGGCCAGCCGTTCACCGCGAAGGACGTGGCCTTCACCTTCAACCTGGTCGCGAAGACCCCCGCGCTGAACCCGTCGGGACTCGCCGCCACGGCCAGCGCCGCCTCGGACGACACCGCCGTCCTCACCTTCAAGTCGAAGTCCTTCATGCAGGAGCCCGCCGTCCTCGCCAACCAGGCGATCGTGCCCGAGCACATCTGGAAGGACATCAAGGACCCGACGACGAACCTGAACGACAATCCGGTCGGCACCGGCCCGTTCAAGCTGAAGTCGTTCACGCCCCAGAGCTACGTGCTGACGAAGAACGACCAGTACTGGGAGGAGGGCAAACCCACCGTCAAGGAGGTCCGCTACATCCCGCTGCAGTCGGCGGACGCCGCCAGCGCGGCACTGGTCGCCGGCAAGGTCGACTGGGCGAGCGCCTACCTGCCCGGGATCGACAACATCATGAAGTCCGGCAAGAACCTGACCTACGTCAACACCCCCGTGATGACGACGGTGATCGTGACCTGCGCCAACTCGGGCCTCGGGTGCACCGGACCGCAGACCGACCCGGCGGTACGCAAGGCGGTCTACCTGGCGATGAACCGCGAACAGCTCGCCAAGCTGGCCGGCGGCGGAGTCGCGGGCGTCGGATCGCCGACCCTGCTGCTCCCGGGCCGCGACGACGACTGGATCGCCGACGCCGGTTCCGCCAAGCTTCCGCAGAGCGCCGACGCCGACGAGGCGAACAAGCTCCTCGACGCGGCCGGCTGGACCAAGGGCAGTGACGGCGTACGGACCAAGGCAGGCAAGCGCCTCTCGCTGACCATCCAGACCGTGACGGGCTGGAGCGACTACATCCTGATCAACGACACCCTCAAGCAGCAGCTGTCCGCGATCGGCATCGAGCTGAAGCCGAGCCAGGTCTCGTGGAACGAGTGGAACGCCGCGCAGACGAACGGCAAGTTCCAGCTGTCGCTGGACTCCGTCGGCCTGGGCGCGTCCACGAACCCGTACTTCACGTACGACAGCAAGCTCGCGACCCCGAACACGGCACCGGTCGGCAAGTCCGCCAGCGCCGGCAACCAGTCCCGGTTCTCCGACCCGGCGGTCGATGCGGCTCTCACGACCGCGGCCGGTACGACGGACAAGGCTGTCCAGAAGGCGGAGTACGGGAAGATCCAGGCCGTCATCGAGGACCAGTTGCCCTACATCCCGGTCTACGTGAACTCGATGCTCACCGAGTTCAACACCTCCCGGGCGACCGGCTGGCCGACCAAGGACAACCCCTACGTCCTGCCCGCGGCCTGGAAGGCCTGGGACGCCGGGATCGTCCTCAAGACGATCACCCCCGCCCAGTAACCGCGGGCCGGGCCGACCGTGCATTACCTGCTGCGAAAGCTCGCCTTCTACGTCGTCGCCCTCTGGGCGGCGCTGACCCTGAACTTCCTGATTCCCCGGCTGATGCCGGGGAACCCGGTCGACCTGATGCTGTCGAAGCTGGCGACCAAGGGCCCGGTCACCCCGACGACCCGGGCAGCGATCGAGGCGCTGCTCGGGACGGATGCGAACGGGTCGTTGTGGGTCCAGTACGGGAAGTACCTGCACCAACTGGTCTCCGGCGATCTCGGCACGTCGGTCGCGTACTTCCCGGCGCCGGTCTCGCAGATCATCGGCCAGACACTGCCCTGGACCGTCGGCCTGATCGGCATCGCGACAGTGATCTCGTTCCTCGTCGGGATCCTGCTGGGCCGCGCGGCCGGCTGGCGGCGTGGATCCTGGATCGACAACCTGATCCCGGTCACCACGATGCTGCAGTCGGTGCCGTACTTCTGGCTCGCGCTGCTGCTGCTGTTCCTGCTCGGCAGCACCTGGCCGCTCTTCCCGCTCAACGGCGGGTACGACGTGTACTCGGTGACGCCGGGTTGGAACCTGCCGTTCGCCCGGTCGGTCCTGTACCACGGCACACTCCCGGCGCTGACCATCGTCGTGTCGTCGATCGGCGGCTGGATGCTCGGGATGCGCAACATGATGGTGTCGACGCTGTCCGAGGACTTCGTCGTCACCGCCGAGGCGAAGGGACTCACCCCGCGCCGGATCCGCTCGCGCTACGTGGCCCGGAACGCGGTCCTGCCGTCCATCTCGGGGTTCGCGATCTCGCTCGGTTTCGTGGTCGCCGGTTCGATCGTCACCGAGGCGGTCTTCTCCTATCCCGGCATCGGCTCCGCGCTGCTGCTTGCCGTCGGCAACAACGACTACGCGCTGATGCAGGGAGTCTTCCTGATCATCACGCTGGCCGTCCTCGGCGCGAACCTGCTCGTCGACCTCCTGTACGGCGTCATCGACCCCCGCACCCGTGCCCGCTCCTAGCTCTGCACTCAGAGGAATTGAGGTGAACACGATTGGCCATCACCACTGAAGGGGCGGCGCAAGCGGCCACCGCGCAAGGACCGTCGCCGGTCACGACGGCCCGGCGCCGGCTGCCGCCGATGACCCTGAAGCTGGCCGTCGGTCTGACGATCGCCGGCCTGATCGTCCTGTTCGGAGTCCTCGCCCCACTGCTCGTCGGCGACCCGTCGACCGTGCGAGACATCGGGCTGACCGGTCCGGGCAACGGCTTCGTCCTCGGCACCACGCAGAACGGTCAGGACATCTTCGCCCAGCTCGCCTACGCGACGCGCGGCTCACTGATCATCGGCGCCGTGGTCGGTGCGCTCACGCTCCTGCTGTCGTCGTTCTTCGGCATCGTCGGTGCGTTCGTCGGCGGCTGGACCGACGAGGCGTTCTCGCTGCTCACCAACATCATGCTGGTGATCCCCGGCCTGCCGCTGGTGATCGTGATCTCCAGCTATGTACCGAACAAGTCGATCTGGCTGGTCGCCGCCGTCCTCGCGATCACCAGTTGGGCCGGCTCCGCGCGGGTACTGCGGGGCTTCACACTCAGCGTGCGCGGTCGCGACTACGTGCTCGCCGTGCGGATCAGCGGCGAGAAGCGCTGGCGGATCCTGCTCGTCGAGATCCTGCCGAACCTGATCCCGCTGCTCGCGTCGCAGGTGGTGTTCGCGGTGATCTTCGCGATCCTCGGCGAGGCGGGCCTGTCGTTCCTGGGTCTCGGCGCGTCCGGGTCCTTCACCTGGGGAACGATGTTGTTCTACGCCCAGAACGGGCTCGCGCTCCGGCTCGGCGCCTGGTGGTGGTTCGCACCTCCGGGACTGGCGATCGCGCTCTTCGGCGCGGCGCTGTCCCTGATCAACTTCTCGATCGACGAGATCATCAACCCGAAGCTGCGCTCCCAGACGCGCGCCGAACGCACCAAGTGGACCATGAGCCGCGAGGTGAAACCATGAAGGCTGCTGAGGTTCTCCGGATCGAGAACCTCAGCATCGACTACCTGGCCGAGACGACCGTGCATGCCGTCCGCGAGGTCTCGCTCACCCTGCGACGCGGCGAGATCCTCGGCCTGGCGGGTGAGAGCGGCTGCGGCAAGTCGACGCTTGCCTACGGCATCACCCGGCTGCTGAAGCCGCCGGCGACGATCACCTCCGGACGCGTCCTGTTCGCAGCCGACGACGGCGACGACATCGACCTGTCGGCGCTGGCCGGTGAGGAGCTGCGCACGTTCCGCTGGGACAAGATCGCGATGGTGTTCCAGGGCGCGATGAACTCGCTCAACCCGGTACTGCGGATCTCCGAGCAGCTCGAGGACGTGTTCATCACGCACCGGCCCGAGGTGGGCAAGACGGAGCGCCGCCAACGCTGCGCCGGGCTGCTCGAACGCGTAGGCGTCGACCGCAACCGGCTCCGCGCGTATCCGCACGAACTGTCCGGTGGCATGCGGCAACGCGTGATGATCGCGATGGCGCTGGCTCTCGAGCCGGAGGTGCTCATCATGGACGAGCCGACCACCGCGCTGGACGTGGTCGTCCAGCGAGAGATCCTCCAGGAGATCACCAGGCTGCGGTCCGAACTCGGGTTCGCGGTCGTCTTCATCACCCACGACCTGCCGCTGCTCCTCGAGATCAGCGACCGGATCGCGGTCATGCGGGCTGGGCTGATCGTCGAACTGGACGACGCGCTGACGCTCTACACGCGACCCAAGCATCCCTACACCCGGCGTCTGCTGTCGTCGTTCCCCAGCCTGACCGGCGAGCGGGGTGGGTTCGTGCGGAACGGCAGCCTCGGTGACGATGTCGCGCTGGACGAGACCGAGCAGACCGTGGATGCCGCCATGGCAGAAGAGCTGGAGGCCCGATGACCGTCCTGGAGATGCGCGACGTGGTCAAGGAGTACCGGCTGCGCGACGGTCTGCAGATCACCAGGCTTCGCGCCGTCGACAAGGTGAGCTTCGAGCTGAAGCCGGGCCGTACGGTCGCACTGGTCGGGCAGTCCGGGTCGGGCAAGTCGACGATCGCCAAGTTGCTGATGCAGCTCGAGCGGCCGACCTCCGGAGCGATCCTCGTGGACGGCGAACCCATGCGGTATCGCGGATCGCACGCGGCGGCGTACCGCAAGGCCGTGCAGATGGTGTTCCAGGACCCGTTCTCGTCGTTGAACCCGTACCACACGATCGGCCATCACCTCGCCCGTCCCGTGCGGATCCATCACCCCGACTTCACCCGTGAACAGGTCGCCGAGCGCGTGCTGGACCTGTTGCGCCGGGTCCGGCTGGAACCGACCGAGGACTTCGCCCGGCGCAAACCGCACGAGCTGTCCGGCGGCCAGCGCCAGCGCGTCGCGATCGCCCGCGCGCTCGCACCCGAGCCTGCGATCCTGGTCGCCGACGAGCCCGTCTCGATGCTCGACGTCTCGATCAGACTCGGTGTTCTCAACCTGCTCGCAACCCTGCAGCGCGAGGAGAACCTCGGGGTCCTCTACATCACCCACGACCTCGCGACCGCGCGGCACTTCAGCGACGAGATCATGGTGCTGTACCGCGGTGAGGTGGTCGAACACGGCCCGGCCGACGACGTGATCCTCAATCCCCAGCACGAGTACACCCAGCTGCTCGCCGACGCGGCGCCCGCCCCGGAACGGCGGCTGGCCGAGCTCGGCCCCGGAGCTACGGTCGCACGCCCCAGAGGGCGCTGATCAAAGGGCGGTGGAGATCAGCGCGGCGCGCGCACAGCCCGATCGTGAGGGGGTCGAGCGGCGGGTCCGAGGGCCGCTCGACCAGGCGGTCGCGGACCGCCGACGACTCGAGCACCAGGCGAGGTACGACGCCTGTGCCACAACCGAGTGCCACCAGCGCCAGCAGGGCCTCGTGACCGTCCGGCTCAGCCGCGATGACCGGCTTCACGCCGGCCTTCCGGAACCAGCGGAACGCCGCGTCCCGCACCAGCCCGCGCGCCGGCACGACATACGATCCGTCCGCCTTCCTGCCACGGGCGGTGACGAGCACAAGGTCGGTGACGGCAACGGTGCGCATCACCATGGACTGCGGCAACCGCTTCGGGATGCCCGCCACGGCAACGTCCACCTCGCCCTCGTCGAGCCTCGCCAGCGCGGCGGCCGCGTCGCCGGTCCGGACATCGAGCCGGATCTGGGGATGCGCTGCGCGCAACGGAGCGAGCAGGTCGGGCAGTATGGCCTGGCAGGCGGTGACCGTGGCGAAGATCCGCAGCTCGCCAGTGAGATCCGCGGCCTCACCCGCGCCCGCGCGATAGTCGTCCCACAGTGCCAGGGCCTGTTCGGCGTACGCCGTGAACCGGCGACCGTCAGCGGTCAGTACGACGCCACGCGGTCCACGGTCGAGAAGGCGGGCACCGGCTCGCGTCTCCAGTCGCTGGATCGTCCGGGTCAGGGTCGCGGCGCTGACGTGGCACTCGAGGCTGGTGCGTCCGTAGTTCAGCGTGCGGGCGAGATGCAGGAACAGCTCCAGCTCGCGATGCTCCATGTTTCATCTCCTGCAACGGCCCGGTGCAGATGTTGCGCTTGCTGCAACGCCTCTGATCGACCTTAACTGAAGGTCATGAGCACCCTCACCTCGTCGGTCTTCCGGACCGAGACCATGACGGTTCCGGGCGGGACGGAAACGATCGTCCGTGGCGGCCGTGACCTGTTCCCGTTGCTGCCGCGGGCCCTGCGCGGCGTACGGCGGATCGGTGTCCTGGGCTGGGGGCCGCAAGGCAGCGCCCAGGCCCAGAACCTGCGGGACTCGCTGGCCGGGACCGAGGTGGTCGTGTCCGTCGGGCTGCGGCCGGGTTCGCGATCGGCGGACGATGCCCGCGCGCACGGCTTCACCGAGGAGAACGGCACGCTCGGGGATTGGCTGGCGGTCGCCGCGGACTCGGACCTCGTGATCCTGCTCATCGCCGACGCAGCGCTGGCCGCCGAGCACGAGAGGATCTTCGCGGTGCTCAAGCCCGGTGCCACGATCGGGCTCTCGCACGGCTTCCTGCTGGGTCATCTGCAGTCGATCGGCAGCGACTTCCCCGCGGGTCATCCGGTGATCGCCGTGTGCCCGAAGGGAATGGGCGACTCGGTACGCCGCCTGTACCAGCAGGGCGCGACGGTCAACGGCGCCGGCATCAACGCGAGCATCGCCGTCCATGCGGACCCGGACGGCCACGCGACGGACCGTGCCTTGGCCTGGTCGATCGGCCTGGGATCGCCGTACACGTTCGCCACCACGCTGGCCGACGAGTACCGGTCCGACATCGTCGGCGAGCGTGCCATCCTGCTCGGCGCGGTCCACGGTCTGGTGGAGGCGCTCTATCGCCACTTCGTCATCGCGGGCGCCGATCCGGTGACGGCGTACGAGCGATCCACCGAGTCGATCACCGGCCCGATCGCCCGCACCATCTCGGACTCGGGCCTGGCGGCGGTACGGGGCGCCACGGGTGACGAGGACTTGTTCGACCGGGCCTACTCCGTCGCCTACCGGCCGGCTCGCGACCTGGTCGCCGAGATCTACGACGAAGTTGCCGAGGGCACCGAACTACGCAGCGTGATCCTGGCCGAGCAGCGCCTCGCCACCCGCCCGATGTCCCCGATCGCCGGCAGCCCGATGTGGTCGCACAGTACGGCGGTGCACGCCCGCCGTACGTCGGTGCGGACCGGGATCGACCCGCTCACCGCCGGACTGTTCGTGGCCACGATGGTCGCCCAACTCGACGAGTTCGCGGCCCGCGGCCACGCCTGGTCCGAGATCGTGAACGAATCCGTCATCGAGGCGGTCGACTCGCTGCTGCCCTACATGCACGCCCGCGACGTCGCCTACATGGTCGACAACTGCTCACGGACCGCCCGGCTCGGCACCCGTCACTGGGGTCCGCGCTTCCAGGCGGCGTACGAGCAGATCGCCCTGCCCCGTGTCCACGAGCCGGCCGACCAGGCCCTGATCGAGCAGTTCCTCGGCAACCCCGCTCACGAGGCCCTCGCCGCGGCCGCCAAGCTCCGCCCCTCGGTGGCCATCTCCGTCTGACCAGTGGCGATGGCGTGCAGACGGACAGGTAGTGCACCCCCGATACGCCGTACACGCCGCACCCCTAAGCGCGGGTGCACTACCCCCTCACTCAGTACTACCTGTTCATCTGTACGTAGGAGCAGCGTCAGTTTCGTAGTCAAGTCTTGACCCACCGTGGGCATGTGGGTAACTTTCGCGTCGCGGGGGAGCGCCTGTAATTCAATTACTTGTGGGGGTTTTCGCCTTGCACCTGACCCGACGTCAGACCCTCGGACTCGCGGCGGCAGCAGTCGCCGGTACGACGGTTGCCGGAACAACCACCGCCCAAGCAGGTACCGACCGATGGGTCCGCGAGACCCTGCGCCGGATGACGCTGGAGCAGAAGGTCGGCCAGCTGTTCGTCTGCTACGCCTACGGACCGACCGCGGACACGGCCGATGCCCGCAATACGAGCCTGTACGGCGTCGCGACGCCGGCCGAAGTGGTGCGCAAGTTCCACCTCGGCGGGGTGATCTACTTCGCCTGGACCGACTCGGTGAAGGACCCGCAGCAGATCGCCCGGCTGTCCAACGGACTGCAGAGCGCTGCGCTGGACGACACCGGCGTACCGCTGCAGATCAGCACCGACCAGGAACACGGCGTCGTGTTCCGGGTCGGACCACCGGCCATCCAGTTCCCGGGCGCGATGGCGCTCGGCGCGACCCGGTCGGCGGAGTATGCTCGCCAGGCAGCCGGAATCGGCGGCCGGGAACTGAAGGCAGTCGGGATCAGCACCGACTTCGCCCCGGTCGCGGACGTCAACGTCAACCCGCTGAACCCCGTGATCGGCGTCCGGTCCTTCTCATCTGATCCTGCGGTGGTCGCCGCCCTGACCGCCGAGCAGGTGAAGGGGTACCAGCGGGACGGGCGGATCGTGTCCACCGCCAAACACTTCCCCGGCCACGGTGACACCGCGACCGACAGCCACACCGGCATCCCGGTGATCAGCCACACGCTGGAGGAGTGGACGCGGATCGACCGGCCGCCGTTCGAGGCGGCGATCCGGGCCGGGATCGAATCGATCATGACCGCGCACATCGTCGTGCCTGCCCTCGACCCGGCCGAGGACCCGGCGACGCTGAGCAAGCCGATCCTGACCGGGATCCTGCGCGAGCAGCTCCGGTTCGACGGAGTCGTGATCACCGACTCGCTGGGCATGAAGGGCGTGCGGGACAAGTACGGCGACGCCGAGATCCCGCTCCGGGCGATCGAGGCCGGTGTCGACCAGTTGCTGATGCCGGTCGACCCGGGGCTCGCGTACAACTCGGTGCTGGACGCGGTGCGTGGTGGGCGGATCAGCGAGGCCCGGATCGACCAGAGCGTCGAGCGGATCCTGAAGCTGAAGCTCCGGACCGGCGTCGTCGACCAGCCGTACGTCGACCTCGCCCGCGTCGCGAAGGTGGTCGGCACATCGGCGAACTACGCCGCCGCCCAGCGGATCGCGGATCGCAGTACGACTCTGCTGAAGAACGACGCCGGCCTGCTCCCACTGTCTCCGGCGCCGCGGAAGATCCTTGTCGCCGGCTACAGCCCGGCAGCGCTCGGGACCGCACTGCAGGACCGCGGAGCGACGGCGGTCGTGAAGGACACGGGAGCGACGCCGACCGACGCCAAGATCGACGATGCCGTCGCCGCATCGGCGGACGCGGACCTCACCGTCGTACTCACGATGAAGGCCTGGGACACCGAGGTCACTGACAAGTTGGCTAAGCAGCAGAAGCTGGTCAACGCCCTGCTCGCCACCGGCCGGCCGGTGATCCTGGTCGCCGTCCGCGATCCGTACGACGTCGCCTACTTCCCGTCCGCGTCGACCACGCTCGCGACCTACGGCTACGCGGCGGTCTCGATGGAGGCGCTGGCCAAGGTGCTGTACGGCGAGCTGGCGCCCACCGGCAAACTGCCGGTGGCGATCCCGGCGCAGCCCGATCCGTCCGTGACCCTGCACCCGTTCGGTCACGGCCTCGGCCTCGACCCGCGGCAGACCCGGTTGACTGTTGCCTCGTACAACATTCATGCCGGGGCCGGCGAGGACAACGTGTTCGACCTCGACCGGACCGCCCGGGCCCTGAAGGCGCTGAACGCCGACGTGATCGGGCTGCAGGAAGTCGACGTTCACTGGGACGCGCGCAGCCAGTGGCGCGACACCATCGCCGAGCTGGCCGCCACGCTCGGGATGCACGCCGGGTTCGCGCCGATCTACGACCTCGACCCGCCCACGCCCGGTCAGCCGCGTCGCCAGTACGGCGTCGGCGTGCTGTCCCGGTTCCCGCTGGTGCGGACCGAGAACCACCCGATCACCCGGCTGTCCACCCAGGACCCGAACCCGGTGCCGGCCCCGGCGCCCGGATTCCTCGAGGCCGAGATCGACGTCCGTGGCCGCCGCGTGCACGTCTACTGCACACACCTGGACTACCGGGCGGATCCGTCGGTCCGGGAGGCCCAGGTCCGCGACACGATGAAGATCCTGGCCGGCGACCGCCGCAAGGATCTGCAGATCCTCACCGGTGACTTCAACGCCGAGGCGACCGCTCCGGAGCTCGCGGGACTGTGGACCCGGCTCACCGACAGCTGGACCGCCGGCACGACCTCCGGCGGCCCGAACACCTATCCTGCGGTCGATCCGGTCAAGCGGATCGACTTCGTCACCGTCGGCACGGGACTGCACGTCCTCCGGGTCGCGGTGCCTCCTGAGCAAGCGGCCAGCGACCATCGCCCCGTGGTAGCCGACCTGTCGTTCCGTCCCTGACGCCCTGCCCGAAGGAGAGATCTGATGAAGCGACGCAGTTTGCTGGCGGGCGCTGGTGCACTCGCCGCCGCCCCGCTGATGGACGTACCCGCTGCTCACGCCGGCGGTTCACAAGGGGGCAAGGCGGTGATGACCGGCGCGGAGGTGCTGGCCAAGGACGACTGGCGGGCGCTGGCCGGTCAGAAGGTCGGGGTGATCAGCAACCCGACCGGCATCCTGCCCGACTTCAACCACATCGTCGACACCATGCACGCCTCCGGGAAGGTCAACATCGTCGCGGTCTTCGGCCCGGAGCACGGCTTCCGCGGGTCGGCGCAGGCCGGCGGATCCGAGGGCGACCACGTCGATCCCCGCACCGGGATCATGGTGTACGACGCGTACGGCGCGACCGTGGACAAGCTGATCGATCTCTACACCAAGTCGGGGGTGGAGACGGTCGTCTTCGACATCCAGGACGTCGGCGCGCGGTTCTACACCTACATCTGGACCATGTACTCGGCGATGCAGGCGGCCATCACCACGGGCGCCCGGTTCGTCGTCCTGGACCGGCCGAACCCGGTCGGCGGGTACGCCCGCGGCCCGATGATGAAGCCCGGGTTCACCTCTGGGGTCGGCAAGGAGGAGATCATCCAGCAGCACGGCATGACGGTGGGCGAGCTCGCCCGGCTCTTCAACGCCGAGTACCTGCCGCTCGACGCAGGAGGCGCACGGCTCAAGGAACTCAAGGTCATCCCGGTGCAGAACTGGACGCGGGACCAGTTGTACGACGACACCGGGCTGCCCTGGGTGATGCCGAGCCCGAACATGCCCACCCCGGACACCGCGCTGGTCTACCCGGGCCTGTGCCTGTTCGAGGCGACCAACATGTCCGAGGGACGCGGTACGACCCGGCCGTTCGAGCTGATCGGTGCGCCGTACGTCGACTACAAGTGGGCGCAGGCGTTGCAGCAGAAGACCATCCCGGGCGTGGAGTTCCGGGAGGCGTACTTCACCCCGACGATCAGCAAGAACGCGAACCTGCTCTGCGGCGGCGTCCAGGTGCAGATCACCGATCCGTCCCGGGTCGAGGCGATCACCGCGGCGACGCACATGATCGTCGAGGCCCGCAAGCTCTACCCGGACTTCACCTGGCGGGCCGAGAACCCGCCAGGCCGGTGGATCGACCTGCTGACCGGGTCGGACCGGTTCCGCACCATGCTGATGGCCGACGCGACCGCGGAGCAGATCGTCGCGGCGTGGAAGTCCGAGACCGACGCATGGACCGCGCGCCGCGCCAAGTACCTGCTCTACAAGGGAGCCCACCGGTGAACCGCGCGGTGGCGCTCACGATAGCCTCTGCGGTGATGCTGACGATGGCAAGCCCTGCAGTTGCCAATGGCAACAGATCTGGCCGGTTCGACCAGCCGTACGACGGCTACGCACCGAAGGGAACGCTGTTGCGTGACTCGACCCCGGCGAAGGCCGGCCTGGACCCGGCACCGATCGACGCGGCGCTCGCCCAGGTCGACGGCTGGACCCGCCCGAACGGTGCGGCGAAGCCCCTGTACGCCGGCGCGGTCACGCTGCTCGGCCACGACGGGAAGGTCGTGACCCGGACCGCCACCGGGATGGCGCTGAAGTACGCCGACGGCAATGGCACCGAGTTGCCGGCCGACCAGCAGATCCCGATGCGCACCGACACGATCTTCGACATGGCCTCGGTGTCCAAGCTGTTCACCTCGATCGTGGTGATGCAGTTGGTCGAGAAGGGCAAGGTCGACCTCGACACCCCGATCGCGACGTACGTGCCGGAGTTCGCCGCGAACGGGAAGGCAGCCATCACGGTCCGGCAGGCGCTCACGCACACCACCGGGTTCCCGGCCTGGCTGCCGTTGTGGAGCACCGGCAAGACGCCGGAGGAACGGCTCCAACTGGCGCTCACCGCGAAGCTGCAGAATCCGCCCGGCAGCACCTACCTCTACAGCGACCTGAACCTGATCACGCTCGGCGAGGTGGCGCACCGGGTGACCGGCAAGACGCTGGACAAGTTGGTTGCCGACGGCATCACCAAGCCGCTGCAGATGCGCGACACCGGATACAACCCGGACCCGAAGAAGAAGCCGCGCATCGCCGCGACGGAGTATCAGACCGCGCCGCCGCGGGGCATGGTGTGGGGTGAGGTGCACGACGAGAACGCCTGGTCGCTGGACGGCGTGGCCGGTCACGCCGGCGTCTTCAGCACCGCCGACGACCTCGCCGTTCTGGCCCAGACCTTTCTGAACGGCGGCAGCTACCGTGGTGCCCGGATCCTGAAGGAATCCTCGGTGACCGCGATGATCACCAACTTCAACCAGGCCTTCCCGGGCAACGACCACGGCCTCGGCTTCGAGCTGAACCAGCGCTGGTACATGGGCGGCCTGTCCGGGCCGCGGACGGCCGGCCACACCGGCTACACCGGGACGTCGATCGTGATCGACTTCGACTCGCGCTCATTCGCCATCCTGCTGACCAACCGGGTCCACCCGAGCCGCAACTGGGGCAGCAACAACCCGGCTCGCCGGGCTGTCGTGCAAGGGCTTGCCCTGGCGCTCGGCGTCGGTCCGCAGCACGGCAAGGACGCCTGGTTCTCCGGTACGACGGACAACGCGACGACAACCCTGGCCACGCAGGTCGCCGTACCGGCCGGGGGAGCGAAGCTGGCGTTCGACCTGTTCGTCGACACCGAGGACACGGATCTGCTCTACCTGGAGACGTCCACGGACGGGACCACCTGGACGAAGCTGCCGTTCACCGTGCGGGACCGCGGAACCGTGATCGACACCGACGGGTCGATCAGCGGCTCCGGCGACCGGCATTGGCACCAAGTGTCGGCCGAACTCGGCGAGGGTGCGCAGACGATCCGGTGGCGGTACGCCTCCGATCCGCTGTATCAGGGCCGCGGTGTGTACGTCGACGGTGTGAAGATCACGCACGGACGCGATGTTCTTCTCGACGGAGAGCGAACGCCTGAATCATTTGTCGCCTCAGGTTGGAGACTTTCGCGTCGGTGACCCCACTTCGTGCATAGGCGCCGTACCGTGGCTGTCATGAATTCAACGACCTCTCCAGAACCCACGGGGCCGCTGCTGGTCCGGGTCCGCGCGGTGATGCCCGCGCTGGCCCCGGCCGAGCAGCGGGTGGCGAACGCGGTCCTCGCGGACCCGGGCGGAGTGGCCGCGATGACGATCTCCGAACTGGCCGAGGTGGCATCCACCTCGGAGACCACGGTCATCCGGTTCTGCAAGCAGATCGGCGTCCCGGGCTATCCGCAGCTCCGCCTGCAGTTGGCGGCCCAGTCGGCGCAGGAGAGTGCGCGACCCGAGGTGGGCGGCGACATCGAGCCCGGCGACTCGCTGGCCGACGTTGTCAGCAAGGTCGCGTTCGCCGACGAGCGGGCGGTCCGTGAGACCGCCCAGCAGGTCGACGTGGACGCCCTGGCCAAGGTCGTGACCGCGGTCGTGAACGCGCCTCGCGTCGACCTGTACGGCTTCGGTGCGAGCGCGTTCGTGGCGCTCGACCTGCAGCAGAAGCTGCACCGGATCCGGCGGGTCGCGTTCGCCTGGTCCGACGTCCACGTCGCGCTGCCCAGCGCCGCCCTGCTCGGGGACGGCGACGTGGCGATCGGCATCTCCCACACCGGTACGACGGTCGAGGTCGTCGAGGCGCTCGAGGAGGCGGCCAAGCACGGCGCCACCACGGTCGCGGTGACGAACTTCCCCCGCTCGCCGCTGGCCAAGACGGCGGATCTGGTGCTGACCACGGCCGCCCGGGAGACGACGTACCGGTCCGGGGCCATGTCCAGCCGGATCGCGCAACTGACCGTGATCGACTGCCTGTTCATCGGGGTCGCGCAGCAGGTGCTGCCGGACGCGCGCAAGGCGCTGGAGGAGACGGCCACCTCGGTCCGTGGTCACCGGCTCAAGGGCTCTGAGTGACGCCAACGGTTTCCTGTCAAGGATGAACGGAATTGAAAATCCTTCAGTAGGAAACTAACATCGAAGCTGTGACCTCACCGACAGAGCAGCGCAACCCGAGGACGCTCGCCATCGATGCGGTGGGGACGTCCGAGATCCTGCAGTTGGTGAACAACGAGGATGCACGGGTCGCGGGCGCCGTCGGACTGGTCATTCCCGAGCTGACCAAGGCCGTGGATGCCGCCGTCGAGGCGGTCCGTGGCGGCGGTCGGGTGCACTACTTCGGCGCCGGGACGTCGGGACGCCTCGCCGTACTGGACGCCGCCGAGTTGCTGCCTACTTTCCACACGCCCGAGGACCTGGTGGTCGCGCACCACGCCGGCGGGATGGACGCGCTGTTCCGCGCGGTTGAGAACGTCGAGGACTCCGAGGACGGCGGTGCCGCGGACGCGGCCACTGTGACCGGCCAGGACATCGTCATCGGGCTCGCTGCCTCCGGGAGTACGCCGTACGTCGCTGGGGCCCTCAAGGCGGCCCGGGCGGCCGGTGCGACCACCGTGCTGGTGACGTCGAACCCGAACGCTCCGCTGGCGCCGCTGGCCGACATCGTGATCGCCGCGGACACCGGGCCTGAGGTCATCGCCGGATCGACGCGACTGAAGGCCGGCACGGCGCAGAAGCTGATCCTCAATTCCTTCTCCACCACGCTGATGATCAAGCTCGGCCGGACCTGGTCGAACCTGATGGTCGACCTGGTCGCCACCAACAAGAAGCTCCGCGGCCGGATGCTGCGCATCCTCGCCGAGGCAACCGGCGCCGACGAGCAGGCGTGCGAAGCCGCGCTGGCCGCGGCCGAAGGCGAACTGAAGCCGGCCCTCGTCCACCTACTCACCGGCGCCACCATCCCGGCGGCCCGGGCTGCGCTCGAGGATGCCCACGGTCGAGTAGCCGACGCCCTGGCCACCCTCGGCGCCCCGCCCCAGCGCACCGCGTCCGCCTGAGCACAGCCACACTGCCACTTAGGCGGGGGAGCGAAGGCGGAGGAGTTCGGACCGGGCGTGGGTTACACCGGGAGTTTCGGCGCCGTGGGCCCGGGCCAGCTCGCGGGACAGGTCGGTGGCGGCTTCCAGCAGGTGCCGGGCCTTGCGGCGGCTGTGGAGGTGCTTGCGGTACGCCTTGCGATCTCTTCTCAGGCCGCTGACCGCGTCCAGCAGAGCCGGGTCGAGGGCGCCGGTTGCGAGTTCGGGGGCGAGCAGGGCGCGGGTCCAGACGCGTTCCTGCCGGGCGGCGTGCCGCAGGACGTAGAACAGCGCCGTCAGTTCGATGGCCGCGATCACGAACGGCAACCCGGCCGCGGCGACACCACCGCCGCTGAGACCGGCCATGTCGTCCCAGGCGAAGTGGAACAGCATGGCCATCAGCATGGTGAGTACGCCTCTGACCACGCTGCGCTCGCCGCGGGTCCGGCCGAGAACCCACATCAGGCCGGCGCAGAAGATCGCACTGAACAGGGCGTGGGACACGATCCCGGCCGCGCCCCGAAGCAGGAACACCCGCACTGACGCGCCGAGCTGGTCGACGCCGAACAACTGCGTCGCGCCGTTGTAGACGTAGAGCACGTCCTCGAACACCTGGAAGCCGAGACCGATGTACGCGCCGATGATGAACCCGTCGTACGCGCTGCGGACCAGGCGTGGCGCGAGGCCGATGAGCAGCACCAACCCGAGTGCCTTGCCCCACTCCTCGTTGATCGGCGCGGTGAGTCCGGCGCCCCAGTCCCCGCCGAAGGAGCTGCCGCCGGCCTTCGCCCAGATCTCCAGCAACGCCTGGTTGGCCGGCAGTGCGATCCAGAACGTCGCGGCGACGCCACCCCAGACGAAGCCGGTCGCCAGCAGCCCGGCAGGCTGGGCGGTGAAACGGTTGTGATGGCGCAGAAGCAGCAGCCACGGCACGAGGTAGAGCGCGAAGAGGAGGATGCCTCCGGCCAGGGCCGGCGTGTAGAACGAGGCTCGCGGCCCGAAGTACCGAAGCATCGTCAGGGCGCCGCCGCCGACGCCCAGGACGTAGACCCAGAACGCCAGGTTGTGCGGTTGCAGGAACCGGAACGGTTGCCCCCAGCCCGATTCCTCGATCGCGCTGAGCTGAGCGGCCTTGCCTTCGGGCACTGCGGTGTCGGTCATCGGGCCGGCCCCGGGGTGATGCTGCGCAGCAGGGCTGCCACCTCGTCCTGGTACTGCTCGAACTGGCCGGGCGCGGTGCGGACGCTGACGAGCAGCGCAGGCGCAGCCTCCACCGCCTCGGGTGCGCCGGTGGCCATCTTGAAGGCAGCATCGATGCCGTCACCGCCGGTCGAGGTTCGGCTCTCCACGACTCCGACCAGGCCGCCTCCGGTCGTCAGCGTTCCGCGCCGCCCACTCACGCCCGGGGTGTCGCTTTCCGACCGATCCACCTGATCCAGGAACGCCGTCGCGGTGCCGTCGTACGACGTACCGGTCAGCTCGATCGTGGCGCCTCCGCTGGCCAGCTTCACCTGCAGGCTCGTCGCGCTCCCGCCAGTCAGGCTCCCGCTCTCCAGTTGCCAACCGACCGGTGGCACCGCGGTCGCACCGTTGCCGAGCTCGAGCACCTGACCGGCCTTGATCTGGTTGTGCCACGGAATCGCCGCGTTCAGCGCCGGCAAGCCGTAGATCAGCACCAGCGCTATGGCGAGGCTGGTCAGCGCGGCCGGGAAGGTCCGTCGGTCGAGTCCGAACCACCTGTGCTCGACCGGAACCCAGTCCCTTGGCGTCTCCTCCGTACCTGCTGTCATCGGCCCCTCCGCACGCCAGTTTCAACGCCATCACTGTAGCGGCGTCAGCTCGGCGTACCTGCGTGCCACAATCTCTGCGGCATAGTCCGGTGCGGTCTGCCGGACTGTTTCTTTGTCCGTGGGGTAAACCCTCACTGCGACTGAGCCTGGACGGAAATCCTAACCTCTCGATGTATTGTTTCCGGTGTCTTTTCGGCGGTTGGATTAGCCTCCGCAAGAGGTTGCGAACGGTAGTTGGATCATCACTTCTGGTCCATAGCGCAGTTGCGTGATCGTGTCGTATCGTCGCGTCATCGCCAGACCTTGGTGGAGGTCCTGGTCTTCGAATCCTTTGTGTGCAACGAACTTCGGAGCTCGGATGACCAATCACGGTACTGTCGTGGTGCCCGGAACCACCCAGGGCGCGCAGTGGGTCGACGACGTCCTGCTCGCCGGTCCGGCCACCGATATCTGCTTTCGTCTTCCGGAACCTGTTGATCGCGCGAAACTGCGCCGATTGGTCCGGGATCGTCAATCGGAACTCCGCAACGCGGGTTTTCGTGCCGGTGGTGCCGCGGCTTTACGATTACCGCCCTCGTTGGCTTTCGTGACGCATTTGCTGGCGGTCTGGCGCAGTGGCGGGCAGGCGATCCTGCTGGATCACCGGCTGACCGACTACGAGGTCCGGCGGGCGATCGAGCGGCTGGTTCCGCAGGTCGTGGTGTCGCCGGAGCGGCCGGTGCAGTCGGGGCTGCGGACGTTCGTCGAGGTGCACACCGATGTGGCCAGCTACTCGGGTCATCCGGCCGGGACCGCACACGCCGTCGTCCAGCTGAGCTCCGGGTCGACGGGGCCGTCGAAGGTGATCGGCCGGACGGCGGAGGATCTCGTCGAGGAGGTACTGCGGTACACGCGGATCGACGGGGTGCCGGTGCGGGGTGAGCGGTTGATTCTGCTGCCGTCGATGGTGCATGTGCTCGGACTGGTCGGAGGTCTGCTCTACGGCTTGCATGCCGGGGTCGAGTTGGTGCCGCCGGCGCGGTTGACGGGTGACGCGATCGTGCAGGCGATCGCTACGGGGACGTCGCCGGCGACGGTTCTCGGGGTGCCCTTCCATATCGGGCTGCTCGCGTCGGTCCAGGAGCCGCCGAAGTTGCCGCAGTTCAAGCGGATGACGACGGGTGGCGAGTTGGTGCCGGCCGCGGTCTCACAGTCGTTCGAGGACAAGTACGGCGTACCGCTCGGGAACATGTACGGGATGACCGAGGTCGGAGTCATCGGCACCGACCTGTACGGCGACCATCGCCCGGCGATCCGGCCGGCTCCGGGGATCGAGGTCCGTGCCGTCGACGGCGAACTTCAGGTCCGGCGGGCTGAATCGCCGTACCTCGGGCTGTCCGATCCGGCGCGATGGTCCGACGGCTGGCTCCGTACCCGTGACGCCGCTGTGGTCGATCCCGAAACCGGTCTGGTCAGCATCAAGGGGCGCCTCGACTCGCAGGTCTCGGTCGGCGGCCTGAAGGTCGACCTGACGGAGGTCGAGTACACCCTGGGCACCCTCCGCGGTGTCGAGGCAGCCGTCGTCGTGTTCGACGGCGCGATCACCGCCTACCTGCAACTCAACCGCCCGCGCGACGCAGCCCACCTGGAAGTCGAACTAGCCCAACTCCTCGCTTCCTACAAACGCCCCCGCACCCTCCGCATCCTCGATCAACTGCCCCGAACCACCACCGGAAAACTAGTCCGAGACGTCACAGTCCTCCGCAGGGCCACCCCGTGATGCGCGGTCAGCACGATTTCCGTGAGACCGGCACCGGCAGCAAGCGCGACCACCGCCCCCTCCCACGGCACGTACGTCACCACCAGCCCGGGCTCCGAGTCGACCGCGCCACCACCGAGTGGCATGCGGCGGCGGAGCCCGGAGTTTCTGAGGCCCTGGCCGAGGGCTTTGCCTACTGCTTCTTTGGCGGTCCAGAGGTGGAGGAAGGCGATCAGGTGGTCGGGCTGCTCCGACATCCACTGGAGTTCGGCGGGGTCGAACCAGCGGTGCGCGAGGGCGGTGACCTCGCGGGGGTGGACGTCCTCGACGTCCACGCCGAGCGGACCCGACAGGGACGCGGCAACCACCACGAGATCGCGGCTGTGGCTGACGCTCACGGCCAGCCCGTCGACGTACGGCTGCCCGTTGTCCGCGTGATGAAGCGACGGCGACCTGACCAGGGTGCCCGCGAGGTCGAGCAGCAGCGCGTGGGCCGTGGCGCGCGACTCGGCACCGGCCGGCGCCACCCAGACATGTACCGAATCACCCACCGAAAGAAGGTAACAAGATGAAGGACGAGGTTCGCGCTTTCGTCATCGCGCAACTGCAGGACATGAACTACGACACCGAGGGCATCGACGACGAGACCACGCTCGGCCCGGCCGGCGTGGACCTGGAGTCGCTGGCGCTGGCGGATCTGTCGGTGCGGGTCGAGGATCGGTTCGGGGTCAGGTTCTCCGACGACGAGTCCGAGCAGCTCGCGCTGATGACGGTCGGCGAGTTCACCACCGAGGTGGCCGGCCGGGTAGCTCAGCAGGTCTGATGAACTCGAACCCACCACCGCCCGGGCGGGACGAGATCATCAGCTGGCTCGCCGGCCTCGGCGAGCGGCCACCCGGCACGGACCGGATCGACTCGATGGAGCTGGCCTGGCTGGTCCATCAGGTCGAGCAGCGGTACGGCGTACAGCTCGAAGACGACCAACTCGAGCGGATGACCACCGTCGACGACGCAGTTACCGTGATCGCCGAGGTGCTGACCAGCCATGTCTGAAGCGCGACCGGTCTCCGTCACCGGCCTCTCGATCCTGACCGCGCTCGGCCGCGGTCCGGAGGCGCAGCTCACCGGCGCCCCGGCGTTCACCGAGGTACGGCGCTTCGACACGAGCAAGCGCCGAGTCCGGTACGCCGCGGTGGCCGCCGAAACCGGCACGCTGGAAGAAGAACTGGACCTGGCGATCGCCACCGCCTGCGCACAAGCCGGCGTCGACCGCAGTACGACGCCACTCCTGCTCGCACTCCACTCCGCGCCGGCCTGCGACTTCGGGCAACGTCGCATCTACACCAGCGCCTGCGTCTCAGCCAGTACGGCGCTCGCCGACGCCGGAACCCTCATCAGCACCGGCCGCGTCGATCGCGTCGTCGTAGCGGCCGCGTATCTGGTCGAACCACACCAGTTCGCCCTCTTCGACGCCGGGCGGGCGTTGGCCGACGACAACACAGTCCGCCCGTTCAGCCTCAATCGCCGCGGCCTGCTCCTGGGCGACGGCGTAGCCGCAGTAGTCCTCCAAGCCGGCGATGGCCTGGCCGAACTCCTCGGCTGGTCTCGCGCCGGCGACGCCTACCACCCCTGCCAGCCATCCCCGGACGGCCGAGGCCTGGCCACCGCGATCCGATCAGCCTTGGCGAAGGCCGGCGTACCAGCGGACGCGATCAGCTACCTCAACGCCAACGCCACCGGCACTCCCTTCGCCGACGCAGCCGAGGCCGCTGCCATCAACACAGTGTTCGGCAGTAGCCCATCAGTGAGTTCGACGAAGGGGCTGCATGGGCATGCGTTGGAGGCTTCGGGGTTGGTGGAGTTCGTGGTGACTGTGCAGGCCTTGCGGGAGGGGAAGTTGCCCGTGAACGCCGGGTTCCTCGAGCCGGATCCCGCGTGTTCGGTGGATCTGATTCTGGATGCGCCTCGGTCGGCCGCGTCGGCGTACGGGATGACGGTGAACTCGGCGTTCGGGGGCGCCAATACCGCGTTGGTGGTGCGGGCGGGATGAGCGAGTTGCTGGAAGTTCATGACCTCGTCGTGCGCGGTGAGGGCTACTGGCCGGAGCCGGGTGATGACATCGCGGCAGGGCCGCCGGTGGTGCCGGGGTTCGTGGTGTCGGTGTTCAACCCGTTGGCCGCGGTGGTGGCTGAGCGATGCATGAGCCGGCTGACGGAGCCACGCGAAACCCGGACGGGGATCGTGCTGGTGAGTGACGGGGACAGCGTGAGTGCGGAGCACGTACGCCAGGCGGTTGCTGAGGGCAAGCGCATCGGTCCGTTGTTCTTCTTCCAGTCGGTGCCGAACAGCATCGCCGGCTGGATCGCGGCGAAGTGGGACCTGCGCGGTCCGGTCGTGTGTGTGACCGACGGTGGCGAGGACGAGGCCGCGTTGCTGATCGGCGATGGGGACGCCGACCAGGTCCTGATCGTGGAGGTGGGTGCCGACCAGGCGTCCGCCCGGATCGTGAGTGGGGGAGACCCGATATGAAGAGCCTGAGAGCCCGGCTCGCCGCGGACCCGGCGATCGGAACCGGCAACGTCCTGGCGAGGGTCATCGCCCACGGTGCCGACCTGAACGGCCCCGGCCTGACGTTCGACACACCCGTCGACCACTACCCGGCCGAGCGCCCACTGACCCTCGGCGAGCTGGACGAGCGGGTCCAGGCCCGTACGGCGTGGCTGCACGAGCACGGCATCGGACGCCGGGACGTGGTCGCGATCTGGGCGACCGAGGCGCAGGACATCGTGCTGAGCTTCCTCGCGCTGACCCGGGTCGGCGCGATCCCCGCACTGATGAACGGCAAGATGAGCCCACTCATCGCCGAGGAGTTCATCCGCCGCCTCCGCGCAACCGGCGTACTCGCGGACGCGGCGCACCGCGAGTTGTTGCACGAGGCACCGATCCTCGGCGAGCCGCGCGACCTGGGGACGGCGGACCCGGCCAGGGCGCCGGAGCACTACCGGCACCACGCCGACGACCCTGTCGTGATCACCCACACCAGCGGCACGACCGGCGTACCGAAGGCGGTGATGCACACCCACACCACTCTGTACGCCGCTCTGAAGCACCTGCTCACGATGCCGCAGGCGCAAGGCACCGACAGGATCCTGAACGCCCTCCCGATCCCGCACACCGCCACGGTCCTGATGGTGAACCAGGTCCTCGGCAACCGGGCCGAGATGCTGCTGCTGTCCAGCCAGGATGCCCCGAACGTCCTCCACCACATCGAAGGCTGGAAACCGCACTCCGTCTATGGATTCGCCGTCACCTGGGCCGGCCTGGCCCGCGAGGACCTGAATCGCCATGACCTCGACTCGGTCCGGATGTGGTTCAACACCGGCGACTGTGCCCACGAACCACACATCCGCAAACTCGTTGCCGTCGGCACCCGGGAGACCGTCAGCCGCGCCGGTCGCGTGACCGTCAAGGGGTCGCACTTCATCGACGGCCTCGGGTCCAGCGAGATGGGCCACAACGGCTTCCACATCACGCACACAAGCGACAGCGACCAGTACGGCCGGTGCATCGGCAAGCCGTACGAGTTCGCCGAGGCGGCCGTGCTCACGCAGACCGGCGAGGAACTGCCACCAGGCAAGCCCGGCCTGCTCGGCTTCAGGTCGCCGAGCGTCTCACCCGGCTACTGGAACGACTCGGTCAACACGTACCGCTTCCGCCTGAACGGCTGGTTCCTCACCGGCGACCTCGCCTACTGCGACGACACCGGCCACTACTTCCACCTCGATCGCATCCCCGATGCGGTCGCCGGCTTCGACGGCCCGCAACTGTTCACCTCGCTGTCCGAGGAACGCATCCTCGCCGCCCTCCCCGAGGTCCTCGACTGCACGGTGATCATCACGCCGGGCGACGGTGAGTACGTCGCCGACATCCTCCTCGAACTCACGCCGGACGCGGCCGAGGAAGACCGCTTGGACGCGGTGAAGGCAGCGGTCGGTGAGGAAGTCGCAACGATCATCCGCACGGTGACCGTGGTGGGCGCGGAGGAGGTCCCGGTCACGGTGACAGGCAAGGTCCGCAAGGTCGCACTCCGCGAAGCGCGCCTGACCGGGGCAGAGGCATGACCGCGCCGGGCAGCGGCGTGACGATCACCGGGATCGGGCTGATCACGCCCGTCGGCCGAGGCATGGAGACGGTGTACGACGCCTTGCTGCACGGACGATCGGGCATCGTCAGACCACCGGCGGACCACCCGATCGCGAACTCCGTCGAGCTCGCCGGCATCCTCCCGCCGATCGACACGGGCAAGATCGCCTCCGGCCCTGACGGCAAGGTGATGGATCGGACGGTCGTCCTTGCACAGCTGGCGGCCGAGGACGCACTGAACGACGCCGGCCTGGTCGTCGGCGACAACGTCGATCCCGACCGCATCGGCGTGATCATCGGCGGCGTCGGCGGTATGGCGACGCTCGAGCAACAGGTCCTGGCCCGGGCCGAACGCGGTCGTGCCGCCGTCAGCCCCTACCTCCTGACCGGCATCCTCCCCAACATGCCGGCCGCCCGGATCGCCATCCGCTTCGGCCTCCGCGGCTACACCTCAGCAGTCGGTACGGCGTGCGCCTCGGGTGCTCAGGCGATCGCGGACGCGGTGCGGCTGATCCGATCCGGCGAAGCGGACGTGGTGCTGTGCGGCGCAAGCGAAGCCCCACTGTTCCCGACCTTCGCCGAAACCTTCGCCAACGCGCGAGCGCTGGCGCGGGGCTGGGACGATCCGGCCGAGGCGAGCCGCCCGTTCGACCTACGCCGCAACGGGTTCGTGCTGTCCGAAGGTGCCGGTCTGCTCGTCCTCGAAAGCACAGCGCATGCGGCAGCCCGAGGCGCCGGCGGCTACGCCGATGTGGCCGGGTACGGCGTGAACTCCGACGCACACCACCCGACCGCTCCCCGGCCCGACGGGATGGGCGCCGCCGAGTGCATGCGGCGAGCCCTGGCGAGCGGCGGAGTAGAACCAGGCCGAGTCGGCTACGTGAACGCACACGGGACCAGCACGAAGCTCGGCGACGTGGCCGAGTCGGTCGCGATCGGGCTCGCGTTCGGCGACCACACCCCGGCAGTCAGCTCGACCAAAGCGCTGACCGGCCACATGCTCGGCACCTCCGGAGTGGTCGAGGCAGCAGCAGCGGCCCTCGCGATCACGACCGGCCTGGTGCCGCCGACGTACCACCTGGACGATCCGGATCCGGCCTGCCCGCTGGACCACGTCCGCAAGGAACCCCGCGACCTGCGGCCGGAGTACACACTGTCGAACTCGTTCGGGTTCGGCGGCCAGAACGTGAGCCTGCTCCTCGGCACCGCCACCACGCCGGAGCGGCGACAGATGAACAGTGAGGTGAGGGTGTGATGGAGATCTACGGGATCGACCACGTGGAGTTGTACGTGGGCGACGCTCGGCAGGCCGCGTTCTACCTGGGGCACGCGTTCGGCCTGCAGATTCACGGCCAGGGCGGACCGGAGACCGGTCTGCCGGATCAGCGGTCGCTGCTGCTGCGCGAGGACGCCGTACAGATCGTGCTGACCTCGGGGCTGGCCGCGGACCACCCGGCGGCGGAGTACGTGCAGCGCCACGGTGATGGGGTCGCCGTGATCGGTCTGGAAGTGGACAACGCGTCGGTCGCCTACACAGAGCTGCTGGCGCGCGGTGCCGAGCCGGTGAGCGAGCCGGTGACGTACACCGACGGCCGGGAGACCACCGTCGTGATCGCCGAGGTGGCCGGATTCGGCGATGTGATCCATCGGTTGATCGAGCGGCACGGCCCACGGCGGGAGTTCGCACCGGGCGCGTTCCAGATCACCGAGCCCGCGAGTGGTCCGGACGAGAAGCTGTTCAGCGAGATCGACCACCTGGCGATCTGCGTGCCGTCCGGTGAGCTCGAGCCGACGGCGAGGTTCTACGAGGAGGTGTTCGGGTTCGCACGGATCTTCGAGGAGTACATCGAGGTGGCCGGCCAGGGGATGGACTCGAAGGTCGTCCAGAGCCCGTCGAAGCACGTCACGTTCACGCTGATCGAGCCCGACGCGAACCGCCGTCCCGGCCAGATCAACGACTTCCTCAGCTGGCATGCCGGCGCCGGAGTGCAGCACATCGCCTTGCGTACCGGCAACATCGTCGAGGCGGTCAGCACGCTGGCGGGCCGCGGCGTCAACTTCCTCGGTACGCCGTCGACGTACTACCAGGCCCTGCCGGAGCGCGTCGGCGAGGTGGAGACACCGATCGAGGAACTCGAGGAACTCGGGATCCTGGTCGACCGGGACCACTGGGGTCAGCTGCTGCAGATCTTCACCGAGTCGATGCACGTCCGCCGCACGCTGTTCCTGGAGATCATCGAGCGGCGCGGCGCGATGACGTTCGGCAGCGGCAACATCAAGGCCCTCTACGAAGCCAAGGAACGCGAGCTGGCGGGAGCTGACGCATGAGCCTGGAGTTCAAGCTGTCGGAGGAAGAGCTGGACCTGCTCCCGACCGACGAGGACGTTGCCTTCTACAACGAGCACGGCTGGTACCTGTCCAAGAAGCTGCTGACCGACGACGAGACCGAGGAGCTCGTCAACGCCAGCGAGCGGTACTACGCCGGCGAACGCGACCGGACCCTGCCGGCGGCCCCGCCGAAGCTGGCGTACTGGGATCCGTCGAAGGGTGACGTGCAGCGGCACAACGACTACGTGCACTACGAGCACGACGGCCTGGCGAAGATCCTGCGCAAGCCGCTGATCGGCGCGGTCGCGGCCCGGCTGGCACAGGCCGACGCGATCCGGATCTTCCAGTCCACGCTGATCTACAAGCCGCCGATCGAGGGCGAGCCGTCGAACATCGTGCCCTGGCACTTCGACAAGCACTACTGGTCGTCCTCGGCGTCGGACCGGATGCTGACCGCGTTCATCCCGTTCCACGACTGCCCGCCGGAGATGGGCACGATCACGATGGTCGACGGCAGCCACCGCTGGCGGGAGATCGGCTCGGACGACACGGTCGTACGCCACTTCGCCGAGCGGGATCGGTCTCAGCTGGACCAGATGCTGGCCGAGAACGCGGCGTACAACAGCGCGGAAGTGGTGAAGGTCCCGATCACGATCCCTCGCGGTCACATGAACTTCCACCACTGCCGGACCTACCACGGCAGCGGCGCGAACGTCAGCGACCGCCCGCGCCGCGCGGTCTCCCTGCACCTGCAGGACGGCGCCAACCACTACCGCGAGTTTCCCCTTTCCGACGGCACCCTGGCGGCGTACAACCACGACGTCCTGGTACGCCGAACCGCCGACGGCCACCCCGACTACGCCGACCCCGACTACTGCCCGACCCTGTGGGCCGACCGCTGAGAGGAACCGCCATGTCCCGTTACGACTGGGGTCAGACCCATCCCGGCATCGAACGGCTCGAGAAGGCCGTCACCGAGGCCCGCGACAAGGTCGTGCAGCATCCGCTCTACGCCAACCTGGACACGCACGAGGCTCTGGTCACCTTCATGGAGCACCACGTGTTCGCCGTGTGGGACTTCATGTCCTTGCTGAAGTCGTTGCAGCGTGAGCTCACCTGTGTCACCGTGCCGTGGATCCCGACCGCGCACACCGGCAGTCGCCGGCTGATCAACGACATCGTGATGGTCGAGGAGAGCGACGAACTCGGCGACGGGTTCATCAGCCACTTCGAGCTGTACGTGAACGGCATGGAGGAGGCCGGAGCCGACACCACGGCGATCTCGGCCCTGATCGACCTCCTGCGCCAGGGCGGCTCGGTGATCGAGTCGCTGCGGGAGGCCGGCGTACCGCAGGCGTCGGTCGACTTCGCCGGCACCACGTGGGGCATCATCGAGAACGCGCCGGTCCACTGCCAGGCGGCCGCATTCGCGTTCGGCCGGGAGGACCTGATCCCGGACATGTTCACCCAGGTGGTCGCGGTGAACGAGCGCTCCAACAAGCTCAACACCTTCGTCGACTACCTCGAGCGGCACATCGAGGTCGACGGTGAGCAGCACACGCCGATGGCGATGCAGATGGTCAGCGACCTGTGTGGCGACGACGAGGCGAAGTGGGAGGCCTGTGCCGACACCATCAACACCGCGCTGGCCGCGCGTGCTCGCCTGTGGGACGCCATCCTGGCCGCGGTGAAGGGCTGACCGATGAGCGATCTCTACCGGACTGTGCGCCTGATCCGCCGCTTCGAGGAGCGGGCGATCGAGTTCGTCCGGTCCGGGGAGATCGTCGGTGGCATCCATCCGTACATCGGCCAGGAGGCGATCGCGGCCGGGGTCTGCGCGGCGTTGACGGACACCGACGTCATCACCAGCACTCATCGCGGTCACGGGCACGTGCTGGCCCGGGGCGTCGACCCGGCCCGGCTGCTCGCGGAACTGATGGGCCGGGAAAGTGGGCTGAACAGGGGTCGCGGCGGTTCTATGCACGCGGCCGACTTCGGCCTGGGCATCCTTGGCGCCAACGCGATCGTCGGCGCGGCCGGCTCGATCGCGACCGGTGCCGCCTGGGCGCATCGCCGCCTCGGCCGGGACACCGTCGCCGCGACGTTCTTCGGCGACGGAGCGATGAACGAGGGCATGTTGCTGGAGGCATTCAACCTGGCCGCTCTGTGGCAGGTGCCGGTGGTCTTCGTCTGCGAGAACAACGGATACGCGACCACGATGCCGGTCGCGTCCGCGGTCGCCGGCAGCATCACGGCCCGTGCCGAAGCTTTCGGGATCCCAGCCGTCACGGTCGACGGCCAGGATCCGGAAAAGGTGCTGGAGGCATCCAGAGTCGCGGTCGAGCGGGCCCGGTCCGGTCAGGGCCCGACCTTCCTCGAATGCACCACGTACCGGTTCGACGCGCACCACACGTTCGAGCACCGAGCCCGGCTCACCTACCGCTCGATCGAGGAGATCTCCGCTGGGCGGTCGCGGGACCCAGTAGAGATTCAGGGCGCACGACTGGCGGCCGAGGACCGGGCCACAGTCGATGCCGAGGTCGAGGCTTTGCTCGATGCGGCCGCCGTGATCGCTCTGGGGAGCGCCCACCCAGATCCGGCGGCCGCTCTCGAGTACCTGTACGCCTCGCCGGAGGTGCTGCGCTGATGCCCAAACTGTCGTATCTGAAGGCACTCAACCGCGCGCTCGGCGACGAACTGGAGCGCGATCCGTCGGTCTTCCTGCTCGGCGAGGACATCCGGGCCGCCGCGTCCAACGTGACGGCCGGGCTGTTCGCGCGCTTCGGTCCCGACCGGGTACTGGACACTCCATTGTCCGAGCAGGCGTTCACCAACTTCGCCACCGGTGCGGCGCTGGCCGGGATGCGACCGGTGATCGAGTTCCAGATCCCGTCGTTGCTGTTCCTGGTCTTCGAGCAGATCGCCAACCAGGCCCACAAGTTCTCGCTGATGACCGGCGGTCAATGCAAGGTCCCGGTCACGTACGTCGTCCCGGGCTCGGGCTCGCGGACCGGGTGGGCCGGCCAGCACTCCGACCATCCGTACACCCTGTTCGCGCACGTCGGTGTGAAGACCGCGGTCCCGGCCACTCCGGCCGATGCGTACGGTCTGCTGGTCTCGGCGATCCGGGACGACGACCCGGTCGTCTTCTTCGCGCCGTCCGGTGCCCTGGGCGTCCGCGACGACCTCGACTTCAGCACCCTCGCACCCGTGCCGCTAGGCGTCGGACGGATCGCTCGCAGCGGCGCCGACGTCACAGTCGTTGCCCTCGGCCACCTCGTGCAGGACGCGCTGGTGGTCGCCGACGAGCTGGCCGGCCTCGGGATCTCCGTCGAGGTGTTCGACCCGCGTACGGTCTATCCCCTCGATGTGGAGGGCCTGACCGCATCGGTCGCCAAGACCCGCCGGCTCGTGGTGATCGACGACTCGAATCGGACCAGCGGGTTCGCCGCCGAGCTCCTCGCGATCGCCGCCGAACGCTTCGACCTCGCCGCACCACCTCGCCGCGTGACCCGGCCGGATGGCGCCGTGCTCCCCTTCGCTCTCGCGCTGGACCGGGCCGTGCAACCCGGCCGGGACCAGTTGGTCACCGCGATCCACGCCGTACTGGAGGAACAATGACGGACAGGTGGCACGAGTTGCCCCCGGCGGTGCGTTCGGCGCTGGTCGCGCGCGGACTCGACGCGTGGCAGCAGGTGTACGACGGCGTGGCGACGCACAACAAGGAGTGGCGGCCGCTGCGGCCGCCGATCATGTCCGCGGTCGCGTATTGCCGGTTCACTGACATCTCGGCGACCGTCGCCCGGCTGATCCTGTCCGCGTGCCTGCAGCGTGCCTCGACCGCGGGGGAGTTGCGGCAGGCACTCGGCATGCCGGCCGGTTACATCGACTTGCTCGACGAGGATCTCCCGCTGACCGAGGACCTGCTCGGCGGTGTCCGGGCGGACATCCTGCTCGCGGAGGGAACGCCGTACGTGGTCGAGGCCAACATCGACAGCGCACTCGGTGGTGCGCACGACTCCGATGGGGTCGCCCAGCGATTCCTGGCGGCGTACGACGGGGATCCGGTGCTGGACGGGATCGGGCTGGCAGCGCCGCCGTCCGCGGTCGATGCGCGGTACGAGGCGGTCCGGTCGGCGCTCGAGCTGACCGGGACGGACCGGCTGGCGATGATCTTCACCACCGGCGGCACGTATCCGGGCTCCCAGGACGGGCTGGCGATGATCAAGCTCCTCGAGCCGTTCAGCGAGCGCGGTCGCGAACTCGGGCTGGACATGCGAGTGTTCCCGGTCGAGTGGCTGACGTTGGACGACGCCGGCCGGCTGCTCGTCGACGACGGGCCGATCGACGCGGTACTGCGGATGTTCGTCCCGCAGGGCACGACGCCGAGCGCCGGCCTCGACGCCCTAGGCACCGCCATACGGACCAAGACGGTCCGGGTCTTCACCCCGACCGCGAGCTGGCTGCTGGCGAGCAAGTCCATCTTCGCCTGGCTCTGGACGGATCTGGACTCGATGTCCGCCGACGATGCCGAGGTCGTACGTCGGCATGTCCCGCGAACGGACGTGTTGTCGCGGGACCTGCGCGACCGGGCGATCGCGGACCAGGACGAACTTGTGCTGAAACCGTCCGGTTCCTACGGCGGTGTCGGTGTCGTCGTCGGGCCGGAGGTGTCCGTGCAGACCTGGCAGGAGGCCTTGGACGCCGCGCTGTTCGAGGGTGGATACATCCTGCAGCGGTACGTCCCGGTCGACCGGCTCACCATGCAGTTCGTCGAGATCGCCACCGGTGAGGTCCATGAGGACGCCGTACCGTTCTGCATCGCGCCTTATCTGTTCGGTGGTACTCCGGCCGGCGCCTACGTCCGGTTCGCCGTACCGGGGGCCGGGCCGGTGGTCAACGTTGCGCAGGGAGCGCTCACGAGCGGGCTGCTACTGACGCCTTGACCGCCGGGACGATCGCGAGCGCGACGATGGCGGCGGTCAGACCGAAGGCGACGGAGTAGCCGGTGCCCGCGACCACGGCGCCGAAGACGATGGCGCCGACGCCCCAGCCGCCGTCGTACGCGAGGTTCCACAGGGCGCTGACCTGGCCGTAGCGGGACTTCGGCACGCGGTCGTACATCATCGTCAGCGTGAGGTTCTGAGCTGCGCCGAAGCCGAGACCGAAGAGCGTCGAACCGACGACGATCGCAGTTGTGCTGCCGATCAGGACGAGGGCGCCCGCACCCGAGGCTGCCAGGATCAGCGCCGGTGCCAGTAACTTGGCCGGGCCGACGCGATCGGCGTACCGACCGGCCAGCCAGCGTGCGGCGGGAGCGGTGATCGCCTGCATCAGCAGGGCGGTCGCGACAAGGGAGTGCTTGTCCTCGGCAACGGCCAGCGGCAGGAAGGTCACGCTGATGCCCGCGGCGACGGTCACCGCGGCGAAGACGAAGGTCGGCATCATCAGGCCGCTACCGCGTAGTCCGCCCAGCACCTTGACGTGCTGCTCGTCCTCGCTGGTCGCCTTGGGCATCCCGGCCAGCATGCCGAGGACCAGAAGGGAGCTGGCCGCGGCGAGCACGAACAGAGCGCCGAAGCCGACCAGGTTGGTGAGGTAGACACCGAGGGGCAGTCCGATCACTGCCGGCACTCCGACGGCCAGTCCGTAGATCCCGAACGCTTCACCGCGCCGGCCGTCGGGGGTTACGTCGGCGACCAGTGCGACCGCACCGACGACCATGATCGCCAGGCCGGCTCCGCGCACCACGCAGATCGTGAGGACGACGGGCAGCGATGCGGTGACCAGCAGGAGCAGTGAAGGCGCACCCAGCAGGATCAGCCCGAGACCCAGGACGACCTGGTAGCCCCAGCGCGCCAGCATCCGCGGGACCAGCAGCTCGGTCCCGACCGCGGCCAGCATCATCGCGCCGGTCGACAGCCCGGCGCCGATCCCGCCGGACCCGTTCGCGGCGAGGTAGAGCGGGACCACCGAGGTGAGCAGGTACATGCTCAGCCCGGACCCGAACACCATCACCAGCAACCGTCCGAACTGGCCGGTCACCAGTCGGGGCGCAGTGGTCACCTGGACTGTGGGGAACTCGCATGCCGTGGTCATACCTTCACGCTAGGGCCGGACCGGTATCCCCTACAGATCCAGTTTCAGCCCGCGCGAGAGGACCAGTTATGGCAGTTGATCGGTGATCAACGCCGCCAACCGGTTCAGAGCCGCCTCGATCTGTGCCGGGGTGACCGCACTGCAGGACAGCCGCAGCGCGTGGATCGGGGTGTCGCCGTCGTAGAAATGACTCATCGGGGTCCACAGCACGCCGTACTCGTGGGCGGACCTCTCCAGCAGTACGTCGTCGACCGGGAACGGCACCGTGACGACGACGAAGAACCCACCGGACGGCACGGTCCAGCTGATCTCGCCGGCCGGGAACCGCGCCGCCAGGCCGTCGGTGATCGCGCGCAGGTTGGCGGCGTACAGCTCCCGCTCGCGCCGGTTCGCCGCGACCAGGCTGAAGTCGTTCGCGATCAGCTTGCCACCGATCATCGCCTGGGCGACCGGGGAGGTGTTCACGGTGACCATGCTCTTGAGCTTCGACAGTTCGTCGGCCAGCAGCCCGGTGGTCCCGTCCGGAGCCTCGACCGTCTGGTCGGCGACGACGTACCCGACTCGGGCGCCCGGCAGCCCTGTCTTGGCGTACGAGCCGAGATAGACGACCCGGCGTTCGGTGTCGAGCGCCTTGAGCGTCGGCAGCCGGTCGACGCCCTCGGCCGGAAACAGGCCGTACGGGTTGTCCTCGATCAGCAGCAGGTCCTGCTCGGCGGCGACCGCGAGCAGGTGCCGCCGGGCGTCCAGGTCCAGGCTGAGGCCGGACGGATTGGCGAAGTCCGGCATCACATAGCACGCCCGCGGTCGCAGGCCGTCCGCCCGGGCCGCCTTCACCACGGCGGCGAGATCGTCGTCCTGGGCGACAGGCAGCACGGGGAAGTCGACGAGGCGAGCAGCGCCGGTGATTCCGACGTACGTCGGAGAGACGGCCAGCAGTACGTCGGACGGGTCGGCGCGGAGTGCGCGAAGGGTGAGGACCATCGCCTCCTGACAGCCGACCGTGACAACGATCGCCTCGGCGTCGACGTGGATGTCCTCGTCGACCGCGAGGTTGCGGGCGACCAGGTCGTGGACGATGCCTTTGGTGCGGCCGTACTGGAAGATGGTCCGCCGCACCGACGGCTCGTCGTACCCCTGCGAGCGCAGGTGATCGGCGAACAGGTCCAGGTAGCGGTGCAGGTCCTCGAGCGCGAAGAACTCCTCGGTCGGGCGGCCGGCGGCGAGCGAGATCGCCTCCGGGTAGTGGTGCGAGACCTCGTTGAGGAAGTTCATCGAGTTCAGCGCCCGGTCGGTCAGTGAACTGTGCAGCTGGGTCAACCTGAGATCTGCCACGGCGTTCTCCCCGTCGTCAACTCCGTCACCGCAGTCAGATCAGCGCATCCGGCCAGCAGCATCGCATCCCGCAGTTCATGTCTCAACAGGCCCAGTGCCTCATCCGCAGCTTCCACAGCCAGTGCCCACAGCAACGGTCTCCCGACGAGTACGGCGGACGCGCCCAACGCCAATGCCTTGACCACATCGGTGCCACTGCGGACGCCGCTGTCCAGCAGTACGGTGCAGTCGTCGCCGACCGCATCGACAATCGGGCCGAGCGCATCGATCGACGCCGGCGCACCGTCGAACTGGCGGCCACCGTGATTCGAAACGACCAGGCCGTCCGCGCCGGCCGCGACAGCTCGGGAGGCGTCGCGGGGATCGAGAATCCCTTTCACCAGCAGGGGAAGCGGGCATCGCGCCCGTAGCCACGCCAGGTCTCGCCAACTCAACGTCGGATCGAAGGCCGAGGCAGTGTGCGTCGCGACGGCCGACAGACCGGGCACCTCAGAGTGTGCCTCTGTCGCCATGTCGACAAGATTCGCCGCGACCACGCTGGGCGGGAGTGTGAACGAGTTCCGTACGTCGCGGAGGCGACGGCCCATCACTGGTACGTCGACTGTGACCATGAGCGCTCGGCAGCCGGATGTGGCGGCGCGTTCGACCAGGGACTCGACCAGCCCGCGATCGCGCAGCCAGTACAGCTGGAACCACGACGGTGCGATCGCCGCGATCTTCTCCAGCGGGTAGCTGCTCAGGGTGCTGATGACGTAGGGGATCCCGGCCTCGGCGGCGGCCTGCGCGAGGAGGAGTTCGCCGTCCTGGTGGACGAGGCGCTGGTACGCCATCGGGGCCACGGCGACCGGCATCGTGAGCTCGGTGCCGAGGAGCGTGGTGGAGGTGTCGGGTTCGTCGACGCCGGCGAGGACGCGCGGCGTCAGGGTCAGCGCCTCCAGTGCGGCGCGGTTGCGCCGGAGGGTGGTTTCGGCGCCGCTGCCTCCGGCGACGAAGTCGTGGACCGAGCGGGACAGAGCGGTTGCCGCGAGCTGCTCGTAGTCGGCCAGCGACTCAGCCATCGTGTCGCCGGGGGTCATGCATCGCGGAAGATCCCGCCGAGCCAGGTCGCCGCTTCGGCCATCGCGCTCTTGCCGCCGTCGAGGATGCCGGACATCGCGAAGAAGCCGTGCACCATCCCGTCGTACCGGCTGAGGGTGGTCGGTACGCCGGCGGCGTGCAGTTTCTCGGCGTAGTACTCACCCTCGTCACGCAGCGGGTCGTACTCCGCGGTGATCACCAGCGCGGGCGGGAGATCGGCGTGCGACTCGGCCAGCAGCGGTGAGGCGAGCGGGTCGAGACCGTCGGCCGAGTCGGTCAGGTAGTGGTCCCAGTACCAACCCACTGACGTCTTGTTGAACAGGTACGGGTCGTTGCCGTTCCGCATCGAGATCGTGTCCGAGCCGTAGAGCGTGTTCGGGTACACGAGCAGCTGCCCGGCCAGCGCCGGACCGTTGTCACGGGCAAGCAAGGTGGCCGCGATCGCGAGGTTGCCGCCGGCACTGTCCCCGCCGACCGCAATCCGCTCCGGATCGACCTGCAGCTTGTCGGCGTTCGCGGCGATCCACTGGGTGGCGTCGCGGCAGTCGTGCACCGCGGCCGGGAACGGGTGCTCCGGTGCCAGTCGGTAGCCGACCGTGATCACCTGACAGGGAACGGCGTTGGCGAGCCGGCGGCAGATGCCGTCGGCGGTCTCGATGCTGCCGAGCGTCCAGCCGCCGCCGAAGAAGTAGACCAGTGTCGGCAGCGGACCCGTCAGGTCAGGCCGATAGACCCGTAGCGGCAGCCCGGCATCGGTGCTGAGGTCCTCGACATGGTGGACCGATTCGGCCTCACCCCCCGCCGCCTGGATCGAGGCAAGGTCGGCGGCGCGCGCCTCGGCCAGGGTCTGGGTGTAGAGCTGCGGCACGTTGGCGGCCTCGCGCTCGGCACGCATTGCCTCGACCTGCGGGTCCAACGGCATCCGGATCACCCCATTCGGATCGGCATGGATTGATGCCCACGCAGCAGCAGGCTGCGGCTGCGCACCGGCTCCCCGGCGAGTTGCAGACCGGGGAACCGCTGGAACAGCTGGGCGAACGCCGCGCGTCCTTCCATCCGGGCGAGTGCGGCGCCGACACAGTAGAACGGTCCGGCGCCGAAGGATAGATGTTGGAGGTCGTCGCGCCGCGGATCGAAGGTGTCCGCGTCGGGGTGCTTGGCCGGATCGCGGTTCGCCGCGCCGGGCAGGATGAGGACCAGACTGCCCTCGGTGATCGTCTCGCCGGCCAGTTCGATGTCGGTCGACGCCTTCCGGCTGATCAGCTGGACCGAGCTCTGGTGCCTGAGGATCTCCTCGACGTAGTCCGATGCCAGCCCGGGATCGTCACGCAGCGCCTCGACGAGCTGTGGCTTGTTCAGCAACAGCTCGAGCCCGTTGGTGAGCAGGTTCATCGTGGTGACGAAACTCGCGTTCACCAGCACCAGCAGGTTGTCGATCAGCTCCTGCTCGTCGATCCCCGACGTACCGGAATCCAGTGCGTGCACAAGGGATCCGACCAGATCATCGCGCGGCCGGATCCGGCGTTCGGCGATCATCCGGGCGTAGTAGTCGTTCAGCTCGCCGGCGGCCTGGTTCGCGGCCGCCAGCTTCTCCGGTGCCTTGCCGCCGAGGTCGAGGTACTCGTCGATGCGCTGCGTCCGGTCCCGGAACCAGCCGAGGTCGGAGCGCGGGATGCCGAGGAACGTCCCGATCACCGTGATCGGCAGCCGGTAGGCGAAGTCGACGAAGTCCACCACCTTCCGGTCCGCGCCGGCCTTGCCCAGGTCGTCGAGCAACTCCTCGGCCAGGGCGTCCACCACCGGTTCGAACCCGGTCAGCCGGCGCGGGGTCAGCACGGCCTGGAACACCTTGCGCATGCGCAGGTGGTCCGGCTCGTTGCGGAACATCATCGAGCCACCGAGCCGGCGCAGTACCAGCTCCTTCGGGTTCGGATCCGCCGACAGCAGCCGGTGGAACCTGGTGTCCTTCAGTGCCTCCTGGGCGGCGTCGTACCCATTCACCACCACGGCGTACGGCGAACTGCCGGGGGCGAGCCGGCAGACCGGGCCGATCCGATGCAGCTCCGCGAAGAGCGGCATCGGATCGCGGCGACCGTCCTCGGATCCCAGTGCGGCAAGGATCTCGTTGGCGGTGCGCACGAGTCAGCGCACCAGGTTCAGCGGCACCGAGGCGGCCATCGCCTGGTAGCCGGCCTCGTTCGGGTGGATGTGGTCGCCGGAATCGAGCGCCGGGTTCAGCCGGCTCGGCTGGACCGGGTCGCGCACGACCTTGTCGAAGTCGAGGACGCCGTCGAACTCGTGGCTCGAACGCAGGTAGCTGTTCACCGCCTGCCGAGTGGCCTCCTTGGCCGGGGTCCAGCTGTCCGTGCCACTGAGTCCCTCGAACGGCGTGATCGTGCTGACCAGGCTGCGCAGCCCCCGCTCCTTCACCTGTGCGTTGACCTGTCGCAGCGCGCCGATGATCTCGGCCGCGGAGTCGTCCGACATCCAGATGTCGTTGACGCCCAGTTCGGTGATCACGGTCCGTACGCCGGTCTGGGCGAACACGTCCTCGTTCAGCCGGGCCAGTGAGTTGACCCCGACCTCGTTGAACCCGGGGAACGCACCGTTGTCGGACGGCTCGCTGCCCTCGTGGTTGAGCCGGCTGCCGGCCAGTCCGGCGTTCAGCACGCTCGGGAACGGGTTGTGCCCGGCGCTCGCGGCGAGCCGTTCTGCCAGTTGGTCCGGCCAACGGTTGTTGGCGTTCGGCGTGCTGTTGGTGCCGTCGGTGATCGAGTCGCCGAGGACGACGATCGAGCCGTCCGACTCGTCGGTCTGCACGTCCACGCCGGACAGGAAGAACCAGCAGCAGCGCCGGGTCAGGGTGTACGCCGCGCCGCCGGACTCGGTGACGAGGTTGGACGGGCCAACGAAGTTGTCCTGGATCGACGAGCCGTGGAACGTCGTCGGGCCGGTGTTTTCCGGGAAGTACAGGCTGACCACGAGGTCGTCGAGAGTACCCAGCCGCAGGTTGACCGGGTCGCTCAGCAGTTCGCTGCCCTTCACCATCGACGCGCTCCCCGAACCGCCGAACGTCAACGTCCGCAGGGTGTTCGGATCGATGTCGGACAACTCGGGCGTCGCTTTGTTGGGCTTGGCAACGGTCGCGGCCCCGACGGTCACGGTCTTCTCGCCGTAGATGTTCGACAGCCGGATCCGGATCCGGTCGCCGCCGACGGTCGGGCGCACCACCAGCCGGACGCTCTGGTCGGTCAGCCCGAGGTTGGTCGAGCCGGTGGCGTTGCCGTGAGTGACCGCGGTCGCCCAGGTGCCGACCCACTCGCTGTCGCGGTCGCCCCCGTAGCTCGCGCCGGCCAGAGTCGAACCTGCGAGAGTGAGAGCGGCGGTCACCGCAACTGTGCGCCAACTGCTGGAAATGTGCATGGACGGACCTCCCGGCGGAATGGATGCGGACGGAACGTAATACGCCGCGAGGAATCCGGTCAATGCACCGGAATTGCATTTTCAGAAATTCATGGGCAGCGGTTAGCAGCGATCTCGCACCCCGGTTTCGCAGGGGTATTCCTTCACCTGGCGGACGGAGTGAGCGACCGACTCCGGAGAGCGACGGATCCGCCGCGGTTGTGCGGATTCCAGGCTCTTTGCAGCCGTCCGCGGCTCCGGTAGAGTCGCCGCCACGGCTGGGGGTGGCCGGAGTCGAGGGAAAGCAGACGAAATGCCGCCTGAATTCGCCGTGCCCGAAAACAGCAGCAATTATGTGCTGCGGGTATTCACGCTGTTCCACCGATTCGCCGACCGGCTCGCGCTGGTTCGCGGTGCCCGGTTGGCGACGTACGGCGAATTGATCGCCGACGTACTGCGGATCGCGGCGGGGCTGCGCGACGCCGGGATCCGGCCGGGCGGCAAGGTGCTGGTGATGGCGGCGAACTGCTTCGACGCCCCGGCGCTGCAACTGGCTCTGCACCTGCACGGGTGCCGCGTGCTCTGGAGTGCGCCGATCACGTCCCGGCGCGAGATCGACCGGTTCGCGACGCTCGCCGATGCGGACGCGTTCGTGTACGACCCTGATGGCACGGGGCATCTGGGTCGTGAGCTTGCGGCGTCGCTGGCACCGATGCCGGTGTTCCGCATCGCCGAGTTGTCCGGCGACGGAGCGTCGTACGTGATCGATGCCTCCGTGCCTGCGCCGGACTCGGTGCTGCAGACGAGTGGTACGACGGGCGATCCCAAGCTGGTGCATCACACGCAGGGGTTCTACGAGCAAATCCTCGAACTGGCAGGCGCGTTCGTCGATGGCGGCTTTCCGTTGCTGCGGCACTACTCGGGATCGCCACTGTGGCTGGCGAGTGGGCAGATCACCAGCTTCTTCAACCTGTTCACCGGTGGCGTGCTGTTCCTCACCGACAGCTGGTCACCGGAGGAGTTCTACCGGATGGTGTCGACCGAGCGGATCACGTCGACGTACGTGACGCCGCCGATGCTGTACGAGGTCCTCGATCATCCCGGTGGTGAGGAGTTCGACTGCAGCAGTCTGTTCATGCTGAACGTCGGCGCCGGGCCGGCTACGCCCGCGCGGCTGCGGCAGGGGATCGCGCGGTTCGGGCCTGTGCTACGGATCGTTTACGGGTTGAGCGAGGCCGTGGTCGTCACCGCGCAGCCGGGGCTCACCGAGGATCCGCTGCATCCCGAGCGGCTGGCTTCGGCGGGTACGGCGTACGGCGACGTGCAGCTCGAGATCCGGGATGACGACGGCAAGGTGCTGTCGCCGGAACAGACCGGAGAGGTGTGGGTGCGGAGCAACCTCACGTTCGCCGGGTATCTCGGCAAGCCCGAGCTGACCGCGGAGACGCTGGTCGACGGCTGGCTGCGGACGCGCGATCTCGGGTACGTCGACGAGGACGGCTATCTGTTCCTGGTCGATCGCGTGCACGACATGATCGTCACCACCCGCCGCAACTGGGCCATCTTCTGCCGCCCGATCGAGGATGTCCTCGGGAGCCACCCCGCCGTCCGGACCACTGCCGTCATCGGCGTACCCGATCCTGTTGTCGGCGAGGCCGTGCACGCGTTCGTCGTCGCCCGTACGCCGGTCTCCGCGGAGGAACTGCAGGACCTCGTCACCACCACCCTCAACGAGATGTGGACGCCCGCCACGATCGACTTCGTCGACGAACTTCCCCTGACCCGCATTGCGAAGGTCGACAAGGTTGCCCTCCGCAAGCTCCACGCGGAACTGCACCCGGAGGGAATGGCGGTGCGATGACGCCACGTCGTGGGCTGGTGGTGTTGTTCACCGCGGATGTTCTGTCCGCCGTGGGCAGCCGGATCTCGATGGTGGCGATCCCATGGCTGGTCTTGGTGACCACGGGCAGTGCCGCCCGGATGGGCGTGGTCGCGGCGGTCGAGATGATCCCGTACATCGTGGCCAGCATCATGGCCGGTCCGGTGATCGACAACCTCGGAGCACGGCGTACGTCGGTCCTCGCCAACCTCGCGAGTGCGGTCGCGGTGGCCGCGATCGCGGCCACCACCGGACTCGGGTTCGCCGCCTTGCTCGTCCTCGTCGCGATCGCGGGCGGCCTGCGCGGCGCCGCGGATCGCGCCAAGGACCTGCTCGTGCGGCCGATGGCCGAGGCTGCCGAGGTCGAGCTGATCCGGATCACCTCACTCCACGAGGCCTTCGCGCGGGGCGCGACGTTGCTTGCCGCACCGCTCGCCGGCCTGTTGATCTACTGGACCGACGCCGCATCGGTGCTGTGGATCGATGCGGTGACATTCCTTGTCTGCGGCCTGCTGGTCGCCGGATTCGTCAACCCGCCGGTGGTGCCGGCGTCCGCCGTACGCGAGAAGTACTTCCGCTCGCTCCGCGTGGGTTTCTCGTTCGTGCGCACGGACGCGTTGCTCGCGACGATGTTGATCACCACCTTCACGTTGAACGTCTTCAGCAGCGCGAGTACGGCGGTGTTCATCCCGTTGTGGGTGAAGGAGCAACTCGGCACGGCTGCCGGTCTCGGTCTGACGCTGGGCGCGTTCTCGGCCGGCGCCCTGCTCGGCAGCATCGGATTCGCCGTCCTCGCGACCAGGTTGCCGCGCTACCTCACCTTCGCCGTCGGCGCGCTCATCGGCGGCAGCCCGCGGCTACTGGTGCTGGGACTGAGCGACGACCTGCTGCTGGTGATGGCGGTGACGTTCCTGTCAGGGATCGGGATGGCCGCCATCAACCCGGTCTTCGGCGCCGCGCTGTACGAACACGTCCCAAAGGACTTGCAGGCGCGGGTGATCGGAGTGGTCGCGGCCACGTCGTTCGCCGGGCTCCCGCTCGGCGCACTGCTCGCCGGTGAGCTGGTCAGCTGGTTCGGGTTGATGCCGTCGCTGGTCCTGTCCGGGATCGTGTGCCTGCTCGTCAGTGTCTTCCCGCTCGTACGCCGAGGGCCGGGCCGCGTCCTCGATGCACCGACCACCGCGGTGGAGGCGAGATGAACGAGGAGGCTGATCCCTACTGTCTAGCGCCCGGCGAGAGCGCTGAGCTGCTCGCCGGTCACCCGTGGCGGCGCTTCGTCGTACTCGGCGACAGTGTCGCCGAAGGGCTGTGCGAACCGGTCGAGGGCTACAGCGAACTCCAGTGGGCCGACCGAATCGCCCACGAGCTGAAGCAGAGCCGCCCTGAACTGGAGTATCTCAACCTCGGCGCCAGCGGTCTGCGCACTCGCGAGATTCTCAGCACCCAGTTGGAGCGCGCGCTGGTGTTCGGTCCGGATCTCGCGCTGGTCGTTGGCGGTGGCAACGATGCCTTCCCGGCGACGTACGACCCGGAGCGGGTCGACCGCGAGCTGACTTTGATGATCACGGCACTGCAGGACTCGGGCGCTGACGTGATGACACTCGGCATGTTCGACGTCTCCTACAGCCCCGCGGTGGTCGAGTGGTTGCGGCCGGGGCTGAGGCAACGGATGCGGACGCTCTCCGACCGGACCGCAGTACTCGCGGAGAAGCTCGCCACGATCCACGTCCACCTGACGGACCACCCGTTGTCGACCGATCCGAGCCTCTACAGCTCAGACGGCCGCCACGGCAACGCCCGCAGCGACGCCATCGCCACCGCCGAGACCATCCGCATCCTCGCCCGGCACCTCTCCCGCGGCTGTTAGAGCTTGCGGAGGCGGACCCAGCGGACGGCGTGGTCCGCGCCCTTGCGGAGGACGAGGGTCGCGCGGGAGCGGGTCGGCAGGATGTTCTCGCGCAGGTTGGGGCCGTTGATGCCGTCCCAGAGCGACTCGGCCTTCTTGATCGCTTCCTCGCGGCTCAGCTCGCCGTACCGGACGAAGTAGGACTCGGGGTTACGGAAGGCCGTCTCCCACAGCTTGAGGAAGCGGTGTACGTACCAGCTGCGGATGTCGTCGGCGGCCCCGTCGACGTACACGGAGAAGTCGAAGAAGTCGCTGACCGCCAGGCCGCTCTTGCCATCGGCGTGCCGCGGCGCGGGCTGCAGGACGTTCAGGCCCTCGAGCAGCAGGATGTCGGGCTGCTCGACGGTGGTCCGGACGCCGGGCATCCGGTCGTAGTGCAGGTGGGAGTAGACCGGCGCCTCGACCGCGTCCATCCCGGACTTCACCTCGACGACGAAGCGCAGTAGTGACTTGCGGTCGTACGACTCCGGGAAGCCCTTGCGCATCATCAGGTTCCGGCGCTCGAGCTCGGCGTTCGGCCAGAGGAAGCCGTCGGTGGTGACGAGCGCGACTCGCGGGTGCTCCGGCCAGCGGGCCAGCAGTTCGCGCAGCAACCGGGCGGTGGTCGACTTGCCGACGGCAACCGAGCCGCCGATGCCGATCACGAACGGCGTCCGCGTCTCGGCCGGCTTGCCGAGGAAGCTCTCGGTGTCCGCGTGCAGCGCACGGGCGTGCCGGACGTACAGCGACAAGATCCTGGACAGCGGGAGGTAGACCTCGCGTACTTCGTCCATGTCGATCTCGTCGCCGAGACCGCGCAGCCGCTCGATCTCCTCGACGGTGAGTGGGGACACGGTGGTCTCGGCCAGTTGCGCCCAGGCGGCCCGGTCCAGCTCGGTATAGGGAGTCACCTCCCGCGACGGCTGCAGCATGAGCCCCATTCTTCCCATCCGCGCACGGTGCACCCACACCGGGCCGGAGTGGGCTTCGTCTCAACCAGGCATCCGGCGGGGCGCCAGGAAACCGCTTACTCGGCCCTTGACGGTCCGTGGCCGGATGCGTACGGTGTGTTCGCAGTCCAGCACCGGAAGTGACATCGAAACTTTCGGGATGAGTGAGGGGTCGCTCGGGAGCGTGGTCGAGGCATGACAGTTGACCCCTGCTGGCTCGGCACCCAGCGGCTGCCCGAGGTCACCATCCATGCGTCCGGCGCGCTGGCGCAGACGATCCGCGCCGAGCTCCGGCAGACCCGGCGGATCCGCAACGACGTGGAAGTTGCCCTGTGCACCCTTGGCCGGGTGCGCGAGACGCCTTTGTGGCAAGAGGTCGAGGCCGCGCTCCCCGATGAGGGGTTAGGAGCCGAGGGCTTCGTAGTGGCGCGACGCGGCAACAATCTCGTCGTGGCCGCCGAGGCCGGGCGCGGCCTGCTGTACGGCTACTTCTACGTGCTGCGGTACTTCGAGTGGATGACCAGCGAGTTCGTCGTGGTCGAACGGCCCGCCATCGCGATCCGGATGCTGGACCACTGGGACAACCTGGTGCCGCATCCGCGGATGGGCGCGGTCGAGCGCGGGTACTCCGGTGGATCGATCTTCTTCCGCGACGGCCGGGTCGTGGCGGATCTCACCCGGGTCCGCGGGTACGCGCGGTTGCTGGCCTCGATCGGCATCAACGCGGTGGCGATCAACAACGTCAACGTGCACGCGGCCGAGACCCGGCTGATCACCGACCACCTGCCGGACGTGTCCCGGCTGGCCGCGGTGTTCCGTGAGTACGGGATCGCGGTGTACCTCTCGGTGAACTTCGCGGCGCCGATGGAGCTCAGCGACCTCGACACCGCCGACCCACTCGACCCGCGAGTGATCCGGTGGTGGTCGGCCGCGGTCAGCCGGGTGTACGACGCCGTACCGGATCTGGGCGGGTTCGTGGTCAAGGCGGACTCGGAGAACCGGCCGGGACCGCACGTCTACGAGCGGACCCACGCCGATGGTGCGAACCTGCTCGCCCGGGCCCTGGCGCCGTACGGAGGGACCGTCTTCTGGCGGTGTTTCGTGTACGACTCCCATCAGGACTGGCGTGATCGCAGTACCGACCGGGCGCGGGCGGCGTACGACCATTTCATTCCGCTGGACGGGCGGTTCGGGGACAACGTCGTACTGCAGGTCAAGCACGGGCCGCTGGACTTCCAGGCGCGCGAGCCGGTGTCGCCGTTGCTGGGCGAGTTGCAGGAGACGCGGTTCGCGCTCGAGTTGCAGGTGACGCAGGAGTACACCGGGCAGCAGAAGGACCTGTGTTACCTCGGTCCGTGGTGGCGGGAGATCCTGCAGTTCGACACGACCGGTGCCGGTGGGGCGACTGTTGCCGGCCGCACCAAGGCGATCGTTGCTGTGTCCAACGTTGGCGACGATGCGAACTGGACCGGGCATAAACTTGCCCAGAGCAATCTGTATGCGTACGGCCGGCTCGCGTGGGATCCGTCGGCGGATCCGGTCAGCCTGTTGCACGAGTGGGCGGCGGCGACGTTCGCGATGGACGACCGGACCCGGTCGGAGCTGGTGTCGATCATGGCCGACTCGTGGCGGACGTACGAGCGGTACACCGCGCCGCTCGGTGTCGGCTTCATGGTGTCGCCGGGGTCGCATTACGGGCCGAGCGTGAACGGGTACGAGTACTCCGAATGGGGGACGTACCACTTCGCGGACCGCAACGGTGTCGGCGTCGATCGGACGGTCGCCACGGGGTCGGGGTTCACCGGGCAGTATCCGGAACCGTTGGCCGGTCGCTACGAGAGCGCCTACACCTGCCCAGACGAGTTGCTGCTGTTCTTCCACCACGTTCCCTACGACCACGTGCTGCAGAACGGGCGGACGGTTCTCCAGCAGATCTACGACACCCACTTCCAGGGGTACGACGAGGTCGAGACCATGCTGACCCGCTGGAAGGCGATCGCCGACCGGTTCGAGCCCGTCATTCGGGAGAACATCAGCACTCGCCTCGAGGGGCAGCTTGCCAACGCGCGCGAGTGGCGCGACCAGGTGAACACGTACTTCTTCCGCCTGAGCGGGATCCCCGACTCGGAGGGCCGCACGATCTATCGCTAGATCTGTCGCCGGATCTGCCGCTGGATCTACCGCTGGATCGAAAGTTTCGGGTCGAGTTGTATCGTGCTCGTTGTGGGCGAGCGGGTGACGATTGCGCAGATTGCTGAGCAGGCCGGGGTCTCCGTACCCACCGTGTCCAAGGTGCTGAACGGTCGTGCCGACGTGTCCGCGGAGACCCGGGCCAAGGTCGAGAGCCTGATCCAGGAGCACGGGTATCGACGGCGTACCAGCGGTACGGCGAGCAGTCCGATGATCGATCTCGTCTTCCACCAGATCGGTGGCGACTGGGCGGTCGAGCTGATCCACGGTGTCGAGGGAGTGGTTCGCGCCGAGGGTGTCGAGCTGGTGCTGTCCGAGTGCGGCGCCTCCCGGCGGCCGCGGCAGGAGTGGATCGAGTCGGTGCTGAGCCGGCGGCCGCTCGGCGTGATCATGGTGTTCTCCGATCTCGACCCCGACCAGCGGGCGCAGTTGGAGGCGCGGCGGATCCCGTTCGTGGTCGTCGATCCGGTCGGCGACGAGGGGGACGACGTACCGTCCATCGGTTCGGCGAACTGGAACGGCGGGCGGATGGCGACGATGCATCTGCTGAAGCTCGTGCACCGGCGGATCGGGATGATCGGTGGGCCGGTGGAGACGCTCTGCTCGCGCCAGCGGGTCGACGGGTACACGGACGCGCTGCGGTCGACCGGCGTGCCGGTTGATCCGGAGCTGATTCGCTCGGGGGACTTCGGGGTCGAGAGCGGGCATCGGGAAGCCACAGTTCTGCTGGGTCTGAAGGACCGGCCGACCGCGATCTTCGCCGGCAGCGACATGCAGGCCCTCGGCGTCTACCAGGCCGCTCGTGAACTCGGTCTCGACATCCCCCGCGACCTCTCGGTCGTCGGCTACGACGACCTCCCGGTGGCGCAATGGGTAGGCCCCACCCTCACCACCGTCCACCAACCCCTCCGCCAAATGGCCGAACTGGCCACCCGCCTGGTCCTGGACCTGGCCCGAGGCATAACCCCCGCCGCCCTCCGAATGGACCTGGCCGTACAAATGCGAGTCCGGCAATCCACGTCCCCACCTTCCAGTTAGGGTGAGGAACATGATCGTCGGCGTGGGTATTGATGTGGTCGACGTGGAGCGGTTCATGAAGACGCTGGATCGCACGCCCGGTCTGCGGGACCGTGTGTTCACGGCGACCGAGGCAGTGAAACCGCCGGCATCACTGGCAGCCCGGTTCGCAGCGAAGGAAGCTCTGGCGAAAGCTCTCGGCGCCCCAGCCGGAATGCATTGGCACGACGCCGAAGTACAGACCGACGAGACCGGCCGCCCCTGGCTCGAGATCAGCGGAACAGTCGCCGCCCAGGCCAGCCGTCTCGGCGTCCAAAGCCTGCATCTCTCCCTGAGCCACGACGCCGGCATCGCCTCAGCGGTCGTCGTCCTGGAGGGCTGAACGCATGCGTCGCGCACACACAGTCGAGCAGGTCCGCGCCGCCGAGGCCGAGCTGATGGCGCGCCTCCCCGAAGGCACCCTGATGCAACGCGCCGCCACCGGCCTCGCCGTTGCCATCAGCAACTTCCTCGGCCGCACGTACGGCGCCCGCGTCGTACTCCTGATCGGCTCCGGCGACAACGGCGGCGACGCCCTGTACGCCGGTGTCCGCCTGGCGCGTCGCGGCGCGCAGGTGACCGCCGTACTGCTCTCCTCCACAGCTCACGAAGCCGGCCTCGACGGACTGCTGACAGCCGGCGGACGCATCGGCTCGACCGACGACATCCCCGACGCGGACGTGGTGGTCGACGGCATCGTCGGCATCGGCGGCCGGCCAGGTCTCCGCCCCGACGCGCTCGCCGCGGTCGAGCTGGCAGACGAGTACGGCGTACCGATCGTTGCCGTCGACACCCCCTCAGGCGTCGACGTCGACACCGGCGAGACTCCCGAGCCGCACGTTCGCGCCGCCCTCACCGTCACCTTCGGCACGCACAAGATCTGCCACTTCATCGACCCCGCCGCCAGCGCCTGCGGCCCGGTCCACCTGGTCGACATCGGCCTCGACCTCCCACCCGCCGCCGTCGCAGCCATCCAACCCGCCGACATCCGCGCCCTCTACCCCGTCCCCACCGGCGAGTCCGACAAGTACTCCCGCGGCGTCCTCGGCCTCATCGCCGGCTCCACCCAGTACCCCGGCGCCGCGGTGATCGCCACGTCCGGCGCCCTCTCCGGCCCCCTCGGCATGGTCCGGTACGTCGGCCCCGACGAGGTCGCGGTCGAGGTCCGGTCGGCGCATCCGGAGGTGGTGGCCGGGGACGGCCGGGTCCAGGCGTGGGCGATCGGGTCCGGCCTCGGCGACGATTTCGACGTCGCGCGCGTACGCGACCTGCTCGACGCCGAGGAGCCGGTGGTCCTCGACGCGGACGGTCTGAAGGCACTCGACGACTCCGGCGACCACACCGGCGTACTCGCGACTCCGCACGCCGGTGAACTGGCCCGGATGCTCGGCGTCGAACGCCCGAAGGTGGAGGCCCGACGCCTCGAGCACGCCCGCCTGGCGGCTGAGCGCTTCGACGCGACGATCCTGCTCAAGGGCTCGACCACCGTCATCGCCGCCCCCGACGGCCAGGTCCGCGTCAACACCAACGCCACCCCGTGGCTCGCCACGGCCGGCGCCGGCGACGTCCTGGCCGGCCTGTGCGGCGCCCTCCTTGCCGGCGGCCTCAACCCCCTCGACGCAGCCTCCGTAGGCGCCTACCTCCACGCGGCCGCAGCCACCCTCGCCTCCGCCTCCGGCCCCATCACAGCCCTCGCAGTGGCCGCAGCCCTCCCCGAAGCCACCCGCCAGATCCTCCAGGGGTAGTAGCTCCCACCTCGACGATGTACGGATCAACAGGTAGTGCACCTGCGAGACGCCGTACACGAGGAGGTGCTCACGCTCAGGTGCACCATGATCCGCCCGACACCTCCTGTCGAGCTGCACGCCGCCGCGTGATGAGACCTGCTTATCCGCGCTGGAGTTTCACCATCCGGCGGATGCCTGGGTTGCCGCCCGCCGCGAAGACGACCCCACGCCGGACGCCGTCCTGGAGGTCCGCCAACGAGACGTTCACGGAACCCGGCCAGCGTTCCCAGGGCCCGCCGTCGGCGAGGAAACGCTGGGCATGGTCGGTGCCGAGCTGCTGGTCGAGGTACATGAGTGTCGCGAGGGCCTCGGGCTGGCACTGGGTGACGAAACCTTCGTCCTCGGGCGGCAGGGAGAGCGCCCGGACCAGGTAGGTGACGAGGATCCGGGCGTCGTCCTCGGTACCCAGGCTGGCGAACGCCGGACAGTAGCTCCAGCGGTCCCCGGAGGGTTCGTCGCCGAGGATGCCCCCTTCCATCACCGGCCGCAGATCCGCTCGCCGGCCGGCGGCAATGAGCCAGGTCGCGGTCAGCCGCTCACGCCACCCGGCTCGCAGCAGCAGAGCAAGATCTTCGGCCGGTGCCCGGCGGCCTGCCCGCCGTAACCGCCACTGGAACCAGCGTTGCCGAAACCGCGGCATCACGAACGCCCCGATCATGAGGTGTCGATAGCGCCGCCCCCGATGGACCCAGCGCTTTGCCGCTCTCCGGAGCCGGCGCTCGTCCTCGCCGGACCTCTCGATCATCCCCACTTGCCCTCCGCAACAGGAGCTCCACGCTCCCACAGATCATCGGGCACGAGATCACCCGGCACGAAGCGCGAGAACGTGCAAGCCACGAAGCGGGGTGGGATTGGCTGGTTGTGGGTAGGAAGGGGTTGCTGGTGAACTCCGCCGCCCTTGGAGTGTGCGCTGTGAAGCGAATTGTTGTGGTTGCTGCTCTTGCTCTGATCGCCGCGTTGCCGCTGCCGGCCCAGGCGCGAACCTCGGCCGAGGACTCGGCGGGCACGCCGTATGTGGCTGATCGGAACACGAAGATCGACGTGATGGGGGAGTGGGCCCATCCGGACGACGACACGAGCATCATCGGGCCGTGTGGTGTCTGGCATCAGCAGTACGGCGTGAAGTGTGGCGTGATCATGGTGACGCGCGGTGAGGGCGGCGGGAACGCGGCCGGTACCGAGCTCGGCCCGGACCTGGGGCTTCGGCGCGAGAACGAGGACCGGGTCGCGCACTACCGCTCCGGCACGGTGGACATCTTCAACCTGGACCGGATCGACTTCTTCTACAACCAGAGTGCGCCGTTGACGCAGTACTTCTGGGACGAGGAGGAGACGCTGCGCCGGGTGACTCGGGTGATCCGGGAGACGCAGCCTGAGGTCTACATCGGGTTCACGCCGACGCTCGCCGCGGGACACGGCAACCACCAGCAGGCCGGGCGGCTGATCTGGGAGGGCGTGCTCGCGGCCGCCGATCCGACCAAGTTCCCCGAGCAGCTGAAGGGCCCGCACGCGCTGAGCACGTGGCAGGTGAAGAAGGTCTTCTCCGGCGGCACCACAGCGGGCACTGGCGGTACGACGACCGCCGCGAACTGCACCACCGGGTTCACGCCGACCGGCCTGGACACCGTCGCGGGCGTGTGGACCGGGTACGACTCGCCGTACAAGTGGCCGGCCGGGAACGTCCAAGGCAAACCGGTCGGGACACCCAAGATCTGGCAGCAGGTGGCCGACGAGGGACGGGCCGCCTACCCGACGCAGAGCCGGGTGATGTTCAAGGACAGTTCGGTGCCGGCCTGTCCACGGTTCGGGATGACCCAGTCGTTCGTCCCGTTCCAGCCGAACGCCAGTCCAGCCGCAGGCCGCGATGACGCGATCCTGTTCGGCGCGACCAAACCTGATCCGGGCGGACTCCCACTGGGCACCTTGGAGTACCTGACGTTCGATCGCTTCTACAACGTCGCCGGTGAACCCTTCCACGCGACCGTCCACCTCAAGGCACCCAAGGGCAAGCTTGCCAAAGGCAACGTAGGCCTCCAGGTTCCGGCCGGCTGGACGGTCGACGCCCCGAAGCCGGTGCCGGCGAATGCCAGTGCCGACATCACCTTCACGGTGACCCCGTCGGCCACCGCAACAGTCGACCAGAACGCGAAGGTCGCCGCCATCTACACCACCGCGAAGGCAACCGGCTACACGGACAACGTCGTACGGATCGTGTCCGCAGCCGAGGGCCGGTTCCAGCGCTGGGGCAACTGGCAGGAGTACGACGAATGGCTGTCGACGACCGCACCGCAGGCCAACCGGCTCGGTCGGTCCCCGGCGATCCAGTCGATGGGGATCGGTCAGACGATCGACGTACCGGTCGTCGTGCACAACTGGTCCGCCGAGCCGCAGAGTGGCGCGGTGTCGCTCGAGCTCCCAGCGAACTTCACTGTCGACGCGGCCTCGAAACCCTACGATGCTCAGCCAGGCGCTGACACGACAGTCACGTTCAAGGTCACCAACACCGACACCTCCCTGCCCGCTCAGCAGAACGTGTCGATCCCGATCAAGACGACGTACGCCGGTGGTGCCGGCGGCGAGACGTTGACGCTGACGCTGGTCCCGACCACCGTGATCCCGCAGGCGACCCCAGTCGTCGACGGCAAGGCGGACCCAGGCGAGTACCCCGGTCCGACGCTCGACCTCGGCCGGATCTGGCAGGGCGCGTCCACCTGCACCGGTGTCGACGACTGTGGCGTTTCCCCAACGGGTGAAGGCAGTACGGCCAAGGTGAGCTGGTCGGACGACGCGCTGTACTTCTTCATCCACGTCCGCGACGACTACCAGTCGTACGCCGTCACGCCGGCCGAGTGCGTCGGCCACTGGCAGGCGGATTCGGTGGAGATCCTGCTCGACCCGCGCGGCAACGCGTCGGAGGCGCTGATGGACACCGCGAACACGTTCAAGCTCGGCATCTTCCCGTTCAGTCAGAGCGGCGGCCCGTGCTGGGAACGCGACGCCGACAACCACCAGGGCTACTCCAGCGGTTCGCTCGACACCGGCAACGCACCCGGCGTACAGGTCGCGTCGACCGCACAGTGGGTCGGCAGCAACGAGACGACCGTGCCGCACGCGTACGCCGGTGGCGGCTACGACCTCGAGGTCAAGATCCCGCTGGCGGACCTGCCCGCGGCGGTCGACCCGTCGCGCCTCGGTCTGAACATCACGCCGTACGACAACGACAACACGTCAGCAGCCGGCACGACGACGCTCAGGCACATCGACATGAGCACGCGACTCGGTTGGTCGGCGCTTGGGTCGGTCCAGTCCGACCCGTACCGCTGGGGTCTCGCGACTATGCCGGGCTACACGCCTCCGGCCGACCGCCCGACCACACCGGCGCCGCCCAACGTCTCCAACCCCAACCTCAACGGCGCCCTGTCACCGCAGACCATCGCGCAGTCCGCGCGGAACGGCGTACCGATCTCCGGCCGTGTTCCCACGACCGACCTCACGATCCTGTCCGCCGCACTCCGCGGGAGCAGCGTGGACGTGGTGACGAGCTCCCGCGGTAGCGGTACGGCGCGTGCGTTCCTGACCACCGGTGAGCTCGGGGCGATCCCGTTGTGGACGACGAGTTGCACACTCGCCGCGGACCCGCCACCCGACTACGGCCTGACACCATGCGCGGTCACCGACGGTGGCATCCCGCCATGGTCACCGGACATGAGCGGTCACCTGGTGAAGCAGGCGACGCAGAATGTCGTCCACGGTGTCCAGCACTGGTCGATCCCGCTGACCGCTGCGCAGCGGGCGACGCTCGCCAAGGACGGCCGACTGCTGGTCTCGTACGAGACGCCACAGAACGAGGTCCAGGCCTTCGACCTCGAACTCAGCGGACGGCGGTGAAGTCCAAGCCGCCGGCGGCGTTGCGAAGCTCGAGTCTGCTGGAGTCGATCTCGTAGGAGACCTCGCCCTTCAGACCATTCAGGAGACTGGACTCGAGCTTCGCCGCGTCACCGGCACAGGCGCGGCGAGTGGTCGCGAGCTCCCCGAAGGTCAGCGTGCCGGGAGCCTGCGCCACCATGCCCTGGAACTCGTTGCAGCCGGTCGATCCGGTGACACGCTCGCCGTTCAGCGTCATCCACGCCTTCTCCGAGCCGGCCTGGTGGGAGGCGACCTCGCCGGTGATCACGGTGTTCAACGCCCACTTGGTGCCATCGAGGGCCAGGTCCGGTTCCGCGGTCTCGCGGTCCTGCAGGGCGATCGTCGTACCGCCGGACGTCACGTTGAGAGTGTCGCCGTCGACCTTCCAGGACGGCTTGCTGGTCAGGATGCCGGACAGCCAGCCGTCCTGGTCCTGCCGGCCGGGGCAGCCCATGTCCGTCATCACCAGGCCGTCCTCCAGCGTCAGCTTGCCGTCACTGGTCGACACCTTCGACTGCATGGAGTTACAGCCCGCGTCGGCAATCAAACGTCCGTCATCGGTGAATTGGAGCCGGACCCGGGTGTTCTGGGCGAGCTGTTTCGGGGCGCCGTTCTCGGTCACGGCGGTCGACAGCCACGACTTGCCGGTGAGCGTTCCAGCGGCGGTCGACTCGTTCCCACAGGCGGTCAGGGCGAGCAGCAGACCGGCGCCGGCCACTGCGATCATCCGCATCTTCACACTCTACGGACGCGCTGGTGGGTCCGCCTGTTGCACGCTAACTGCGCGTAAAGTCGGGACGCCGGGGTTGGCTTTTCACATCACGGTTGGATAACGTCAGGCGCGTCTTACCCGCGAGAGCGAATGTGAACGCCAAGGCCGGCAGTGCCGGCCCCACTGGGGATTCAATCGAACAGTCGTGGACCACGCTGGAGTTCTGGGGCAGTCAGTGCAGGTCCGTCGAGCAACGAAGGAACCTTTTCCATGCCCCCCACCCGAACTGCCCGGAGCCGCGTGGTCATTCCAGCGGTATTCCTTGCCATCGGCGCACTCATCGCAGCGCCGATCGCCGTACAAGCGGCCAAGGGATCCCCTGAAGCAGTGACCACGGCCAGCGCCGCGGACAGCACGGTCACCGACCTCCCGAGCGTCGGACGCATCGAAACCTGCGTCCTGGACGCGAACTCCGGCTGTACGGTGCTGCACGGCTTCGGCAAGAAGCCCGTCGCCATCACCGCCACGGCCTCCGGACCGGCAATCCTCTCGATCGACCCGAGCCGGACCGATGACAAGTCCTACCGGCTGCGTGCCCTGCGCTACGACGGCAACAGGTACCGCGCCGGCACCAAGCTCACCTATACCGCGCACTACGACTTCGTCGCGGCACCGGCACAGCCGACCACCCCGACGCCGACCCAGACCACCACCCCGACGAAGCCGCCGACCAGCACGCCGACGACCACGTCGACCCCGACGAAGCCGCCGACGTCGACCCCCACGACGACGGCTCCGACGACCACAGCGCCCAGTACGGCGACACCGACCTCGTCTCCGGCGGGCACCTGCACCAAGCCGTCGTTCCTCACCACCTCGACGAACAACCAGGGTGACGGGCGGACCTTCGGCGCGTACTACGTCCACAACAACATGTGGAACAACGACAACGGCACCTACACGCTGGGCGCCTGCAACTACAACAGCTGGTACGTCGAGGTCACCCAGCCGCTGCCCGGCGACAAGGGTGTTCAGGCCTACCCGAACGTGCACAAGGACTACAACGACGTCGCGTTGTCGAAGATCCAGTCGGCCAAGTTCGCGGCGACGACCCCGGCCAGCTGCGACGGCTGCATCTACAACGTCGCGTTCGACGCGTGGATCGGCGACGGCCTGAACAACGAGCTGATGATCTGGACCGAGAACAAGGGCCAGGTCCCGGCCGGCCGCAAGGTGGGCACCGTGAACTTCGGTGGCTTCACCTACGACGTGTGGCACGAGAGTGGCTACACCGCCTACGTGTCGCAGGTGACGCAGAAGTCCGGCACGATGCCGCTGGCGAGCTTCTTCACCGACATGGTCAACCGTGGCTGGGCGCCGAAGGCGACGACCTGGCAGGTCGACTACGGCATCGAGGTCGTGTCCACCGCCAACGCCAAGAAGCGGTTCGACTTCACGGACTTCTCCATCCAGGAGAACTGAGCCGCAGGACCGGATTCGCCCTCGCACGACAGCACGTGGCCGCCCCGCCCCGCCCCGGGGCGGCGGCCGCCGTGGGGAGGGTGGGGGGGGGTTCGGGGTGGTGATGATAGACAACGACAAGAAC
>NZ_JBFAKS010000015.1:0-181730 GCF_040655855.1 Kribbella sp. NPDC050281 | reverse complement strand
GGCAAGGCGGAGGAGGAGAGCAATGCGGAGCATTGCGCGACGACGACAACGCCGCCAGCGGGCGTCTGGGGCGCCGCTAGACGTGCCAACGCCCCTCTACGAGCCACCTACCGCATCGGAAGGTTCGAATGACCTACTACGAAGACCCTGGACCTGGGTACGGCGTACTCGCTCCGCGGGCGGCGATCCGGACCGACGCACCGTCGATCAGCCTGAACGGGAACTGGCGGTTTCACCTTGCGGAGTCGGTGGCCGAGGCGCCGGATAGGTTCGAGCGGGACGACTTCGACGACTCGGAGTGGGCCGTTCTTCCGGTGCCGTCCAGTTGGCCGATGCACGGGCACGGGCGGCCGGCGTACACGAATCAGGCATATCCGTTCCCGGTCGATCCGCCGTACGTCCCGACCGAGAACCCGACCGGCGACCATCGGCTGGTGTTCGAGCTGCCGCCGTCGTGGAGTGGTCCGACGGTACTGCGCTTCGACGGCGTCGACTCGTGTGCGCGGGTGTGGCTGAACGGGGTGGAGCTCGGGGTGACCCGCGGGAGCCGGGTGCCTGCCGAGTTCGCGGTCGGTGACGTACTGCGGCCGGAGCGGAACGTACTCGCTGTCCGCGTGCATCAGTGGTCGTCCGGGAGTTATCTCGAGGATCAGGACATGTGGTGGCTGCCGGGGATCTTCCGCGACGTCACGCTGATCTCGCGACCGGCCGACGGGGTCGGCGATGTCTTCGTGCACGCTGACTACGCGGATGGTGCCGGGATCCTCAAGGTCGAGGCCGGGCCGGGCGGGGTGGTGCGTATCGCGGAGCTGGATGTCGAGGCGCCGGTCGGTCGGACGCTGACGATCCCGGGAGTCGAGCCGTGGTCGGCGGAGGTGCCGCGTTTGTACGACGCCGTCGTGGAGACCGCCGGTGAGAGCGTCGCGTTGCGGATCGGGTTCCGCACGGTGGCGATCGTCGACGGGGTGCTCACGGTCAACGGCCGGCGAGTGCTGTTCCACGGGGTCAACCGGCACGAGCACGATCCCGTGCTGGGTCGCGTCGTACCCGAGGAGCGGCTGCGGCAGGAGCTGCTGGTGATGAAGCAGCACAACATCAACGCGATCCGGACCAGCCACTACCCGCCGGACTCGCGGCTGCTGGAGCTGTGCGACGAGCTCGGGTTCTGGGTGATGGACGAGTGCGACTACGAGACCCACGGCTTCTTCCTGCTGGACTGGCGCGGGAACCCGGCCGGCGATCCGCGCTTCCTGGACGCGTCGGTGGACCGGATGCGGCGGATGGTCGAGCGGGACAAGAACCACCCGTGCGTGGTGATGTGGTCGCTGGGCAACGAGGCCGGGATCGGCCGGAACCTCACGGCGATGGCGGAGTGGACGCGGGAGCGGGATCCGTCGCGGCCGCTGCACTACGAAGGTGATCCGAGCTGTGCGGACGTGGATGTGTACAGCCGGATGTACGCCGCTCATGCCGAGGTCGAGGAGATCGGGAAGCGGGCCGAGCCGCCGCTGGACGATCCGGTGCTGGACGCGCGGCGGCGGGCGATGCCGTTCGTGCTGTGCGAGTACTCGCATGCCGGAGGCAACGGTCCTGGTGGACTGCCGGAGTACGAGGAACTGTTCCACCGGTACGAGCGGTGCCAGGGCGGATTCCTCTGGGAGTGGATGGAACACGGCATCCTGCGTCCGGACGGCACCTACGCGTACGGCGGTGACTTCGGCGAAGAACTGCACGACGGCAACTACGTCCTCGACGGCCTCGTCTTCCCCGACCTCACACCCCAGCCCGTCCTCCTCGAGGTCCGCAAGGCCTTCGAGCCCGTCCACCTCACGATCACCGCCAACACCCTGCACCTCGCCAACCGGTACGACGTCCTGGACACCTCACACCTGTCACTCCAGTGGTCAGCTGCGGACGAAGGCGAGGTCATCGCCCGAGGAACTCTGGACCTGCCGACGATCCCAGCAGGCGGCGAGGCAACCGTCCCGCTCCCCTCGATCACCGCGCCGATGCAGAACCGTGAACGCTGGCTGACGGTCCGCGCAGTACTGAACACCGACACCGCCTGGGCATCCACGGGCCACGAGATCGCCTTCACCCAATCCCGACTGAACGCCACCGCCCATCCCCAGACCCGACTAGACGCCACTGCCCATCCCCAGCCCCGCGCCGCCGCCCACCCCCATCTGATGGGTCAACCCACGGGACGGTGGGTTGACCCATCGGAATCCGGTGGGCCAACCCACCCTCTGATGGGTCAGCCCATCAGACGGGGCGGGCCGGAGGGCGAGGTTCGGCTGGGGAGTGGGCGGTTCTGCGGGAGGACGGGACGCCTGCTCGGGTTGTCCGGCTGGGACGTGGTGCACGTGCCGTTGGAGTTGTGGCGGGCGCCTACTCAACATGACGCCCGGACGTGGGACGCGACGACGCGAGATCGGAAGGCGCGGTGGGCTGCGGCCGGGCTGCATCGGTTGCGGTACCGGACGGTGTCAGTGGAGCCGGCCGGGGACGAACTGGTCGTGGTGACGATGGTCGGCGCCGCGGCCACAGACGCTCGGGTGCTCACGACGTACCGCTGGAGTTCGGACGGCGACCGGGTGACCGCTGACGTCGAAGTCGAGCCGGTCGGCGAGTGGACCGTGCCGTGGGCGCGCCTCGGGGTGACGTTCGGCCTGCCAGCAGGGTTCGACCGCGTGACCTGGTTCGGGCTCGGCCCCGGGCAGGCGTACCCGGACTCCCGGGCGGCCGCACGGGTCGGCCGCTACACCTCGACGATCGACGACTTCCAGGTGCCGTACATCTATCCCCAGGAGAACGGCGCACGCAGCGACGTCCGCTGGGCCGAGTTGTCCGGGACCGCCGGGAAGCTCACGCTGACGGCCGAGCCGCACCTGGCCCTGACCCTCCGCAGATGGACCCTCGCCGAACTGGCAGACGCCGGGCATCGAGAAGACCTGGTGCCCACCGATCAACTCTGGATGACCCTGGACGCCCTCCAGCACGGCCTAGGCAGCCCGACCAGTGGCGCGCCGATCCTCCCACCCCACGACCTACAACCCCGCCCCCACCACTTCCGCTTCAGCCTCGGCTGAGCAGGGGTCAGTGGTAGGTCTGGCTGCTGGGTGGGGCGGACTCTACCCAGGCCAGTACGCCGGTGAGGGCTTCTTCGGTCATGGCGAAGTGGACCGTGCGGTCTTGGAGGGCGGCGTCGACTATGACGTGGCCGGCGTACGTGACGAGGGGCTCGTTGCCCATCGGGCGGCGGGTGGTGATGCCTTCGAGCTGGCGGCGGTTGACGACGAGCTTCGGCCACCAGACCAGGCTGAAGACCCGGAACCACTGCAGTTCGTCACCGACGTAGCGGGCCAGGCCGAGGGCCCAGCCGCGACCGTGGTCCTTCTCGGCCAACTGCAGGCTGCAATCGAAAGTGCCGCCGTCCCTGGACAACCAGCGACGGCGGCACGCGAACGCGATGATCAGCAGTACGGCGGCAAGCAGACAGACCCCGACGACATCGAGGACTGTCCTCATACCTTGCCGACCTCATTCCCGGTGCCCGATAGCGTACTGCCCCGGGCACCCCGGAGAACCGTACTGTCAGTGACGATGTTCGATTATGGCAGGTACCGTCAGGCCGTCTTCTCGGCGGCCCTCACCCGGGCTTCGGCGAGGCGGACCTCGTCGGAGTCGGCATCGGTCTCGCTGCCGGTCGCCAGCGCTTCCTCGAGTTCGCGCCGGGCTTCCTCGAGGTCGATGTCGTGACCCATCTCGGCGTTCTCGGCCAGGATCGAGACCCGGTCGTTCGCCACCGAGATGAAGCCGTCCGGCGCGGCCGCGACGAAGTACTCGTCGTCGACGGTCCGCACCTGGACGGTGCCACCCTGCAGCAGGCCCAGCAGCGGCGCGTGGCCGGGCAGGATCCCGACGTCACCGTCCGTGGTGCGGGCGATGACGATCCTGGCCTGACCCTGCCACACGGTCCGCTCGGCCGCGACCAGCGCGACCTCGAGGTGCTTGGCAGATTCGTCGGCCATGTCAGTTTTCCTTCTGCAGCTCGGCCCACTTGCGCTCGACGTCCTCGAGCGAACCGACGTTGAAGAACGCCTGCTCGGCGATGTGGTCGCACTCGCCTTCGGTGATCTTCTTGAACGACTCGATGGTGTCCTTCAGCGGCACGGTGGAGCCCTTGATGTTGGTGAACTTCTCCGCCATGTAGGTGTTCTGGGAGAGGAACTGCTCGATCCGGCGCGCCCGCGCGACGGTGATCTTGTCCTCTTCGGACAGCTCGTCCACACCGAGGATGGCGATGATGTCCTGCAGTTCCTTGTTCTTCTGCAGGATCTGCTTCACCCGGACGGCCACGTCGTAGTGCTCCTGGCCGATGTACTGCGGGTCGAGGATCCGCGACGTCGAGGTCAGCGGGTCGACGGCCGGGTACAGACCACGCGACGCGATGTCACGCGACAGCTCGGTGGTCGCGTCCAGGTGGGCGAAGGTGGTCGCCGGCGCCGGGTCGGTGTAGTCGTCCGCGGGCACGTAGATCGCCTGCATCGAGGTGATCGAGTGACCCCGGGTCGAGGTGATCCGCTCCTGCAGCACACCCATCTCGTCGGCCAGGTTCGGCTGGTAACCCACCGCGCTCGGCATCCGGCCGAGCAGCGTGGAGACCTCGGAACCGGCCTGGGTGAACCGGAAGATGTTGTCGATGAAGAGCAGCACGTCCTGCTCCTTGACGTCGCGGAAGTACTCCGCCATCGTCAGCGCGGACAGCGCGACCCGCAGCCGGGTGCCCGGCGGCTCGTCCATCTGACCGAAGACCAGCGCGGTGTCCTTGAAGACGCCGGCCTCCTCCATCTCGTTGATCAGGTCGTTGCCCTCACGGGTCCGCTCGCCCACACCGGCGAACACCGACGTACCACCGAAGTTGTGGGCGATCCGGTAGATCATCTCCTGGATCAGCACGGTCTTGCCGACACCCGCACCGCCGAACAGGCCGATCTTGCCGCCCTGCACGTACGGCGTGAGCAGGTCGAGCACCTTGATGCCGGTCTCCAGCATCTCGGTCTTGGACTCGAGCTGGTCGAAGGCCGGCGCCTTGCGGTGGATCGGCCAGCGCTCGGCGATCTCGAACTCGGACTCGTCCTGGTTCAGGCACTTGCCGGTCACGGACCAGACCCGGCCCTTGGTGACGTCGCCGACCGGAACGGAGATCGCCGAGCCGGTGTCGCGCACCTCGACGCCGCGGACCAGGCCGTCGGTGGGCTTCATCGAGATCGCCCGGACGATGTTGTCGCCGACGTGCAGCGCGACCTCGAGGGTGATCGTCTGGGTCACGTCGCCCAGGGTGATGTCCACCTCGAGCGCGTTGTACATGTCCGGCATCGCGTCCGCCGGGAACTCGACGTCGACGACCGGGCCGATCACCCGGGCGACGCGACCGACGGCAGTCGAACCGGCCTCGTTGTTCTTCTCGGTAACCGTGGCAGTCATCTCTCTCACTCGCTCCCGGCGTTCGCGTCGGCCAGCGCGCTGGCGCCACCGACGATCTCGCTGATTTCCTGGGTAATTTGGGCCTGACGGGCCTGGTTGAGGTCCCGCGTGAGCTTCTCGATCAGGTCCTGCGCGTTGTCCGTCGCCGACTTCATCGCCCGCTGCCGGTTGGCCAGCTCGGAAGCGGCCGCCTGCAGCATGCAGTAGTGGATCCGGCTGGCGACGTACTTCGGCAGCAGCCCGTCGAGCACCTCTTCGGCGGACGGCTCGAACTCGTACAGCGGCAGTACGTCGTCCGCCGCCGGCGCCTCCTCGCCCTCGACGACCTCCAGCGGCAGCAGGCGGATCACGTCCGCGCGCTGGGTCAGCATCGACACGAACCGGGTGAAGACGATGTGGATCTCGTCCACGCCGCCCTCCTCGGTCGGGGTCAGGAAGGCCTCGATCAGCGCGTCGGCGATCTCCCGCGCACGGGCGAACGACGGAGCGTCGGAGTCACCGCTCCACGACTGAGCGACCTCGCGCTGCCGGAAGGTGTAGTACGCGATGCCCTTACGGCCGCTGAGGTACGGGACGACCTCTCGGCCGTCCTCGCGCAGCAGCTGGTTCAGCCGCTCCCCTTCACGGATCACGTTGGCCGAGTAGGCCCCGGCCTGACCGCGGTCGGAGGTGATCAGCAGCACCGCGGCCCGCTTCGGGTCGGGCTTCTCGGTGGTCAGCGGGTGGTCGACGTTCGAGAACGTCGCCACCGCCGACACGGCACGGGTGAGCTCACGCGCGTACGGACCGGCCGCCTGGGCGCGCTGCTGCGCCTTGACGATCCGGGACGCCGCGATGAGCTCCATCGCCCGGGTGAGCTTCTTGATCGTCGAGACCGAGGCCTTGCGATCGCGTAGCTCCCGCAGATTGGCTGGCACGGTCGATCAGCCCCGCTTCTGCCGGACGATCTGCTCCTGCTCGACGTCCGCCTCGTCCATCGCCTCGGCCTCCGCCTCGGTGCCCAGCAGGGTGCCCTCGGAGGTCTGGAAGGTCGGCTTGAACGCGTTCAGCGCCTCGGTCACGGCCTGGGCCGAGTCGTCGTCGAACAGACCGGATTCGCGGATACTGTCGAGCACCTTGCTCTCCCGGCGCAGGTAGTCCAGGAAGTCCCGCTCGAAGCGCAGTACGTCGTCGACCGGAACCTCGTCGAACTTGCCCGTCGTACCGGACCAGATGGAGACGATCTGGTCCTCCACCGGGTACGGCGAGTACTGCGGCTGCCGGAGCAGCTGGACCAGCCGCTGACCTCGGTCGAGCTGCCGGCGGGAGGTGGCGTCGAGGTCGGACGCGAACATCGCGAACGCCTCCATCGCCCGGAACTGGGCCAGGTCGATCTTCAGCGAGCCGGACACGTTCTTCATGCCCTTGACCTGCGCGGCGCCGCCGACCCGGGACACCGAGATACCGACGTCGATGGCCGGCCGGATGTTGGCGTTGAACAGGTCGGACTGCAGGAAGATCTGGCCGTCGGTGATCGAGATGACGTTGGTCGGGATGAACGCCGACACGTCGTTGGCCTTGGTCTCGATGATCGGCAGACCCGTCATCGAACCGGCGCCGAGTTCGTCGGACAGCTTCGCGCAGCGCTCCAGCAGGCGGCTGTGCAGGTAGAAGACGTCACCCGGGTACGCCTCACGGCCCGGCGGGCGGCGCAGCAGCAGCGACATCGCGCGGTACGCCTCGGCCTGCTTGGTGAGGTCGTCGAAGACGATCAGCACGTGCTTGCCCTGGTACATCCAGTGCTGGCCGATGGCCGAGCCGGTGTACGGCGCGACGTACTTGAAGCCGGCCGGGTCGGACGCCGGGGAGGCGACGATGGTGGTGTACTCCATCGCGCCGGCCTCTTCGAGCGCACCGCGGACCGCAGCGATCGTGGAGCCCTTCTGGCCGACCGCGACGTAGATGCAGCGGACCTGCTTCTTCGGGTCGCCGGACTCCCAGTTCGCCTTCTGGTTGATGATCGTGTCGACCGCGATCGCCGTCTTGCCGGTCTTGCGGTCACCGATGATCAGCTCGCGCTGACCACGGCCGATCGGGATCATCCCGTCGATCGCCTTGATACCGGTCTGCAGCGGCTCGCGGACCTCCTGGCGGTCCATCACGCCGGCCGCCTGCAGCTCCAGCGCACGGTCGCCCTCGAGGTCCTTGATCTCGCCCAGGCCGTCGATCGGCTTGCCCAGCGGGTCGACGACGCGGCCGAGGTAGCCCTCGCCCACCGGCACCGACAGCACCGAGCCGGTCCGGCGGACCTGCTGGCCCTCCTCGATCCCGTCGAACTCACCGAGGACGACGACACCGATGTCGCGGACGTCCAGGTTCAGCGCGATGCCCCGGGTGCCGTCCTCGAACTCGAGCAGCTCGTTGGTCATCGCCGAGGGCAGGCCCTCGACGTGCGCGATACCGTCACCCGCGTCGACCACGGTGCCGACCTCTTCGCGGGCCGCCTCCGCCGGTTGGTACTCGGTGACGAACCGATCCAGGGCGTCCCGGATCTCCTCCGGCCTGATCGTGAGCTCAGCCATTGTGTTCCTGCTTCCTTGACCCTGCTGGCCTGTTGTGGCTCTAAAGGCTTTGCTGTATTTGTCGAGGCCCCTAGCACCATGTGTCATGTCGTTAAGGGGGTTCAGCCCGCGATGCGCCGTTGCGCTTCGTCGAGCCTGGCCGCGATGGTTCCGTCGATCACTTCGTCGCCGATGTCCACCCGCACGCCGCCGACCACGTTGGGGTCGACGATCACGTTCAGCTGGATGTCCCGGCCGTACTGACGGCCGAGTGCCTCGGCCAGCCGGGTGCGCTCGGCCTCGGAGAGGTCGGTCGCGACCCGGACGGTGGCGATGCTGGCGTTGCGCCGGGCCGCCGCGGCGACCTGGTAGGACCGCAGCGACGCCGCGAAGCTCCGGCCGCGTCCGTCCACCGCACGCTCGGCCAGCCGCATCGTGGCGGCGTCGGCCTTGCCCTGCAGCAGTCCGGCGAGCAGCTGCTGCCGGGCCGTGAGCGGGATGTTGTGGTCGCTGAGCTTGTCGCTCAGCCCCCGCTCCACCGCGACGATCCGGTCCAGCCGGAACAGCTCGTCCTCGACATCGTCCAGCTTGCGCCGGGTGTCGGCGTACGCCACCTCGGCCTCGACACTGAGCTGGTCCAGCGCGTCCGCGAGGTCGCGGCTGCTGACCCAGCGGCCGGCCACGGCGGTGGTCAGAACCTCCTCCGCCGGGGTGGAGATCTTCCCGCCGAGCAACTGCCGGACCAGCGCGACGCGGGCGTCCCGCGGCCGGGCCGGGTCGGTCAGTGCGCGCCGGAGCGCGCCCGTGCCGTCCAGCAGCTTGGCCACCGAGAACAGCTCGGCGCCGAGCTCATCGGTCACCGTGACACCCGCCAGGGCCTCCCGGGCCTTGGCGAGTGACTCGTTCGATGCGCCGCGCATCAGCCGTCCGTTCCGACGGCCTGACGTGCGGACTCGGAGGCCTCTAGGTCGGCCAGGAACCGCTCGACGGTGCGACGCTGACGCGCCTCGTCCTCGAGCGACTCCCCGACGATGCGGCCGGCCAGCGTGGTCGCCATCGTGCCGACCTCGGCCCGCAGCGAGGCCACGGCCTGCGCCCGCTCGGCGTCGATCTGGGTCCGCGCGTGCGTGACGATCCGCTCGGACTCGGCGTTCGCCTGCTCACGCATCTCCGCGATGATCTGCGCACCCTGCTCACGCGCGTCCTCGCGGATCTTCGCCGCCTCCTGCCGGGCCTCGGCCAGCTGTGCGTTGTACTTGTCCAGAGCCGCCTTCGCCTCGGCCTGGGCCTGCTTGGCCGCATCCATCCCGCCTTCGATCGCCTGGGTCCGATCGGCGTACGCCTTCTCGAACTTGGGCACGACGACCTTGGCGAAGGCGATGGCCAGCAGGATCAGGAAGACGAAACCGAAAATGATCTCGGCGGTGTGTGGCACCAGCGGGTTGACTTGCTCACCCTCCGCGGCCAGCGGTAGCACCTTCGTCAACATGTCTGAATCCTGTCAGTCGGAGGAAAGTAGCTCAGGTACGGAAGACGAAGGCGAGCGCGATACCGATGATCGCCAGCACCTCGGTCACGCCGAAGCCGATCCATGCGATCGACTGCAGCTTGCTCTGCGCCTCCGGCTGCCGCGCGGTGCCGTTGATCACGGCGGCGAAGATCAGGCCGACGCCGACGCCCGGGCCGATCGCGGCGAGGCCGTAACCCAGTACTGCGATGTTGCCGGTGATGTCGAGTGCGGTCATTGCAGTGTGTTCCTTTCGGTACGGATAGCGGCTATCCGGATTTCCGTTACTACGGTCTGTGGGGCGGTGCAGGTACTGCGGATCAGTGCTCCTCGGCGATCGCGCTGCCGATGTACTGCGCGGTCAGCACGACGAAGATGTACGCCTGGATGCACTGGACGAACAGCTCCAGACCGGCGATCGCGAGGCCCATCAACCAGGTCACGACGCCGACGCCGGCCAGCGCGATGTTGCTGGTCTCGAAGACCAGGTACTCGCCGCCGAGCACGAAGACCAGGAGCAGGATGTGGCCCGCGAACATGTTGGCGAACAGCCGCAGGCTCAAGGAGACCGGCCGGACCAGGATGTTCGAGATGAACTCGATCGGGATCATCAGCGGCAACAGCCAGACCGGCACACCGGCCGGCATGGTCTGGAGCTTGAAGTAGCCCCAGACGCCGTGCCTCCTGATCCCGACCCCGTTGTAGATCACCCAGGTCATGATCGCCGCCGTGTACGCCCAGCCGATGTGGCTGAACGTGGGGAACTGGACCAGCGGGACGGTCGCGGCGACGTTGTTCAGCAGGATGAAGAAGAACAGGCCGCACAGGTAGGGCACGAAGCGCATGTACTCCGCGCTGCCGATGGCGTCGCGGGCGATCGAGTTGCGGACGAAGTTGTACCCGAGCTCACCGGCGAACTGCAGTTTGCTCGGCACGATCGCCGCCTTGCGGGACGCACCCCAGAAGAACCAGACGATCACGACGACAGTCAGGGCGGACACCAGCACCGGCTTGGTGAACCAGTCCACGCCGTCGATGATCGGCGGAAGGTCGAAGCTTTCGGGACCGGGCGGGTTGAACTCGGTCGGAACGCCGGCAATCACCGGGTCTCCTCTCGCGTCGTGCTCAAGTCGGACGCCTTGTGGCTAAGGGCAGGGCGGCTCAGGGCATGGCGGTCAACAACGTCAGACCCGGCAGGGGTCAGGACCGCGACCCGTACCGGAAGTGCAGCAACAAAACGGTGAGCCCGGCACCGAGGACGATGCCCACCGGGAGTAAGAACTGGGTGCCCAGCAGGCGATCCAACCCGAACCCGATGGCGCCGTACAGGGCGACACCGCCGATCAAGTAGGACAGGACCCGCCAGCCGTCGCCCGCATTGCCGGGTGATGGCTTCGGATCCTCGTGCTCGCTCATTGGCACCCGAAAGGTACCAGTCCGTGACACGCCCGGTCACATCGGCTCCCGTAACCCCCACCACAGCAGGGGAATCATTACCCAAGGTGGTCATGCGGTCACCTCGCCGTCGAGGTCATAGATCGGGATGCGCAGCCGCGACCAGGCCCAGATCTCGCCGGCCATCCAGCCCATCACGACCACCAGTGCGGAGATCCCGAGCACGGTCAGATTCACATGCCGGGCCAGGCCGTCCGAGCTCAGCGCGACCGCGAGCAGGCCGCCGAAGATCGCGATCCGGCCGGTGTACGACGCCATCGCGACGGCCAGTTGCATCGTCGGGGAGGTCCGGCGGGACAGGTGCAGCGCGACCAGGCCCGCGCCGGAGAAGACGACGACCATCAAGAACCCCAGCAACGCGCCCCACAGGCCGGGCAGACCGGCCGCGACAGCGGACACCGCGGCCGTGTTGACGCCGACCACGAGCGCGGCGATCAAAGCGCCACGCAGCATTGCCAGCGCCGGGTGCCGAGTGGCCTGGCCGGCGACTTTCGGGCTGTGAGCCGAGGGAGCCATCTGCTGGTTCCGTCCTGCTGGCGACCGGGTCTCGCGGCTCGGTCGTCGGGTGGGCGGGGTCAGGGGTGTCGCTGTTCTTTGCTGGTGCTTGTGAAAACTAGCACAAAGTCTGCATGGTCAGCAAAACGAGCGGTCCTGCCGCTGTACACGGACACCCTATCGGTAGGCCACCCCGACGGGTGGTCTGGTCCCCGCCAGCATGCGGTCAGACCTTGGCGAGCGGTTTCCGGGATCGCCTCGGCAGACCGGTGGTGAGCAGGACCGCGGTGACCGCGACGGCCAGCACGATCAGGGCGGTCCACCAGAACAGGACGAGCCCGAGGACCACCACGCCGTAGGCGATCAGAGCGGTCCACAGGTACATCAGCAGGACCGCGCGACGGTGCGAGTGACCGCGTTGCATCAGCCGGTGGTGCAGGTGCAGTTTGTCGGCCGCGAACGGCGACCGGCCGGCCTTGGTACGGCGTACGTAGGCCATCGTCAGGTCCAGCGCGGGGATCGCGAGCACCGCGATCGGCAGGACCAGCGGGAGCAGCGCCGGCAGCAGGCTGGAGCCGCCGACCTCGTACGGAACCGCGTTCGGGTCCATCTGGCCGGTGAGGCTGATCGTCGACGCCGCGAGCATCAGGCCGATCAGCAGGGCACCGGAATCGCCCATGAAGACCCTGGCGGGGAAGAAGTTGTGCGGCAGGAAGCCGAGGCAGGCACCGGCCAGCGCGACCGTGATCAGGGTCGAGGTCGTGGCCCGGTCGAGGTTCTGCTCGAAGTTCAGCAGGTAGGAGTAGATGAAGAACGCGGTCGCCCCGATCGCGGTGACGCCGGCGGCCAGGCCGTCCAGGCCGTCGACGAAGTTCACCGCGTTGCAGGACACGAGCAGGATGCCGGCGGTCAGTACGGCGAGCTGCGCGGGCGATGGCGACACCACACCGCCGGGCAGCGGAAGCCAGTACAACTGGATGCCCTGGACAACCATCACGCCGACCGCGAGCACCTCGCCGGCCAGCTTGGTGATCGCGTCCAGCTCGTACAGGTCGTCGACCACGCCGACGGCGCAGATCACCACGCCGCCGATCAGGATCGCCCGGGCGTCGTGCGCGACCTGCAGGCTGTTGCCGAGGAACGGTAGGTTGGATGCGACGGCGAACGCGGCGATCAGGCCGCCGAGGATCGAGATGCCGCCGAAGTACGGGATCGGAACCTTGTGCACGTCGCGGGCCCGTACCTTCGCGACGGCGCCGTACCGCAGCGCGATCTGCCGGGCCACGCCGGTCAGCAGGAAGGTCGTGGCCATCGCCACGAACAGGACCAGCAGATACTCGCGCACTAGTCCGCAGGCCTCACATCGTCCGGTTCGGACGGCTTCTCGTCGTCCTTGGCTGGGGACGGCGGCTTGTCGTCGTCCTGCTCGTTGGACGCCGCAACGGGTTCTTCGGTTGGCTTCTCATCGGTCTCGTCCGGCGTCGCTTCCGGTTCGTCGGCCTTCGCTTCCGGTTCGTCGGCCTTCGCTTCCGGTTCGTCGGCCTTCGCTTCCGGTTCGTCGGCCTTCGCTTCCGGTTCGTCAGCCTTCGCTTCCGGTTCGTCGGCCTTCGCTTCCGGCTCTTCGTCCTGCTTGTCTTCCGGCTCTTCGTCCGGCTTGTCGTCGTCCAGGTAGCTGGTGACGCCCGGCACGACGGCCCGGAGCTGCTCCAGCGACAGCGCACCGAGCCGTACGACGTGAGGCGTGTCGCCGGTGATGTCGACGATAGTCGACGGCTGCCCACCGGTCGCCGTACCGCCGTCGAGGTAGACCGCGACCGTGTCCTCCAGCTGTTCCTCGGCGTCGTACACGTCAAGCGCCGCGGGCCGGCCGCTCTTGTTCGCCGAGCTGACCGCGAGCGGACCGGTCCGGGACAGGAGCTCGCGGGTGTTCTCGTGGTCGGGCACGCGCAGCGCGACCGTGCCCTTGGTCTCCCCCAGGTCCCACATCAGCGAGGTCTGCGCGTGGCAGATCACCGTCAGCGGGCCGGGCCAGAACTCCTGGCACAGCGTGCGGCCGTCGTCGGGGACGTCGGTGGCGAGCGCGTCCAGCGACTCGACCACCGAGATCAGCACCGGCGGTGGCATGTCCCGGCCGCGGCCCTTGGCATCCAGCAGCCGCTGGACGGCGTCCGCCTTGAAGGCGTCCGCGGCGATCCCATAGACGGTGTCGGTCGGAAGGACGACCAGGTCGCCGGCCTCGATGGCGTCCACGGCCGCTCGATAGGCCGGTGCCAGCTCGTCGCCGGTGAAGTCGAAGCGCTCACTCACGCACCGCATCGTGCCACCCGCGACCCCTGCGACTCCAGCCGGGCTACGGCCCGGCGGATCCTGACAAGTGATTGTGAGCTTTCCGGCGGATCGTGCCAGAGACTCCTAGGATCCCGGCATGACTGTGTCGCGTGAGTTCCTTGCCGGGTTGCCGAAGGCCGAACTGCATGTCCACCACGTCGGGTCCGCGTCGCCGCGGATCGTCGCCGAGCTCGCCGCCCGGCACCCCGGGTCGCCGGTGCCGGCCGATCCGGCCGCGCTGGCCGAGTACTTCCAGTTCACCGACTTCGCCAAGTTCATCGAGGTCTACCTGAGCGTCGTCGAGCTGATCAAGACGCCCGAGGACGTCCGGCTGCTGACGTACGAGGTCGCCCGCGAGATGGCCGCGCAGAACCTGCGGTACGCCGAGCTGACCTGCACGCCGTACACGTCGGTGGTCCGGGGGATCGCGCCCGAGGCGTACTGCGAGGCGCTTGAGGACGCGCGGGTCGCGGCCGAGAAGGAACTCGGGATCACGCTGCGGTGGATCTTCGACATCTCCGGTGAGGACGGGGTGCCGGGCGCCGACGAGACCCTGCGGATCGCGACCGGGATCCGGCCCGAGGGCCTGGTCGGATTCGGCCTCGGCGGACCGGAGATCGGCGTACCGCGGCCGCAGTTCCAGCCGCACTTCGAGGCCGCGCTCGCCGCCGGACTGCACAGCGTGCCGCACGCGGGTGAGACGACCGGTCCGGAGACGATCTGGGACGCGGTCCGGGTGCTGAAGGCCGAGCGGATCGGCCACGGTACGTCGGCCATGCAGGACCCGGCGCTGGTCGACTACCTGGGTGAGCACCGGATCCCGCTCGAGGTGAGCCCGACGTCGAACATCGCCACCCGCGCGGTCGCGTCGTACGACGAGCACCCGCTGCGCGCGATGGTCGACGCCGGCCTGGTCGTCACCATCAACTCCGACGACCCGCCGATGTTCGGCACCAACCTGACCAACGAGTACGCCGTCGCCGCCCGTCTGCTCGAGCTCGACGAGGCCGGTGTCGCCGAGCTCGCCAAGACCGCCGTGCGGGTGTCGTTCGCCGAGGACTCCGTGAAGCACGCCCTGCTCCAGGAGATCGACGCCTACCTAGCCGGTTAGGGCGTGACGGGCGACCTGCGGCTGGGCGGCGTGAGTGGGTTGGTTCCTGCGCGGTTCGTGGTTGGCTGGAGCGATGCGGAAAGTCTGTGAGGTGCTGGCCATGGCCGGCGTACTGGTCGGCGCGGCCGCCTGCAGCGACGCGCCCGCGAGTGTCGGCTCCGCGCCGGCACCGGCGAAGACCACTCCCAGTCCGTCCGCTCCTGCCACACCACCGCCTCCCCCACCTCCGTCGGGCAACGGCGGCCTGCCGCGGGGCGGGCGCGTGATCTTCCCGAAGTACCAACTCGTCGGGTACGTCGGCCTGCCCGGCTCACCCGCACTCGGGCCATTGGACAAGGACCTGGAGAAGAAGGCGGCGACGCTGGAGAAGCTCTCCAAGTCGTACGCCGCCGAGCGCACACCGCAGCCGGTGATGGAGCTCATCGCGGTGGTCGCGAAGGGGTCGCCGGGCAAGGACGGGCTGTATCGCGGACGGCTGGCGGACGCGGCGATCGACGAGTACCTGACGGTCGCGCGCAAGCACAAGATGCTGTTGCTGCTGGACATCCAGCCAGGCCGGGCGAAGATCCTGCCCGAGGTGAAGCGGCTCGAACGCTGGCTGAAGGAACCCGACGTCGGCCTCGCGTTCGACCCCGAGTGGGCGGTCGGTCCGAGTCAGGTCCCCGGCCGGGTCTACGGTCACACGACCGGTGCCGAGCTCGACAGCATCGCGTCGTACCTGTCGGGTCTGGTCCGCGCGAACAACCTGCCGGAGAAGGTGTTCGTCTTCCACCAACTCTCCACCCGCATCGTCAGCAACGAGAAGGCGCTGACGAAACACCCCGGCGTCGTCACGATCAAGTCCGTCGACGGCATCGGCGCCCGCACCGACAAACTGAAGACCTGGGGCAAGCTGACGGCCGCCCTCCAACCGTCGGTCCATGCCGGCTTCAAACTCTTCTACACCGAAGACGCCCGGCAGGGCCCGCTGATGACCCCACCCCAGGTCCTCGCGCTCAAACCCCGCCCGGAGTTCGTGGTCTACGAGTAGGTGTTAGATCTTGCGGCCGGTGCTGAAGCGATGGCGGCCGGAGAGATCCAGTTGGTCGCGGACCTCGGCGAAGGACCGGGTAGCGGTGAACACGGCCGGAGCTGATTCGCCTTGTACGTCGGCGTGTTCGCAGGCGAACCAACCACCTGGTTTGAGCAGGCGGGCCGCGGTGGTCGCGACGACCTTGATCTCGTCGAGGCCATCATCTCCGGACCACAGGGCCAATGCCGGGTCGTGGTCGCGGACCTCGGCGGTGACAGATTCCCAAGCGGTCAACGGGATGTACGGCGGGTTCGCGATCACCGCGTCCACCTGACCGTCGTACTCCGGGAGACATCCGTCGATGTCGCCCTCGTGGAGGGTCGCACCGGTGCCCGCCAGGTTGCGGCGGGCCCAGACGCAAGCCTCGGCCGACAGTTCGACCGCGTGGACCGTGCTGTCGGGACGTTCGGTTGCGACCGCACCCGCGATCGCGCCGGAGCCGGTGCACAGATCGACCACCAGCGGGGACTTCACGTCAGCGAGGCGGTCGAGGATCCAGCCGACCATCACCTCCGTCTCCGGCCTCGGTACGAAGACACCGGGCCCGACCGCCAGCTCCCGATAGCGGAAGGCCGCCGTACCGGTCAGGTGCTGGAGCGGTTCGCGCTGCGCGCGGCGGGCGATCAGCTCGTCGTACCGGCGTACCTGATCCTCGGTCGGGTCGCCGAGATTGAGCCGGCTGGTGCCGGTGACGAAGGCGAGCAGTTCCGCGGCGTCGAAGTCAGGCGACGCGACGCCCGCGCCGCGCAACCGGGCCGCGGCGTCGGCGACCAGGGTCTTGGTGCTCACTGGGATTCGACGGCCTCGAGCCGGGCGGCGAGGTCCGCGTCGGTCAGCGCCTGGATCACCGGTGCCAGGTCGCCGCCGAGGACCTGGTCGAGGTTGTGCGCCTTGTAGCCGACGCGGTGGTCGGAGAAGCGGTTCTCCGGGAAGTTGTAGGTGCGGATCCGCTCGGACCGGTCGACGGTCCGGATCTGCGAACGGCGGGCGTCGGACGCCTCCTGGTCGGCGGCCTCCTGCGCGGCGGCGAGGAGCCTGGCCCGCAGGACACGCATCGCCTGCTCACGGTTCTGCAGCTGGGACTTCTCGTTCTGCATCGACACCACGATGCCGGTCGGCAGGTGGGTGATGCGGACGGCCGAGTCGGTCGTGTTCACGCTCTGCCCACCCGGACCGGACGATCGGAACACGTCGATGCGCAGATCGTTCTGGTCGATCTCGACGTCGACGTCCTCCGCCTCCGGCAGCACCAGGACACCGGCCGCGGAGGTGTGGATCCGGCCCTGCGACTCGGTCACCGGCACCCGCTGGACCCGGTGCACGCCGCCCTCGAACTTCAGCTTCGCGTACGGCGCCTCACCCGGCTCCGGAGTGCCCTTCGCCTTGACGGCGACGGTGATCGACTTGTAGCCACCGAGGTCCGACTCCGCGGAATCCAGAACTTCGGTCTTCCAGTGCTGCGACTCGGCGTACTTCAGGTACATCCTCAGCAGGTCGCCGGCGAACAGGGCCGACTCGTCGCCGCCCTCACCGGCCTTGATCTCGAGGATCGCGTCCTTGTCGTCGCTCGGGTCCCGCGGCACCAGCAGCACCTGCAGGCGCTCGGCCAGCTCCTCGCGACGGGCGGTCAGCTTCGCCGCCTCCTCCGCGAACGCCGGGTCCTCGGCCGCCAGTTCCTTGGCCGCGCCGATGTCGTCCGCGGTCCGCAGCCACTCGTCGTACGTGCGGACCACCGGCGCGAGCGCGGCGTACCGCTTGCCGACCCGGCGGGCGTTGGCCTGGTCGGAGTGCAGCGCCGGATCCGACATCTGCCGCTCCAGCTCGGCGTACTCGGCCTTGAGCGTCTGAACCGCCTCGAACATCCCGCACTCCTCCTCTCGCAACGCGCCGATATCCCAGCCGCGCCAGCCCCGCGCAAAGGGGGTGCGGGTGGCGAAGCCCCCGCTCGCGGCAAGCGAAGCGCGGCCGCACAATACGCGAGGGCGAGGTGGCCTGCGCTGTCCGCAGGCACACCTCGCCCATCGCCGTCGCCAGCTACTTCTTGGCGTACCGCTTCTCGAAGCGGGCCACCCGGCCACCGGTGTCGAGAATCTTCTGCTTGCCGGTGTAGAAGGGGTGGCACTGCGAACACACGTCGGCGTGGATCACGCCGTTCTCCGCGGTCGAGCGCGTGGTGAACGTGGCGCCACAGGTGCAGGTCACCGTGGTGTCCACATACGTCGGGTGGATGTCGCTCTTCAAAGGATCTCCTAGGTTCAGGTGCCCCGGGTCGCCCGCGGACGCGGACGTGAACCGGAACCGACAGACCAGTTTGCCACCCGAGGGCGGCAAACTGGTAATCGACTGCTTCTCAGTTCCCGTCGTCGGTGCTGCGCGCGCCGCCGGCCGACGGGGTCGTCTTGTTGACCTGGAGCAGGAACTCGATGTTCGACTTGCTCTCCTTGAGCTTGCCGATCAGGAGCTCCAGGGCAGCCTGGCCGTCGAGCGCGGACAGCACCCGGCGGAGCTTCCAGACCACGGTGGTCTCGTCCTTGCTCATCAGCAGTTCCTCGCGGCGGGTGCCGGAGGCGACCACGTCGATGGCCGGGAAGATGCGCCGGTCGGCGAACTCGCGGCGCAGCCGCAGCTCCATGTTGCCGGTGCCCTTGAACTCCTCGAAGATCACCTCGTCCATCTTCGAGCCGGTCTCGATCAGCGCGGTCGCGAGGATGGTCAGCGAGCCGCCGTCCTCGATGTTGCGGGCCGCACCGAAGAACCGCTTCGGCGGGTACAGCGCGGACGAGTCCACACCACCGGACAGGATCCGGCCGCTGGCCGGCGCCGCGATGTTGTACGCCCGCCCGAGCCGGGTGATCGAGTCGAGCAGTACGACGACATCGTGGCCGAGCTCGACCAGCCGCTTGGCCCGCTCGATCGCCAGCTCCGCGACCGTGGTGTGGTCGTCGGCCGGACGGTCGAACGTCGACGCGATGACCTCGCCCTTCACGGTGCGCTGCATGTCGGTGACCTCTTCGGGCCGCTCGTCCACCAGCACCACCATCAGGTGCACTTCGGGGTTGTTCGTGGTGATCGCGTTCGCGAGCGCCTGCAGCACCATCGTCTTACCGGCCTTCGGCGGCGAGACGATCAGGCCGCGCTGGCCCTTGCCGATCGGGCTGACGATGTCGACGATCCGGGTGGTGAGCACACCGGGCTCGGTCTCCAGCCGCAGCCGCTCGGTCGCGTACAGCGGGGTCAGCTTGTTGAAGTCCTGCCGCTGCTTGGCGATCTCCGGGTCCGCACCGTTGACGGTGTCGATCCGGACCAGCGGGTTGAACTTCTCCTTGCGCTCACCCTCCTGCGGCTGCTTCACCGCACCGGTGATCGCGTCACCCTTACGCAGGCCGTAGCGCTTCACCATCGACAGCGCGACGTACACGTCGTTCGGGCCGGGCAGGTAGCCGCTGGTCCGGACGAACGCGTAGTTGTCGAGGACGTCGAGGATGCCGGCGGCCGGGACGAGGACGTCGTCCTCGCTGATCGTCGGCTCCGGGTCGAACCGCTCGCCGCGGCCCCGGTTCCGGCTGGTGTCGCGACCGCTCTGGGTCTCCCGGGTGCGGTCCCGGTCCCGGTCGCGGCCCCGGCGGCGCCGGCGACGGCTCTCGCCTTCCTCGCCGCGGTCGTTCTGGTCCTGGCGGTTCCGCTGGTTGTCCCGCTGGTTGTCGCGGTCCTGGCCACCCCGGGTCTGGGTGTCCCGGTTGCGGTCGCGGTTGCCGTCACGGTTCTGGTTGTCCCGGTCACGGTTCGCGTCACGGCTCGCGTCGCGGTTCCCGTCCCGGGTGTTGTCCCGGTTCCGGTCGCGGTTGCGGTCACCGTCGCGGTTGTCACGGTTGCGGCTCTCACCGCCCTGCTCGGCCCTCGGCTCGGCCGTCTTCGGCTCGGCCGCTTCGACCGGGGAGGAGCCGTTCTGCGCGGCGCTGTCCTGCGCCGGAGCCTGCGCGGCCGGCGCCTCGACCGCGACCGGCGCTGCCGTGGCGTGGTCGGCATCGGACTGGCCGGCACCGTTCTGGCCGACGGTCTTCTCGGCCGCGGCGCGGGTCCGGCGGCTGCCGCCCTCGCGCTTCTCGGCCCGCCCGGCCCGAGCGGCCGGGGCGTCGGCCGTCGGCGCCTCGGCGGCACCCTCGTCCAGGGTCGGCTGGCTCGACTTCGGGCGCGAACCGCCCGTGGAGCTACCGGCCTGGGCGGCCTTGATCGCCTCGATGAGCTGGCCCTTGCGCAGCGCGCCGGTGCCCTTGATGCCCAGCGTCCCGGCGAGCTGCTTGAGCTCGGGGAGCAGCATGCCCTCGAGGCCGCCTCCGGCCTTCCGGCGACGCGTGGCGGTGGTGGCCGCGGCGTCAGTACCCGGGGCCGGTGACGTACCGGCTCCGCTGGAGGCTTCAACAGTTTCTGTCACGTGAGGTCCTTCCCACACGGATGGACGATGTCCCTGAAAGGCTCATCGCCCGGAATCATCACCCACGACCGACGAAACGGCGACGTGGGTATCAAGAGGCTCTCGCTCGATCTGAGTCCCTCCGGACGTTTCCGGCGCAGGCGGCGCAAGATCAGTCCGCAGGAGGGTCGCCACACAACACAAGGTGCCGGGAGCACAGCCCGGATCGTGGCGAGAGTTCACCGATCACCTGGAGGGGATCGGGTGAGTCGAGACTAGCACCACTGTGGGTCGTTCTGCTGACTCGAGGGGTACAACGTGTGTCAATTGCCGATCATTCCCCTTCGGCCCTGGCACGCTATCCGGACTCCATCGACCAGACCTGCACGCCGACTGGATCAATGGCCAGGTCGTACCGCGTCCAGCCGTCGGGTGCGTCCGGCGTACCGCGGAAGAATGCGGGCTGACCTGCAGCTTTACCTGCCGGCGCAGAGGTTTCAGCTGGGCGGCCCAGTACGGCAACCGTCGGGCCGGCACCGCTGACGATCGCGGCCAGTCCGCTCCCTCGCAACTTGTGCACCAGCGCCAGGCTCTCCGGCATCGCGGGCGCGCGGTACTCCTGATGCAGGCGATCCTCGGTCGCGATCAGCAACAACTCCGGGCGCGTTGTCATCGCGGCAACCAACAATGCAGCCTTCCCCGCATTCGCGGACGCGTCACTGTGGGAAACAACGCCAGGCAACAATCCGCGCGCCTCCTTTGTCAGCACGCGATTGTCGGGTACATAGGCCACCGCAGCGAGCCCGTCCACAGGGTCCAACCTGATCGCCCGTCCTGCGTCCCCTTCGGTCCACGCGATCGTGAATCCACCCAGTGCGGCCGCGGCCACATTGTCCGGATGCCCTTCGATCTCGTTCGCCAGTACGACGATCCGATCGCGATCCACCGGTACGCCGGCCAGCCCGTACGCCGCCGCGAGTCCGCCGACGATCGCGGCCGATGACGAACCGAGCCCGCGGCCGTGCGGGATCCGGTTCTCACACCGCACCGTGAATCCGGGCACCGGCACACCCAACGCGTCCAGGCCGGCACGGATCGAACGGACCACCAGATGCGACTCGTCCAACGGCACCTCGCCCTCGCCGGACCCGGTCACCTCGACAGTCACCCCGGATCCACCGGGCGTCACGACCAGGTCGTCGTACAGGGTCAAGGCCAGGCCGAAGGCGTCGAAGCCCGGGCCGAGGTTGGCGCTGGTCGCGGGCACCCGCACCCGGACCTGGTCCGGCATCAGGCGAGGCCGGCGACGCGCGCAACGGCGTCGGTGTCGGGGGGTGTGACCGGGGACTCGTCCACCTTCGCGTGATCGAGCGCCGTGTCGATGTCCTTCAGGCCATGGCCTGTGACAGTGATCACGACGGTCGAGCCGCCGTGCAGCCATCCGTTCGCCTTCGCGTGCAGCAATCCGGCGACACCGGCCGCCGACGCCGGCTCGACGAACACACCCTCGCGGGCGGCGAGCTCACGTTGTGCGGTCAGGATCTGCTCGTCGGTGACCATCTCGATGCGGCCGCCGGACTCGTCCCGGGCGGCCTCGGCCAGCGTCCAGGACGCTGGGTTCCCGACCCGGATCGCGGTCGCGGCGGTGTCCGGCTTCTCGACGATCGCGCCGCGCACGATCGGGGCCGCACCCTCGGCCTGGAAACCCCACATCTGCGGGGTCCGCGAGGCCAGCTTGTCCTTGGCGTACTCCTGGTAGCCCTTCCAGTAGGCCGCGATGTTGCCCGCGTTGCCGACCGGGAGCAGATGTAGATCGGGTGCGTCGCCGAGCGCGTCGCACACCTCGAAGGCCGCGGTCTTCTGGCCCTCCAGGCGGACCGGGTTCACCGAGTTCACCAGCGCGACCGGGTAGTGCTTGCCGAGCTCGCGGACGATCCGCAGGCAGTCGTCGAAACCGCCGTCGATGGTCACCAGCCGGGCACCGTGAACGATGGCCTGCGCCAGTTTGCCCTTCGCGATCCGGCCGGCCGGGATCAGCACGAGCGGGACCAGCCCGGCCCGGACGGCGTACGCCGCGGCCGACGCCGAGGTGTTGCCGGTCGAGGCGCACACCACGGCCTTGTCACCGGCCTGTGCGGCGAGCGAGATCGCGACCGTCATACCGCGGTCCTTGAACGAGCCGGTCGGGTTGTTGCCCTCGACCTTGAGCCAGACCTCGCAGCCGGTCTGCTCGCTCAGCCACTGCGCGGCCACCAGCGGCGTCCCGCCTTCGCCGAGCGTGACCACGGGAGTGTCCGCCGAAACAGGCAGTCGGTCCCGGTATTCCTCGATCACGCCTTGCCACTGATGAGGCCGCTGCTGAGCCATGCCGTTATCCGCCTTCCACCCGCATCACACTGCTGACTTCACGAACGATGTCCATGTCGCGCAGGGTCTCCACGGTTGCGGACAATGCGGCGTCGGTCGCGGTGTGGGTGACCACCACCAACTGCGCGTCACTCCCCCGGCCCTCCTGGCGGACGGTCTGGATCGACACGTCGTGCTCAGCGAAGGCGTGGGCCACCGCCGCCAGCACACCGGCCTTGTCGGCCACGTCCAGCGACACGTGATAGCGGGTCACCGCGTCACCCATCGGCCGCACGGCCCGCTGGGTGTACGACGACTCGCCGACCCCCGGCACACCCTTGAGCCGGTTGCGCGCGGCGGACACGAGATCCCCGAGGACTGCGCTGGCCGTCGGGGCGCCGCCGGCACCACGACCATAGAACATCAGCTGCCCGGCTGCCTTGGATTCCACGAAGACGGCGTTGTACGCGTCCCGGACGGAGGCGAGCGGGTGGTTCGCGGGGATCATCGCCGGGTACACCCGGGCGCTGACCGAGTCGGTCGTCTCGTCCAGCTCACAGATCGCCAGCGACTTCACCACACAGCCCATCTCGCGGGCCGAGGCGATGTCCGTCGCGGTCACGTCGGTGATGCCCTCGCGGTGCACGTCGGCGATGGAAACCCTGGTGTGGAAGGCCAAACTCGCCAGCAGCGCCGCCTTCGCGGCCGCGTCGAAGCCCTCGATGTCCGCGGTCGGATCGGCCTCGGCGTACCCGAGCGCCTGGGCCTCTTCCAGCGCCTCGTCGAACCCGGCGCCGGTGCTGTCCATCTTGTCCAGGATGTAGTTCGTGGTGCCGTTGACGATGCCCATCACCCGGGTCACGTCGTCACCGGCGAGCGACTCGCGCAGCGGCCGCAGGATCGGGATCGCCCCGGCCACGGCGGCCTCGAAGTACAGGTCGCGCTGGTACTTCTCCGCGGCGGCGAACAGCGTCGGGCCGTCCTCCGCCAGCAGTGCCTTGTTCGCCGTGACCACGGACGCGCCGTGCTCGAGCGCGGACAGGATCAGCCCGCGGGCCGGCTCCAGCCCACCGATCACCTCGATCACCAGGTCCAGGTCGCCGCGCGACACCAGGGCCTGCGCGTCGGTGGTGACCAGGGACGGATCGACGGCGATGTCCCGCTCGCGACCGGCCCGGCGTACCGCGATGCCGGCGATCTCCAGCCGGGCGCCCACGCGGGCGGCGAGGTGATCAGCCTGCTCGGTCAGGATCCGCACGACCTCCGTGCCGACCACGCCACAACCGAGCAGGCCCACCTTCAAGGGTTTCTCGTTCACGCGTCCGCCCCCATGTCGAGTGCCAGCAGGTCGTCTTCGGTCTCCCGGCGTACGACGACCCGTGTGTGACCGTCCTTCACCGCGATCACCGGTGGCCGCGGTACATGGTTGTAGTTGCTCGCCATCGACCGGCAGTACGCACCCGTCCCCGGTACGGCGATCAGGTCGCCCGGCCGCACGTCCGACGGGAGGAACTCGTCCTTGACCACGATGTCACCCGACTCGCAATGCTTGCCGACCACGCGGGCCAGCGACGGCTCGCTGTCGGAGTACCGGTTGGCGAGCGTGCAGGAGTAGTCGGCGTCGTACAGCGCGGCGCGGATGTTGTCGCTCATCCCGCCGTCGACCGAGATGTAGGACCGGGAGGCGCCGTAGTCGAGCTCGACCTCCTTGACCGTGCCGACCGAGTAGACCGTGCACATGGCCGGGCCGACGATCGCGCGGCCGGGCTCGATCGAGACCCTCGGCACCTCGACCTCGAAGGCGCGGCACTCGTGCTCGACGATCTTGCCCAGCTCGGTCGCCAGCTGCGCCGGGTCGGACGGGTCGTCCTGGGTGGTGTAGGCGATGCCGAAACCTCCACCCAGGTCGAGATCCGGCATATCCACGCCGAGCTCCTCGGAAACCCTTGCGTGCAAGGCGATCACGCGCTTCGCGGCGACCTCGAACCCGGACGAGTCGAAGATCTGCGAGCCGATGTGCGAGTGCAGGCCGAGCAGCTCCAGCTCCGGCGCTTCGTTGACCCGGGCAACGGCTTCGAAGGCGGCACCGGAGGTGATCGAGAAGCCGAACTTCTGGTCCTCATGCGCGGTCGCGATGTACTCGTGGGTGTGCGCCTCGACGCCCGCGGTGACCCGGATCATCACCGGTGCGGTCGTGTTCCGCTCCCGGGCCAGCTCGATCAGCCGGGTGATCTCGTACTGCGAGTCGACGATGATCCGGCCGACGCCGGCGTCGAGCGCCCGCGCCAGCTCCTGCTCGGACTTGTTGTTGCCGTGGAACCCGAGCCGCTTCGGGTCGGCGCCGGCGCGGAGCGCGACGGCCAGCTCTCCCCCGCTGCAGATGTCCAGGTTCAGGCCTTCTTCCATCACCCACCGGACGACCGTCGTACACAGGAACGCCTTGCCGGCGTAGTACACGTCGAAGTCCTTGAAGGCGTGCTTGAACGCGCGGGCGCGGGCGCGGAAGTCGTCCTCGTCCAGCACGAACGCCGGGCTGCCGTGCTCGGCGACCAGGTCGCGGAGGTCGACGCCGCCGATCACCAGCGAGCCCTCGCCGGACTTCTTCGCCGTGGACGACCACAGCTGCGGGACCAGGTCGTTGACGTCGCGCGGGGTGCTCAGCCAGGCGGGCCCGCGGTGCCCGGCCTGCGCGTGCAGGGCCCCCGCCTCGTGCGCCCTCACATCCGCTCCGGTGCGGAGACGCCGAGCAGGTCCAGCCCGTTGGCGACCACAGTCCTGGTCGCGCCGACCAGGGTCAGGCGAGCCTTGTGCACCGGCTCCACCTCCTCGTCGCCGCGCGGGAGCACGCGGCAGCTGTCGTAGAACTTGTGGAAGGCGGACGCGGTGTCCTCCAGGTAGCGCGCGACCCGGTGCGGCTCGCGCAGCTCCGCCGCGGTCGCGACGATCCGCGGGAACTCGGCCAGCGCGCGGAGCAGGTCACCCTCGCGCTCGTGGCTCAGCAGGCCCGGCTCGAACTCGTCCAGCTTGATGCCGAGCTCGTCCGCGTTGCGCAGGATCGAGGCGAGGCGGGCGTGCGCGTACTGCACGTAGTACACCGGGTTCTCGCTGACCTGGCGGGTCATCTCCTCGATGTCCAGCGTCAGCGGCGAGTCGACCGGGTAGCGGCACAGCGTGTACCGCAGCGGGTCGACGCCGCCCTCCTCGACCAGCTCGGCCAGCGTGACGATGGTGCCGGCCCGCTTGGACAACCGCATCTCCTCGCCGCCCTTGAGGATCTTCACCAGCTGGCCGATCAGGATCTCGATGTTGTGCTCGGGGTCGTCGCCGGCGCAGGCCGCGATCGCCTTCAGCCGGTTCACGTACCCGTGGTGGTCGGCGCCGAGCAGATAGATGCAGATGTCGAAGCCGCGCTCGCGCTTGTTCACGTAGTACGCCGCGTCGGAGGCGAAGTACGTCGGTTCGCCGTTCGAGCGGATCAGAACGCGATCCTTGTCGTCGGTGAAGTCCGTGGTCCGCATCCACAGCGCGTCGTCGGCGTCGTACAGGTGGCCCTGCTCGCGGAGCTTCTCGATCGCGTGGCCGACACCGTCCTGCTCGTGCAGGCTGCGCTCGGAGAACCAGACGTCGAACTTGGTCCGGAAGTGCTCGAGCTGCGCCTGCTGCTCCTTCAGTTGGCGCTCGTACCCCGCCTCGCGGAAGGCGATCGGCTGCTCGTCGGCGGGAAGCTCGGTGATGCCTGGGACCTCGGCGACGATCTGCTTGGCCAGGTCCAGGATGTACTCGCCGTGGTAGCCGTCCTCGGGGATCGGCTCGCCGTGGGCCGCGGCCTGCAGGCTGGCACCGAACTTGTCCATCTGGGCGCCGCGGTCGTTGATGTAGAACTCGCGGCTGACCTTCGCGCCGGCCGCGGTCAGCACCCGGGCCAGGGCATCGCCGACAGCAGCCCAGCGGGTGTGGCCGAGGTGCAGCGGGCCGGTCGGGTTGGCCGAGATGAACTCCAGGTTCACTGTCTGGCCGTGCAGGCTGTCGGAACCGCCGTACGCCGGGCCGGCGTCCACGATCGCCTGCGCGATCTTGCCCTGGGCGTCGGCTGCGACCCGGATGTTGATGAAGCCCGGACCGGCGATCTCCACCGCGGTGATCGCGTCGTCGTCCTGCAGCTTGCCGGCCAGCAGCTCCGCGAACTGGCGCGGGTTCAGCCCGGCACGCTTGCCCAGCTGCATCGCGACGTTGGTGGCGTAGTCCCCGTGCTCGGGGTTCTTGGGCCGCTCGACCTTCAGCTCGCGCGGCAGCCCGCCCTCGACGGTGATGGTCCCGTCGTCGGCGAGCGCGGCCAGGGCCTGGAGGATCTTCGCAGCGAGCTGTTCCGGAGTCACCGCCTCAGCCTAATGGCCCCGCCCCGAAACCCTTGACTCACCATCCACAGCCCGGTACACGCCCGGGACGGCCAGGCCATCACCGTCAGTGGGTGGCGGTGATCTGGAATTGGGTCTTGGGGGTTAGCTCGGCGTCCCACGCGACGGGTTTGCCGTTGGCGGTGACCGTGAGAGTGGTGCAGGCGTCTGCCAGGCATTTGCCGTCGTACTTGACGCCCCAGAGGGTGAAGAACTGTTGGAGGGTGGGACGCTCGGCGGTCGTCTTGGCCTCGACGTACACCAAGCCGTCCGCGGTATGCGTATGTACGGCGGCCTGCTCGGCGCGGACCCGGTCGACGCCGACTCCGGCCGGCACCTGCACCGCCTTGCCGTCGACCGAGACCGCCATCCTCACCGTGTACGGCGACGGGCCGGAGAAATCGAGCGGGAGACGTTCGAACCCCGCCATGTCGATGTACGACACCCCGTCACGCGGCGCGTCCCACGGCGGCGGACCGGTCCGGATCTCGGCCGGACCGGGCGGCGCGGGACCGACCTGGCAGCCGCCGGCCACACTCGTCACGAGGAGCAGGGCGGACGCCGTCGCACCCGCCCGGCGCCACCTGCCTGCTCTCATGACGAGCCAGGTTGCCATGGGGCACCGGGGGTGCGGACCGCCGGGGTCAGTACTCCGACGGCATCAGGATCCAGAGCACCAGATAGATCAGGACCTGCGGGCCCGGGAGCAGACAACTGACCACGAAGATCAGCCGCATCGTGTTGGCCGAGATACCGAACCTGCGGGCCAGTCCGGCACAGACACCGCCGATCCAGCGACCGCTCGACGGGCGAACCAGTGTGCTAGCCATGAGTTCAGGTTTCCTTTCCACAGATGGACTTACCACCACTATGACTCCGAATCCGCCCGAGTCGATCCCTCCACACCGGCGATCCAGGGTGCGCTCAGGGTGCCCCGGGCACCCAGCTCGGTGACCCACCTGGGCCGGGTACGCCGGGCGCCGCGCGGAGCGCACCCGATTCGGGACTCAGCGCACTTTCCTGCTACTGTTCTGCACGTTCCTGAGCCCCCGTAGCTCAGGGGATAGAGCACCGCCCTCCGGAGGCGGGTGCGCAGGTTCGAATCCTGCCGGGGGCGCGGACGATCTGGGCGATTCATGCTCGCGGAGTGCGCGAGCTGTGGATCGCCCGTCGTGTTTTGTGGGGGTGCGACCCCCACACCCCGCCCGGAGGGGCTTCGCCCCCCGGACCCCCCATGGCGGTGGTTGCCGTGGGTGCCAACGGTTCCGGCCGGAGGTTGTGTGGGTGCCAACGGCGGGGGTTGCTGTGCCTACGGCTCCGTTTCGGCGGTGGTTGCTGTGCCTGCGGCTCCGGCTGCGGCGGTGGTTGCTGTGGTGCCTGCGGCTCCGGTTGCGGGGCGGTGGTTGGTGTGGGTACTGCGGGTGCGGTGGGTTATCGGGTGGTTGCTCGTAGTACTGCTTTGGGGTCTCGGGTGAAGGGGACCGGGCCGCGCCAGCGTTCGCGGAGAAACTGATACGTGATCCCTGGCAGCACGAACAGGGCCAGCAGTGCCACTTGAAGCACGGTCGAGGGCGTTCCCATTCGACTGAGGCTACTGCTTGGACAGCACCAGTCGGGTCAGACCGTCAGGAGGAGTGCGGCGGCCAGGACGGATCCCACGACCGCGCCGCCGTAGCACAGGATCACGATTGGTACGGCGTAGCGCTTGAGCTGTAGGCCGTCGTAGAGGGTGTAGCGGAAGCGGTGGGCCCAGTGGAAGAGGGCCAGGACGGACAGGCCGAACAGCACCAGCCGGGTCAGCGGATTGTGCAGTACGGCGAACAGATGCGCATGCGTCGGCGGTGTCAGCCAGTCCAGCGGGAACGCGAGACCGAACAGGAAAAGCAGGATCGGGAGCATCAACGCCGCGACCATGCCGCCGGAGCTGAACAGCATCCACAGCAAGGGTTCGGGCGAGCGGCGGTGGTTCATCGCAGCACCAGCCACGCGACGATTGCCGACAGCACCAACCAGGCAAGGTAGTGCGCGGCAACGATCTGCCGCGCCGGCACCCGGCGCCCGCGCGCCTTCACCACCATGGCTCGCGGCGCCAGCCCGAACCAGGTCACCACATGCAGCAGCAGGAACAACATCGCGATCACGTTGATCGCAACCATCCACCACTCGCCACTGCGGTCCAGGAACCGCTGGTACGACGCCGGCCCGTCGCTGACCGCGTTGACCAGCAGCAGCAGGTAGACCACCGTCCACGCGACGAACACGCTGCTCAACTCGCGGAGCACGAAGAGCAGATAGGAGCGCCGCTCGAGCCACCACAACAGGTGGACCGGCCGCTCGTACACACTCACCGCCGGCTCCTCGGCATCAGCAGGCCCTTGATCGCCTGGGTCGCCGCGGTCAGCTTGTACCGCTGGATCGCGCCCGCCGGGTCCACGCCCTTCGGACACGCGGCACTGCACTCGCCGACGAACGTGCAGGACCAGATCCCTTCCGGCGACGACAGGACGGCGAGCCGCTCGTCGGCACCCTCGTCCCGCGAGTCGAGGTTGTAGCGCTGCGCGAGCGCGATCGCCGCCGGTCCGACGAAGTCCTGGTCGAGGGCGTACACCGGGCAGGCCGAGTAGCACAGCATGCAGTTGATGCACATGCTGAACTGCTGATAGTCCTCCATTTGCTCCGGTGTCTGCAGGTACTCGCCTTCCTCGAGCGGGCTGTGCACATCCCGGACCAGCCACGGCTTCACGGTCGGCAGCTTGTCCATGAAGTCACCGATGTCGACGACCAGATCGCGGATCACCGGGAAGTTGTGCAGCGGCTCGATCCGGATCGGTCCGGGCGCATAATCGGTGAGGAAGGTGGCACAGCTCAGCTGGGGATCGCCGTTGACCGTCATCCCGCAGCTGCCGCAGATGCCCATCCGGCACGACCACCGGAAGGACAGCGTGCCGTCCAGATGATCCTTGATGTAGCTGAGGCCGTCCAGGACCGCCCACTGCTCACGCAGCGGAACCTGGTACGACTGCATGACCGGTTCGGTGTCCACCCCAGGCCGGAAGCGCGCGACCTCGAGGGTGATCTCGTCTGCCATCACTACCTCCCGTACACGCGTTCGCCCGGTGGCCAGCGGGTGATGGTCACCGGTAGGTAGGTGACGCGGCCGGTGCCGTCCGGTTGACGGCGTACCAGCGAATGCGCCAGGAAACGATCGTCGTCGCGGGCCGGGAAGTCGGTACGCTGGTGTGCACCGCGCGACTCCTCCCGGCGGAGCGCACAGGCGATGATGCTCTCGGCAACATCCAGCATGAACCCCAGCTCGAGCCACGCGATCAGCTCGGTGTTGAAGTTCGTGCTGTGGTCGTCGATCGCCGCGTGCTGGTACCGCAGCCGCAGCTCGGCCAGCCGGTGCTCCGCCTTGGCCAGCGAGTCGCCGTCGCGATAGATCCCGGCGCCGTTCTCCATCGTGGTCTGCATCTCGGTGCGGATGTCCGCGATCCGTTCATGACCCTCGGCACGCCGGGCCAACTCCCCGGACAGCCGCCGCTCCTCGTCCCGGCCCTGCGCCAGCACAGCCTCGGGTACGGCGACCCGGTAGCGGCCGGCGAACACCGCGGCGGCCCGGCCGGCCCGGGTGCCGAACACCAGACACTCGGGCAACGAGTTCGACCCCAGCCGGTTGGCGCCGTTGATGCTGACACAGGCCACCTCGCCGGCGGCGTACAGGCCCTCGAGCGACGTGGCGCCCCGGATGTCGGTGTGGATCCCGCCCATCATGTAATGCACTACCGGCCGCACCGGCACCAGTTCCTTCACCGGGTCGATGTTCTGGTAATTCGTGCACAGCTCGCGGACGAACGGCAGCTTGGCGTCGATCAGCTTCGCGCCCAGGTGCCGCAGATCCAGGTGGACGACCGGCCCGTACGGCGTATCGGTCGTCCGGCCCTTCTCCACCTCGTGGACGAACGCCTGGGACAACCGGTCCCGCGGGCCGAGCTCCATGCTGCGCATGACCGGCGTCGGCGACGGCGTACCGAGGTCGTAGTCCTGCAGGTAGCGATAGCCGTCCTTGTTCAGCAGCCAGCCGCCTTCGGCCCGCGTCGCCTCGGTGATGAGGATGCCGGTGAACGGCAGGCCGGTCGGGTGGTACTGCACGAACTCCATGTCCTTCAGCGCCGCACCGGCCCGGTATGCCAGCGCCATGCCGTCACCGGTCTTGATGTTCGCGTTCGTGGTGAACGGGTAGACGCGTCCGCACCCGCCGGTGCACACGATCACCGTGCTCGCGGTGATGGTCTCGATCCGCCCGGTGGCCAGTTCGATCGCGACCACGCCGTACGCGCGGCCGTCGTCGACCAGGATCTTCGTGACGTACCACTCGTCGTACCGGACGATGTCGGAGTAGGAGAGCGCGGTCTGGAAGAGCGTGTGCAGCAGGTGGAAGCCGGTCCGGTCGGCGGCGAACCAGGTGCGCTTCTTCTTCATGCCGCCGAAGGCCCGGACCGCGATCCGTCCGTCGGGCTGCCGGCTCCACGGGCATCCCCAGTGCTCGAGCCGGAGCAGCTCGCGCGGCGCCTCGGCGACGAACGCCTCGACCGCGTCCTGGTCGCAGAGCCAGTCGCTGCCGGACACCGTGTCGTACGCGTGCTCGTCGAGGCTGTCGTCGTCCGCGGCAACGGCCGCGGCGCCACCCTCCGCCGAGACCGTGTGGCTGCGCATCGGATAGACCTTCGACACGACCGCCACCCGCAGTGCAGGGTTCGTCTCGGCGACCGCGATGGCAGCACGCAGCCCGGCGCCGCCGCCCCCGATGACCACGACGTCATGGAAGGTGGTCATCAGGCCTCGTGCTCGCCGCTGTGCTCGTCGGACAGGACCTTGCCGTCGTGCCGGACGGTCTGGATCCGCACACTCCCGTCATGGAACTCGTGCTGCATGTGCCGGCAGCCGCAGGCGTAGTGCATGTCGTCGAGCCGGAAGCCCTCGAAGTCGTCCTCCTGGCTTCGGTCCGCATCGCCGAGCCGCCCACAGGGCGCCCGCTCCCCCGTGAGGTGGGTCTTCGTCCCGGTCATCCTCCTACCCCCTAACCGCTCGAGGTGTTTGTGACCTACATCACGCCTCGATAGTGCGCCTAGGTTTTCGCGGCGGCAATGCCTGAGAACTACTGCTTGCGCTCTCGCCATTCGCGTTCGAAGGGGAGACGCCAGGCTCGGGGCGCGATCAACTGGTGGATCGCGTTCGGGCCCCAGGTGCCGGGCTGGTAGGGCTTCACCGGCGGCGGATCGTCCAGCAGCAGGGCCGAGCGGTCCCACAACGACTCGATGCCTTCCGCGGTGGTGAACAGGGTGTGGTCGCCGCGCATGGCGTCGAGGATCAGGCGTTCGTACGCCTCGAGTACGTCGCCCGCGCTCTCGGTCTCCTGGGTGGAGAACTGCATCGAGAGCTTCTCCAGCCTCATCCCCGGCCCGGGGCGCTTGCCGTAGAACGACAGCGAGACCCGCGACGAGTCGGCCAGGTCGAAGGTCAGGTGGTCCGGTCCCTGCGAGCCGACGCCGGAGCCGGCCGGGAACATCGTCTTCGGGGCCTCCTTGAAGGCGATCGAGATGATCCGCTGGCCTTCGGCCAGCCGCTTGCCGGTGCGCAGGTAGAACGGCACGCCGGCCCAGCGCCAGTTGTCGATGCCGACCTTCATCGCGATGAAGGTCTCGGTGTCGGAGTCCGGCGCGACCCCGTCCTCGTTGCGATAGCCGCCGTACTGGCCGCGGACCACGTCCTGGGTCTGGATCGGCAGCATCGAGCGGAAGACCTTGTTCTTCTCCTCGGAGATCGCCCGCGGCTCCAGTGCGGTCGGCGGCTCCATCGCGACGAAGGACAGCACCTGCAGTACGTGCGTGACGACCATGTCCTTGAACGCGCCGGTCGGCTCGTAGAACGTGGCCCGCTGGTCCAGCCCGAGCGACTCGGGGATGTCGATCTGCACGTGGTCGATGAAGTTGCGGTTCCAGATCGGCTCGAACAACCCGTTCGCGAACCGGAACGCGAGAATGTTGAGCGCCGCCTCCTTGCCGAGGAAGTGGTCGATCCGGAACACCTGCGACTCGTCGAAGGTCTCGTGCACGAAGTCGTTCAGGTCGATCGCGCTGGCCAGGTCGTCGCCGAACGGCTTCTCCATCACCACCCGCGCATGGTCGACCAGGTCCGCGTCGCGCAGCATCGCGATCACGGACTGGGCCGCCTTCGGGGGCACAGACAAGTAGTGCAGCCGGCAGGCGTCAGGGCCGAGCAGCGCCTCCGCCGACTTGACCGCGGCGGCCAGCGCCTCGGGGCCGGCGGTCACCGGCACGTAGTCGAGCCGGTCGGCGAACTGGGCCCACTCCGCGTCGCTCATCCGGTGCGTGCCGAACGTCTCCACCGCGTCGCGCGCCCGGGCCCGGAACTCGTCCGTGGTCAGGTCCTCGGTCGCCGACCCGATGATCCGTACGTCGGGAGCGAACTTGGACTGCTGCAGGTACGCCAGACCGGGCAGCAGCTTGCGCTTGGCCAGGTCACCGGTCGCGCCGAACAGCACGATCACGTGCGGCGCCAGCGGCAGCGGGTCGCGCCGCGACGGCCGCGACCCCGGTGCCGGATACGCGATGGTCTGGGTACGGTCAGGCATTCAGTCCTCCCACGGACGCCACCGGAGCCAACATCCGCAGTGTAAATGCCTGAAGTGACGCTCCGGGATCAGGCGGATTGCCAGAGTCCGAGGATGTTGCCCTCCGGGTCTTCGAAGTACGCGGCGAAGCCCATGTCGCCGACGGCCATCTTCTCGCCGACCTGCTTGCCGCCGAGGCTCTCCACGGTCTTCAGCGCGGCGTCCACGTCGGCCACGTCGACGGTGATCACCGGGCGGGTGAGCTCCGCCGTGCGCTGGAACATGCCGCCGTTGATGAAGCCGGGCTCGGACGGCATCGCCTGCTCGTCCACCGGTCCGGTCGACGCCATCGTGTAGTCCATCTCGGGCATCTCCATCAGGTTCCACCCGAACGCCTCGCGGTAGAACGTTCGCGCTCGCTCACCGTCGTCGTACGGAACCTCGAAGTGCACAATTCGGCCGGTCATAGCCATTCCCCTCCCCGGGTGGTCCACTGCTGCCGACGCTAGTCCTGGCAGGTCGTTTCAGCCAGGTCTGGACGAACTACGGTGGAGCTGTCTGTTTCCGTCCGGACCGTTCGTCGGTGGGGTGAGACCGGCTGTGGAGGAGGACCATGAAGTACCTGCTGATGATCTGTGGTGACGAGTCGCATGCGAACGACGGCTGCGGCGGCTGGTCGGAGGAGATGGAGCAACGCGGCGTGGTCGCGGGCGGTGCCGGGCTGCGGCCGCCGGCGGAGGCGACGACCGTCCGGGTCCGCAACGACGAACTGCTGCTCACCGACGGCCCGTTCGCGGAGACCAAGGAGCAGATCGGCGGCTTCGTGCTGATCGACTGCGCCGACCTGGACGAGGCGATCGAGATCGCCGCCAAGCACCCGGCTGCGGGCTACGGCACCATCGAGATCCGCCCGGTGCTGGAGCCACCGCCGGGGGTGAGGTGACGTTCGAGGAGATCTACCGGCAGGAGTGGGGTCAGGTGGTCGCCACCCTGATCCGCGTGACCGGTGACTGGGAGCTCGCCGAAGAGGCCGCGCAGGAGGCGTTCGCCGCGGCCCTGGAGCGGTGGCCGCGGGACGGCGTACCGGACAAGCCTGGTGCCTGGCTGACCACCACCGCACGTAACCGGGCGATCGACTGGCTACGCCGGGAAGCGGTCGGCGCCGCCAAACTGCAGGAGGTGGCTGCGATGACCGACGAGCCTGACCCGCCGTACGACGTACCGGACGACCGGCTGCGGTTGATGTTCACGTGCTGCCATCCCGCGCTGGCGATGGAGGCCCGGGTCGCGTTGACACTGCGGACGCTGGCCGGACTCAGTACGGCGGAGATCGCCCGGGCCTTTCTGGTGCCGGAGACAACTATGTCCAAGCGACTCACCAGGGCCAAGCAGAAGATCCAGCACGCTGGCATCCCCTACCGAGTCCCGCCGTCGCATCTCCTGCCCGAGCGGACGCCCGCAGTACTGGCTGTCCTCTACCTGCTGTTCAACGAGGGGTACTCCGATGTCGTCCGCAGCAGTCTGAGTGCTGAGGCGATCCGGCTGACGCGGCTGCTCGTGCAGCTCATGCCGGACGAGCCGGAGGCCGCCGGACTGCTCGCCCTCATGCTGCTCCACGACGCGCGCCGCTCCACCCGCCTGACGGCCGACGGCGAGCTCATCACCTTGGAGGACCAGGACCGGACTCGGTGGGACGGCGATCTGATCGCCGAGGGCGAGGCACTTCTCGAGGCGACGCTCCGCCGCGGTGCACCGGGGCCGTATCAGGTGCAGGCCGCGATCGCCGCTTGTCATGCCACCGCGCGTACGGCGGCCGACACGGACTGGCCGCAGATCGCGGCACTGTACGGACAGCTCAAGCAGACACCAGTGGTCGCGCTCAATCGCGCCGTCGCCATCGGCATGGCCGACGGGCCAGGCGTGGGGCTGCGGCTGGTGGATGACCTGGCCGCGGGTCCGTTGACCGGCTATCACCTGCTCCCGGCGACCCGAGCGGACTTCCTCCGGCGTCTCGGGCGCTGGTCCGAGGCGGCAGCGGCGTACCGGGAGGCGATCGAACTGGCCGGGACGGATGCGGAGCGCCGATTTCTGCGCAGAAGGTTGAGTGAGGTGTCTGTCCGGGCCTGATCCGTTCGTCGGTGGGACGAAAGGAGATTGCTCATGACTGACATCCGAGCGGCCATCGCGGGCGAGCGGACCGACCTCGCCGGCGTCCTCGCCGGTCTGCCCGCGGACGACTGGGACAAGCCGAGCCTGTGCCAGGGCTGGCGGGTGCGCGAGGTCGTTGCCCACATCACCATGCCGTTCCGCTACTCCACACCGCAGTTCCTGCTGGGGATGGTGAAGGCGCGCGGGAAGTTCGATCGGTACGCCGATCTGGCCGCCCGGAGTGACGCGGCGACCTTGAGCGCGGCGGAGCTGACGGCCTGCCTGCGCGACAACGTCGGCCACGGGTGGAAGCCGCCGGGCGGTGGGTACGAGGGCGCACTGTCCCACGACGTGATCCACGGCCTCGACATCACCGTTGCCCTCGGCATCGACCGGACCGTGCCGGCCGACCGACTGCGCCACATCCTCGGCGACCTGAAGCCACGCCAGCTCAAGTACTTCGGCGTCGACCTCACCGGCATCGAGCTCCGCGCGACCGACCTGGACTGGACCTTCGGTACCGGCGAACCCCTCACCGGCGCAGCTCAGGACCTGCTCCTGATCCTGTCCGGCCGCTCACTCCCTCCCGGCCACCTCACCGGCCCAGCAGCCGCCCGCTTCACAACAGCAGTCACCCACTGATCAGGACAGTTCGGCGATCCACTTGCGCAGGTCGGCGTCGGACACGTCGCTGGCCGGCGTCACGTGCGCGAACGGACCGGCGGCCGTCACGAGCGCGATCGTCACGTCCGTCGGTCTGCTCGCGAAGGACGCTGCCGCCGCGCCCTTGATGTCGACGCCGACCGGGGCGGGGAACGTTCCCGCCGTCTTCAGGATCGAGTCGACAAAGGCTTTTTCGTCCTCGGGGTTGAGCAGCGAGCCCTTCCAGTCCTCATCGGGAGCCGCGAAGAGGAAGCCCACCACGGCCGGTTTGCCGGCGTGCGTCATCGGCAGCACCCGGCCGAGGGTGGCGCGGATCCCGTCTGCCGGTCCCGACACGACGACGTACGGTTTGGTGGCGTACAAGGCCGTGTTGATGAAGCCGCCACCGACAGCCGGAAGCTCGGCGGGGTACATCCCCGGCGCCTCCTCCTCGTCGCCACCCGGCGGCTCGGTCGTCGAGAACGTGTCCTCACCCGGCGGCACCTCGGTGGAGAAGGTGTCGGCCTTGATCACCGGATCGAAGGTCACTTCGGTCACGACGTCCGCTCCGCCGTTCCGCATGAGCAGGCCTGTCTTCTCGTCGAGCGCGATCTCCCGCGCCTTCAGCGGCTCGGTCGGATCAGTGTCGCTCGGTACCACCTCGTCGCAGTGGTACCGAACCGCGGTCCGGCCGAACAACGTCTTCGGGCCCAACTTCTTCGCTCCGGGGCAAAGCTTCCGGAACTCGTCGGTGTCAGACCGGTAGAACCACGTGACGATGGGGAACTCGTCCTTGTCGGGATTCTCCATGCGCTGGTACTTCGGGGATTCCTCCGGAACGTAGATCAGGAGCGCCTTCCCGTCCCAGACCTGGGAATACCGGACGCTCGGACCGTCGATCACCGAGATCCGGTACCTCCCGCTCTGATCGGCGATGACCTCGAAGGTCTCGGAGGTGCCGCTCTCGTCGCTCACACTGCGAATCCGGACCACCTCCGACGCGGTCCCGCCCCCATCGGTCTGCTTCTCCCCACAGCCACCTGCCGCAGCGACCAGGATGGCGACAGCCGCGATCTTCCGCGCATTCCCCCACCACACAGCCATGACGACTGCGCTCCTCCCCTGTCGGCGAAGTTCAGGGGCGGTTGAGCTCAGTGTGCTCTCCCGGTCCCTGCCTGCACAGGGCCCAGGAGTCCGCCGCACAGCAACCGCGGGTGGGTGAGCCTTGCCGGGTGGCCGGGATCCCCGGAGATCGGTGCCGCTGGCCACGGTAGGGCGCGATGGCTCTCACCGACAGCATGCCGATCGCGCGGCGAACCCGTAGCAGAGCGGGCCTGAGCGTCTCGGTCCTCATGTGCCTACTGATTGCAGTCAGCTACTTTGCCCTCAGTCTGCGCACCGCATGTCCGCCTGCGGGGATCAAGGGTCCCGATCGTCACCGGAGGTGTGGCGCTGGATTAGCCGCGCCCAGCAGGACAGCGCACCGGCCTGCTGCGTCCGGGAACGCGATTCACACAGTCGGTTCCCGGCACCGCGCCGGTGAGCTGAGTGAAGAACCCGATCGTGGGGACCGCATATGCCACCTCCGCCGCGAAGCCGCCCGACGACACAGACGTTTCCGACTTCGCGGACCCGACGAGTGCCGACGTGTCCGGATGATTTGAAGCGCGAGCCGGGCCAATGCCGGCACGACAGACTAAGCTGGCTGGCCTGGTCATCCGAAGTGAAGGTTGGGTATGGACGATTCTCTTCAGGACCTGCTCCCCCGTCTCATCGTCGGGCCGACCTTCGTATTGCTCGGCCAGGCATCTGCGAATTGGGGTGACGGGGAGCCCGCGGTTACCGGGACGCCTGCCCTCGGCAGCCCAGTCCCGGCCTACCAGGCCGCAATCGCAGATCTGAATGCGGCGGAGACATCCGGTCAGCTCGCCGTAGTAGCCCAATTTCCATGGAACGGCGTCTTCACGTCGCGCATCGACTCGGCACTGGAACGCGCGTTCACGGCCGGCTGGCGGCGTGTCAGGTCGATCGGTTTGCCCCAACTCGGCAGGCACCCGCGCAGCGCAACCGAGCTACAGATCCGTCACCTGTTCGGGGGCATGCACCTACCCGAGGACGAGCGTCCCCCCTCGGATCTGGTGGCTGAGGTGGAGGCAACCGCCAGGGCGAACGAAAGTCTCAGCATACTTGCTGAGCGCTTGGTGACTCCACGCGGAGTCGTAGTCATCGACGGCTACGTCGCCGGCGATTGGCTGTCCACCAAGGACCTCTTCGTCTTCCTGAGCAAGCTGGGAGCTGACCAGGCTCATCTGTTCTCCGTGACCCCAGAGTTGCTCGAGGACAGGTTCATCCGCACCGCCCTCGATCGTGGCTTGCTGCACACCCACCTCGAATCTCTCGCTCAGATGCTTGGGGATGCCGAGGCCGCAGGACGACTGGACATGTCGGCCACCGGGCGTGGTACCGGCGGCCGTCGGTTGATCCCGGCCCGAGCCCGCTTCGTCGAGATGGACATCGGCACCTGGAACCAGATCATCAGTACGGCCCGGCCCATCGATACGAGCCTGCTCGAACCCTTTCCCACGGCTTCCCAGGCCGTCACCTATCAGCGCTTCCGCAACCTGCTTGGGTACAGCGACGGCGCGCCGCCATACAAAGCGGTCGCGAGCGGATACAAGCTGCGCCGTGACTTTGAGGACGTGCTGATGCAGCGCGTCACCCGCAGCCTCGGCGACCTCTCCACGCTCGACCCGATCATCCTGTCCGGACAGACGGCGACGGGAAAAAGCCTCGCGCTGTGCGGCCTGGCACTGGATCTGGCGCGCAGTGGCCAGGCTGCAGTCCTGCATCAGGCCCGACGCGGTGACCGACCCGCGGCAGCCGATATCGAGCGATTTGCGCGATGGGCGGAGGAGGTGGCCGACCTTCCGACCGTGTTCATCTGGGACGGCATGGTCGACGATGACGACTACTACTCGTTACAGAGGAAGCTGCTTGCACGCGGACGCCGCGTCCTGATCGTTGGCAGTAGCTACCGGGTCGTTGGCAGATCGTCCCGGAACCTAGCCGTCAGTGCCAAGCTATCCAAAGAAGAGATCGGCAGTGCTCGAGTCTGGCTTGGCCGGTTCGGCATGCAGCTTCCGGCTAGCGGCGATGCCGAGCTGGATTCATCGTTCCTGGCGATCTTGTACCGGTTGATCCCCGACTCCCAGTACGGCATCCAGCGAGGGCTCGCCCGGGAAGCCCGCAACTACGAGGCCGCGTTCGAGCGCCTAGTCAAGGACAGCAAGTCCGAGAGGATCGGACTTACCGCGCTTGCGCAGGCCATGGCCGACGCCGGTTACGACATCCAATCCTTGCGACCGTCGGAACGACCGCAAGACGAGCTAATCGATCTCTCCTTCTTCGAGCGGAGTACGGCGGAACAGCTCACGGCAATCATCCTGGTCGCGGGCAAGTGGGGTCTCACCATTCCCTTGGAGCTGGTCCTACGGGTGATCGGGCGGGATGGCTGGGCACACCTCGCAGAACTCGTACCGGAGTACGACCTCTTCCGCTGGGAAGAGGAAGCCGACGGCGGGCAGGTGCTGGGAGTGCGCACCCAGCTCGAAGCCGAGCTGCTGGCAAAGGAAGATCTCAGGATTGACACTGAGCTAACCGTGGTGTGCGAGATGATTGAGGCGTTACGCCCCGACTCGACGCACAACGGCGGAATCGAAGTCGACTTCATTGTCGCGCTCGTCAACAAAATCGGCCATAAGTCACCCGAGGCGTCCCGGTACTCGAGGCATTGGTTGCGGGTCGCTACCGCGTTCCGGAACCTCCGGGAGAAGCTGGGCCGTGCCCACCACCGGCTCGTTCTAGCGGAAGCGAACCTCACGCGCGAATTCGTTAAGAGGGACCAGGGAAGCAACCAGAACGACCGTGTCACGCGATTGACCTTGCTGGCCGAGACACAGCACCTGCTAGAAGAGACAATCGAGGAGGCGGACATCTCCCCGACCGCCAAACGCAACCTCTTGGTGGAGCTGGGCAGCACAGTCGGCACTCAGGTGTACGAGCAGGCGCTCACCGCCGAGAGCGAGCACCTAGCCGCACTGATGAAGGACGTGACACGGTCGGTGCTAGCCGCCCGACGGCTCGATCCCGAGAACTACTATCCGGTCGACGTCGTGGCATGGACCACCTCGCGCGCCATGGAGAACGAGAAACTGGACGACTCAGTCAGGTTGGACCTCCTGGCGAACGCTGCTGCTTCACTGGACTCGGTGGATCCCGGCTCGTTGAGCCCTAGTCAACGAGCCCTCTATGACACACGGCAGAGCGACATGGGGCGGCTGCTCAAGGACCCCGCGCTAGAGCACCGGCATCTTGAGGCTTTGAGGGCGAACAACGACCCGGCGGCCCACTACTTCCTGGCCCGCCTTGACGCTCGAAAAGGCACGGATGGCATGCAGAGAGCAGTTGACGGGCTTCTCGCCGCTCCCTCTGAGGTCCGCGAGGATTGGCGCTGTTCCCGGTTGCTACTCGATCTCTTCTGGGAGTTGAGAACTGGCAAGAAATTCCTCCGCGGCGAACGGGAGGTTCTTGCGTTTTCCAAACAGGACTGGCAGGAATGCATCAGGCTCGTCAACGCAGTCCAGTCGGCCACGTCGTTTGACCAGTATCGCCTTGAATTCCTCCACGGCCTGGCGCTGTTCCACCTCGGACAGTTCAAGCAGTCGGAGGCCGTCTTCAAAGATCTCGACCGTCGCACTGTGGAGCTTTCTTCCCGGGTCGTGGCGACCTACCTCGCGTCCACACCTGCAGGCAAGCCACAGCTGCATGGCGGACGTGTGATGTGGACATCACCGGACGGCCGCCGGGGCGTAGTTTGGGTCGACAACCTCGCCATCGAGATGACGTTCATCCCGAGACGGTTCACAGTCTTCGAGCCGCCGCAACGTGGTGAGACACTTCCGGACTTCCACATCGCATTCAACATGCGGGGAGCGCTGGCCGATCCAGTCAGAGCAATTCGCCGTTCGGACGGTGGCCACCGTCATGTGGGATGAGATCGAGCAACTCCAGGCGACCATCGATGACCTGTCTCTCAACAAACGCATCTGCACCGGTCAGCCCTTCGACACACTGGACACAACAAACCTGCCGCGTGTCGTCGACAGCGAGGAAGGCTTCCGTGCACTCGTGTCCGAGTTCTATAAGCTGTGGCACGAAAAGTGGAGAATCGATGTGGGCTTTCTCCTGACGAGCGGCAAGTCGGCCGCCGGTCAGGCGAAACACTTCGGCTGGGTGCTGAAGCAGATCAGAACGGCCCACCAGCACTCCACCGACAGGGGCGCCGTGCGAGCGTTGATGGACTGGCAATACCAGACCTGCGGCAAATACGTCCTTAGTGCGCCCGAGGAGTGGGCGAAGTGTGCCAGCGAACTGATCGTCCAGCTGCGCGGCGCGGTCAGCGATCTGACCACTATCGCCGACGGCCTGCGTCATCACGAGAGTGACCGACTGGCCTGGCAAACCAGGGTCAACGAAAGCGTCGGCTCTGCGGTGATTCGCGTTGCCACTGATCTCGGCCTCAGGCTCACCCCTAGGAACATCGATTATCACAAGCGACAGGTTGAGGGTCGCTGGCAAATGCACAAGGTGCCCGCAGGAACGGACGCACGTCTAGCACTGGACTCGCTGGTCGAGCGCCAGTTGTTGTCGTTGGCGGATGAGCTGCCGTGTAGCTACCTGGATATCCTGCAGGAGCTGAACGTCGTAGGTTCAAGGCGAGCACTCGCGGCAATCCAGCTTGCCCATGCCGTTGCTGCGATCTCCAGGACTCGGGGTGAGGCATTCCTGAAGCTGGTCGCCACGACATGGAGTACTTTGCAACCTCTCAAACCTTCGCGGTGAACTGGGCCTTGGCCAGGCCGTCGCTCGAGTGCCTTGTCGACTCCACCTGATGTCAGAGGAGCTGCTGCCGGAGTGGAAGGGTGGCGGACCCCAGGGTGGTGCGGCTGCTCGCGGGCTGATGGTGGAAGGGGCGGCCGCCGTAGCGGAGCCATTGGGGCGGCCCGTCGCATCGAAGACGAGGTTGACTCGGATGTGGGTTGGTTGACCGGACGGGTCGAGCGCGAGGGCGTAACCGTGGCGGTAGGACGCGAGCCGGAGGGCGACTTCGCCGTTGACCTTGGCGACCAGTTCGCCGTCGTCGGCGACCAGGTCCAGCCCGAGGTCGCTCGGTTGGCCGTCGAACCCGATCTGCTGCGAGACGTCCGTCCTTCGTACGCCGCCAACCGGTGCGTCGCCAGTTCCCGCGGCACGCGCGCAGGTTGCTCCCGGCGACGCGAGCGGAGCGACTCGGCAGTCTGCTCGGTCGAGGGCGAATGCTTCCGTTCGGGATATTATTACCAAACTTGGGAGCATTGGGAGGCCTGGCCATGAAGGAGTCGCCGGCGCCGGTGGCGGAGCTGCTGCTGCACCCGGTCCGCTGGCGGATCGTGCAGCGGGTGCTCGGGCGCGAGCTGACCACCACCGAGCTCAAGCACGACCTGCCGGATGTCCCGGCCACGAGCCTCTACCGGCATGTCGCCGTACTGATCGAGGCCGGCTATCTCACGGTGGTGCGCGAGCGGCGGGTCCGCGGTACGACGGAGCGCACGCTGTCGCTGGACCAGACGAAGGTCGGGCGGATCGACGAGCGGGAGGCGCGCGCGATGACGCCGGAGCAGCACCGGCAGGCGTTCCTGCTGATGCTGACCCGGCTCGCCGCCGACTTCGACCGCTTCGTCGAGCGCGGCGACCTCTACTCGCGGCTCGATCAGTTGGGCTACAGCCAACTCGCCCTGTACGTCGACGCCGACGATCTCACCACTCTGCGCGAGGGCCTCAACGCCCTCCTCGAACCCCACCTCCAGGAGCAGCCCGGCAAGGAACGCCTGACCCTTTCGCTGGTCTCGCTCCCGGACGTCTAGGCTGCCGCGCATGCGGGAGATGGTGGTGATCGGGGTCGGTGCGGGCGATCCGGAGCAGGTGACGATGCAGGCCGTCGCGGCGCTGAACCGGGTCGACGTGTTCTTCGTGCTGGACAAGGGCGAGGTCAAGCAGGAGCTCGTGGACCTGCGCGAGGAGATCCTGCGCCGGTACGCGACAGACAAGGACTACCGGGTCGTGGTCGGCCGCGACCCCGAGCGGGATCGGACCACTTCGGCGTACGTCGAAGCCGTTGACGACTGGCGGCGGCGCCGGGCCGATGTGTGCGCTGAGCTGATCGCGGCGAACCTCGGTGAGGACGAGGTGGGCGCGTTTCTGGTCTGGGGCGATCCGTCGCTGTACGACAGCACGCTGGCGATTCTGGATGACATCCTGGCTCGCGGCGACCTGGCATTCGAGGTCGAGGTGATTCCCGGGATCAGCAGTGTGTCGACGCTGGCCGCGCGGCACCGGGTCGGGCTCAACCAGGTCGGCCGGCCGATCCAGATCACCACCGGCCGACGACTCGCGAAGGCTTGGCCGGAGGGCGTGGACGACGTGGTCGTGATGCTGGACGCGCAGACGGCGTTCACGTCGTACGTCGATGAGGACGCCGAGATCTACTGGGGCGCGTACCTCGGGACCCCGGACGAGCTCCTCATCTCGGGCCCGCTCCGCGAGGTCGCACCCGAGATCGAGAAGGTCCGCGCCGAGGCCCGCGACCGGAAGGGCTGGATCATGGACACCTACCTGCTCAGAAGACACAGGTAAGACGGCTACGCCGCCCCGAAGAGCACGCCGCCTTCGGCGGCGGGGGTGGGAGCTCAGAAGACACAGGTAAGACGGCTGCGCCGCCCTGAAACACACCGCCTTCAGCGGCGGGGGTGGGGCTGCGCAGAGCAGTTAGACCAAAGGTGTAGGTGGTTTGGCCGTCGGGGCGAGGCGGCAGACGACCTATCCGCGCGAGGGTCTCGGTATGACGAAGAAACTCTTGGCGATACTTGTGGCTGGGCTTGCTCCGGCCGCTCTTCTGGTGGGTGCGGCGCAGCCCAGTGCGGCTGCGGAACCGACTGTCGTACGGACAGACGCCGGGCTGGTGCAGAGCACGGCCGTCGGAGATGCGCTGGTCTACAACGGGATCCCGTACGCCGCTCCGCCGGTCGGGCCGTTGCGGTGGAAGGCCCCGCAACCCGCCAAGCCGTGGGACGGCGTACGGCAGTCCAAGATCGGCAACCCGTGTCCGCAGCAGGCCAACCCGGAAGTGCCCGACGGCGCGTCTGCCGAGGACTGCCTCTACCTGAATGTCACGACCCCCGCAGCCAAGTCGGCGAAGCCGCGAGGCGTGCTCGTGTGGATTCCGGGCGGTGGTTTCTTCTCCGGCGCCGGCTACAACTACGGCGCGTCCAAGCTGGCCGCCCGCGGCGATGTGATCGTGGTGACGATCAACTACCGCCTCGGCATCTTCGGGTTCTTCGGCTACCCGGGCCTGCCGGGCTCCGGCACCTACGGCCTTCAGGACCAGCAGGCAGCACTGCGCTGGGTGCAGCGCAACGCGCGAGCCTTCGGTGGCGACCCGCGCAACGTCACAGTGGCTGGTGAGTCCGCCGGCGGCATGAGCGTCTGCGCGCAGCTCACCTCCCCGACCGCGACAGGCCTGTTCGCGAAGGCGATCATGCAGAGCGGCTCGTGCAACTTCAACTGGGACGACAACAGCCAGTACCCGGGCCAGGCGGCCGACGCCCCCTTCATCCCGGTGAGCAGAGTCCAGGCCAACGGCAAGGAATGGGCCGAGGGCAACAAGGACAAGCTCGGCTGCACGCCCGGCCAGTCCATGCTCGCCTGCCTCCAGGCCGCGAAGTCCGACGTACTGGTCGAGGACATGCTGCAGTTCACCCAGGTCGCGTACGGCGGCACTGCGACGATGCCACTGAGCCCCGCGAAGGCGCTGAAGGCCGGACTGTTCCACCGCGTGCCGGTCCTGTCCGGCAACAACCACGACGAGGCCGCAGCGTGGCTGGTTGCCTTCGGCGACGTCACAGCCGAGAACTACCCGCAACTGGTGACCAACATGGTCGGCGCACGGCAGGCAGCGAAGGTACTGCGTGAGTACCCGCTCAACCGGTACGAGTCTGCCGCGGCGGCCTGGACTGCCGTCACGACGGACCGGATCTGGTCCTGCACCCAGATCGCCAGCGATCAGCAGGCCGCCCGCCGCGTGCCGGTGTACGCGTACGAGTTCGCAGACAAGCACTCGCCCCTCGCAGACGACGGGCTGGGCGCCATCCATGCCGCGGAGTTGCCGTACCTCTTCAGCCTCGGCAACTACGACTTCCCCTTCCCGGAGCCCCAGCAGCGGCTGTCGAACCAGATGATCGACTACTGGACGGCGTTCGCCCGCACCGGCAACCCGAACGGCCCCGACCGGCCGCACTGGTCCCCCACGACGAGTCGCACAGTGACCGGGCTCTCACTGGCTCCCACGGACCAGACCGGCATCCGGCCGGTGAACCTCAGCACCGAGCACCACTGCGGTTTCTGGGCCGGGATCAGCTGACCTTCCGCACCAGGTCCCAGACCCGCACTACCACCGGGGACAGAATCAGCAGGAGCAGCGCGTAGAACTTGACCCCCGGAACAAGGGTCGCGAGCAGGAAGGCGATCAGCGTCAACCCGGTCAGCGCCAGGGAGCCGACCAGCTCCCGAGTGCCGACCGGATTGTCCGGGTTCTCGAGTTCCGCATGGCCGTGGATCATCCAGGTGAGCGCCGACTGGCAGATGCTGAGCACCAGAATCGTCCCGGTGTAGAGCCCCGCGGTGAACTGGTCGCTCTCGTAGGTGCCCACGATCTCGGTCGGGAAGGGCAGGAACACGATCGTGAGCAACCACGCGAGGTTCAGCCGCATCATCGGTGAGGTGTACGCGCGGACGTGCTCGAACACCCGGTGATGGCCGAGCCAGAAGTTCGCGATCACCACGAAGCTCAGCAGGAACGAGAACAGCTGGGGCCAGTGCTCGGTGATCACCTCGGGAGCGTCCAGCCCGTCCGCCTTGGACTCGGTGACCACCTCGACCAGCGGCAGGATCAGCAGGGTGATGGCGATGGCGACGACCGCGTCGCTGAACAGGACCAGCCGGTCCGGGTTCCTCGTCTTGCTCACGGCCGACAACAGTAGCGGCCGGTCAGTTCCGCGGAGCCCTCAGCAGAGTGGCCGACAGCACGAGCGCACCGAGGACGAAGGCCGCCGCGGCGAGCCAAGCGACTCCGTAGCCGTCCCGTAGCGCCAGTACGTCGCTCGCACCGTCAGCCAGCCGGCTGGTCGTGGTGGATGCGGCCAGAGTCGCCAGTACGGCGGTCCCCACCGCAGCACCGGCCTGTTGTGCAGTGTTGTTGAGCCCCGAGGCCAGTCCGGCGTCGCCCGCTTCGGCGCCCGACATCGCGAGCATGATCGCTGCCGGGATGGCCAGGCCGATGCCGGCTCCCATCACCGCGAGGACGGGTGCGACGTTGACGACGTACGAACCATCGACCGGTGCCTGGCTGATCCAGAGCAGGGCGGCCAGGAAGGCTGTCAGTCCGGCGGTCAGCATGTTGCGCGGGCCGAAGCGGACGGTCAGGCGTGGCGCGATGGACAGCGACATCAGCGCGTTCATGATCGGCGCCGGAAGGAAGGCCAGGCCGGTGGTGAGGGAGTCGTAGCCCAGGACCCGTTGCACATAGAGCGCGGTGGTGAACTGGAAGCCGAAGCCGGCCGCGAAGAGCAGGACGACGACGACGTTGGCGACCGTGGTCTGGCGCTTGCGGAAGATGTGCAGTGGCAGCAGCGGATTCATACTGCGGGCCTGACGGAGTATGAACGCGGCCAGGAGCAGAACCGCCGCGGCGGCCAGGACTAGCGTGCGCGCGAGCTCCGCGTGCGGCTCGGCGGTCTGGACGATCGTGTACACGGCGAGCGACAGCCCCGCGGTGACCAAGACAGCGCCGAGTACGTCGGCGCCCTTGGTGAGACCGAGCCCCTCTTCTCCTTGCAGGAGCCGTACGGCGAACGCGAGCGAGATGATGCCGATCGGCACGTTGATGAGGAAGGACCAGTGCCAGCCGACGGTCTGGGTGATCACACCGCCCAGGATCAGACCGATCGACGCACCACTGGCCGAAGTGAAGCTGTAGACCCCCATCGCGCGTGCTTGCTCGCCCGGGGCCGGGTAGAGGCCGACGATCATGCCGAGAATCACCGCCGAGGCGAGCGCTCCGCCGACTCCCTGCAGGAACCGGCCCGCGATCAGCACCTCCGCGCCGCCCGCCGTACCGCACAGCAAGGACGCTGCCGTGAACAGGCCGAGCCCGGCCAGGAAGACCCGCTTGCTTCCGATCAGGTCCCCGATCCGTCCGGCCAGCAGGAGTAGTCCCGCGAAGGCGATCAGGTACGAGTTCATCACCCACGCGAGGCCTGCCTGTGAGAACCCGAGATCACTCTGGATCGTCGGCAACGCGACCGTCACCACGGTGCCGTCGAGGATGATCATCAACTGCATGACGCACAACACCAGCAGGGCTTTCGTCCGTCCGGCCGCCACCGGACGCCCCACCTGAACCGCCGTTTCCACTGCCATCACCCATCTCCTTGCCCAGCTCGAAGCAGAACAAGTACGACGGTAGCAGATAGTTCCGTACTAGACGATCCCTTTGTGGACTACCTTGTGCGTTGCCGGGCGCGGCGGACCGATACCGCTTCCACCTGGACGGACAGATGGCCGTCGACCAGGTCGACGAGCGCGTCGACGAAGGGTTTGCGTTCGCTCGCGGTGAGGGCCTCGAGGACGTCGGCGTGGACCCGGTCGACGATGCGCTGCCCCTCGGCGGCGATCTTGGCGCCGGCCGAGGTGACCGCGATGATGCGCGCGCGGCGGTCGGTGGCGGAGGGCTTGCGTTCGGCGTACCCGGCCTCTTCGAGCGCGTCGACGGTGACGACCATCGTGGTCTTGTCCATGTACGCCAGTTCGGCGATCTGTATCTGGGTGCGCTCCTCCTCCAGGGCGTGCCGCAGGACGCACTGCATCCGCACCGTCAGTCCGATCTCTGCGAGTGCAGCGGACAACTGTGTCTCGAGCACATGACCGGCATGCGTGAGGTAGCCGGTGAGGTCGGGAACCGTGCGGACTGGAGTCTTCGCCATAACCTCCAGGGTAACGCGGGATTATCTACTGCCAGATCATCTCGTGCCGATCATTCTCCGTCGGCTTGGTAGCGGGAATGCGACGTGCAGGGCGGTGTCGTGAAGTCGCGAGTGTGGGGAGTGGGTGGGCGGTTGGGTGGTGGGCATGACTGTTGTTGAGACGCGGGTGGCGGGGGTCCGGTGGTTCGCGGTTGTGGCGGTGACGTTGGGGATTTTCACGATCACGACCACGGAAATCCTGCCGATAGGACTGCTCACCCCGATCGGGTCCACCTTCTCACTCACGCCCGGACGCACCGGCTGGCTGATGACCATGCCCGGCCTGGTCGCGGGCGTCGCGGCGCCGGTGATCACAGTGCTCACCGCTCGGCTGGACCGGCGGCTGATGCTGTGCGCACTGATGGTGCTGCTCGCGATCGCCGGCTTCCTCGCCGCGGCCGCGCCGGTGTACTGGATCGAACTGCTGGCCCGCTTCCTCGTCGGCCTGACTGTCGGCGGCTTCTGGTCGATCGGCGCCGGTCTGGCCGCGCGACTCGTCCCCGAACGGTGGACCGTCCGCGCGACCGCAGTCATCTTCTCCGCCGTCCCCCTCGGCTCGGTCCTCGGCGTACCGGCGGGCACGGTCCTGGGTGAGCTGGCCGGCTGGCGTACGTCGTTCGCCGTGCTCGGAGTGCTGTCGCTGGTGGCGCTCACTGCTCTCTACATCACCGTGCCGCCGCTACCGCCGCTGCAGGTGACCAGGCTCGTCGTACTCCGGGATGCGCTCCGCCGCAGCAAGGGCGCGATCGTCGTCACCTGCATGCTCGTGACGGCGCACTTCGCCACCTACACCTACGTGACGCCCTTCCTCCGCGAGGTCGTCCGACCGGAGCTGATCGGTGTGTTCCTGCTGGTGTACGGCGCAGCCGGCCTGGTCGGCAACCTCATCGCGGGTACGGCGGTCGCACGCAGCGTCCACCTCACCTTCGCCGGATGCGCCGCCTGCATCGCCACCGCGACCCTCCTGTTGCCGGTCCTGGGTCGCAGTACGGCGGGAGCCGTAGCCCTGCTGATCGTGTGGGGCATCGGGTACGGCGGTGTGCCGGTCTGCTCGATGAACATGTTCGCCAAGGCCGCACCGGCCTCGCGGGAGGCGGCGACCGTCCTGTTCACCGGTTCGTTCCAGGCCGTGCTCTCCACCGGGGCGCTGCTGGGCGGTCTGGTGGTGGACACCTGGTCGGTGTCGACCGTCATGGTCGCGGGCGGGGTGTGCGCGGCGCTGACCACCGGAGTGCTGCTGTGGTCCAGAGCACAGGAGGCGGGGACGTAGCATCGCGGTTGTGTCGAGGACTCAGACGGATCGGTGCCCGGGTGTGCTAGCGGTGCACCAGGCTGCCGACGGAGGCCTTGCCCGCGTTCGCCTGCCGGGTGGCGTAGTCGGTGCAGACCAGTTCGACGTACTGCGGACGGCCGCCGCGGACCTCGGGGACGGGCGGCTCGAGCTCACGTCGCGGGCGAACGTGCAGATCCGCGGACTTGCGCCTGATGCGCCGGTGGAGCTGTCTCAGCGGTTGTTCGAGGCCGGACTGTTGCCGTCAATGCCGCATGAGCGGGTGCGGAACATTCTGGCGTCGCCGCTCTCCGGTCTGGACCAGGAGAGCCGGTACGACGTTCTGCCGATGGCGGCTGCGGTAGACCGGGAGCTGTGTGCCCGGCCTGAGTTGGCAGAGCTGCCTGGGCGGTTCCTGTTCGCGCTGGATGACGGGCGCGGGGACCTGGCCGGGGTGCGGGCCGATGTGTTCGTCCGGGCGGTGGATGAGCGTGAAGGGCTGTTGAGCCTTGGCGCTCGCGGTGTGCGGGTGGGCTGGAGTGATGTGGCTGAGGTGATGGTCGCCGCGGCTGAGGCGTTCCTGCAGGAGCGTGAGGGGCAGGAGTGGCGAATCGCGGAGCTCGACCGTGGTGAGGAGCGGATCCTCGACCGCCTGGGGTTGCAGGCTACGGAAGAGCTGCCGACTGCCGTGACCACAGTCGCAGCAGGCAAGCATGGAACGGCGCTGGTGGTGACGGTGCCACTCGGGAGCCTCAGCCAGGAACAGTCCGCAGTGCTCGCCCACCTGGGCCAGGACTTGAGGGTGACTCCTTGGCGGTCCGTCGTGGTGCCGGCGGAGGCTGGTGCGGGGTTGGACGGGGTTGGTTTGGTCACAGATCCTGAATCGGCCTGGAACGGTGTGACAGCGTGTGCGGGGCAGCCTGGGTGTGCGAAGGCGCTGGCAGATGTACGGGGCGACGCCGAGCGGGTGACGCCGCGGCTGCCGCGGCACGAGCGGCCGATGCACTGGTCCGGCTGTGAGCGGCGCTGTGGCAAGCCGGCCGGCGAGTTCGTCGACGTACTTGCCGTGGGCAACGGATATGTGATCGACGGTGAGCGGATGGGGACGTGGTGAGCGGGTTCGAGTACGTGCGCGACGGCGCAGAGATCTACCGGCGGTCGTTCGCGACGATCCGGGCGGAAGCCGCGCTCGGCGACCTCCCGGCCGACGTCGCCCAGGTGGCGGTCCGGATGATTCATGCCTGCGGAATGACCGACCTGGTCGCTGACCTGGCCTGGTCGCCGAACGTGGTCAAGAACGCCCGGGCCGCACTCCAGAACGGCGCACCGATCCTGTGCGACGCGCAGATGGTGGCAGCCGGTATCACCCGGCGGCGCCTGCCCGCGGACAACCAGGTCATCTGCACCCTGAGCGAGCCGGGTGTCCCGGAACTGGCCCAACAGCTACAGACCACCCGTAGCGCCGCAGCGGTCGACCTCTGGAACGACCACCTGGCCGGTTCTGTCGTTGCCATCGGCAACGCGCCGACCACGCTGTTCCGGCTGCTCGAGCTGCTCGCGGACGGCGCGCCGCGACCGGCCGCGATCCTCGGCATCCCGGTCGGTTTCATCGGTGCCGCCGAATCCAAGGACGCGCTGGCGGCGAACGATCTCGGCCTGGAGTACCTCGTCGTGCGCGGCCGCCGAGGCGGAAGCGCGATCACGGCGGCCGCCGTCAACGCCATCGCAAGCGAGGAAGAGTGACAGGCAGACTGTGGGGCGTCGGACTCGGCCCGGGTGACCCCGAACTGGTCACGGTCAAGGCAGCCCGGCTGATCGGGGCCGCCGACGTGATCGCGTTCCACAGCGCGCGGCATGGCCGCAGCATCGCGCGCTCGGTCGCGGCGCCGTACCTGCGGGACGGCCAGCTCGAGGAGCACCTGGTCTACCCACTGACCACCGAGACGACCGATCACCCCGGCGGCTACCAGGGTGCGATGGATGATTTCTACACCGACTGCGCGGCCCGGCTGGCTGCGCATCTCGACGCCGGCCGGGACGTCGTCGTACTGGCTGAGGGCGATCCGTTGTTCTACGGGTCCTATATGCACATGCACAAGCGGCTCGCCGACCGGTATCCGTGCGAGGTGGTCCCCGGCGTGACGTCGGTGAGCGCGGCGGCTGCCGTACTCGGGCGACCGTTGTGCGAGCGGGACGAGATCCTCACCGTGCTGCCGGGCACGCTGCCGCCCGATGTCCTCGCGGACCGGCTCCGGACCACGGATGCGGCCGCGGTGATGAAGCTCGGGCGCACGTTCGAGAACGTGCGGGAGGCGTTCGAGCTGGCCGGGCGCGCCGACGAGGCCTGGTATGTCGAACGTGCGACGACGGATGCGCAACGTACGGCTCCCCTGGCCGAAGTGGATCCCGAGAGCGTGCCGTACTTCTCGCTTGCGCTGCTCCCGAGTCCGATCAACAACACCTTCACCGCACCGGCGCCCAGGACCGCCACGGACGGATCCGTCACCGTGGTCGGACTGGGTCCGGCCGGGCCGGAGTGGATGACACCCGAGGTCCGGGCGGCGATCGCGAGTGCCGACGACCTGATCGGCTACGGCCCGTACGTCGACCGGCTGCCGGACCGCGCTCGTCAGCGCAAGCACGGGTCGGACAACCGGGTCGAGTCCGAGCGGGCCGCGTTCGCCCTCGATCTGGCCCGGAAGGGCTCGAAGGTGGTTGTGGTCTCGTCCGGTGATCCCGGCGTGTTCGCCATGGCCAGTGCGGTCACCGAGGTCGCGTCCGAGCCGGAGTACGCCGACATCGCCGTACGCGTGCTGCCCGGGATGACCGCGGCGCAGGCCGTCGCCAGCCGGGTGGGCGCACCGCTCGGGCACGACTTCTGCGTGCTGTCGCTGTCGGACCGGTTGAAGCCGTGGGACGTGATCGCGGGGCGGCTGGCCGCGGCCGCCGCGGCAGACCTGGTGATCGCGATCTACAACCCCGCGTCGAAGTCCCGGACCTGGCAGGTCGGCGCCACCCGCGACCTGCTGCTCGAACACCGTTCGCCCAGTACGACGGTCGTCGTCGGCCGGGATGTGGGCGGTCCTGGGGAGTCGATCACCGTGACAACGCTGGCCGAACTGGACCCCGAGCAGGTTGACATGCGCTGCCTGTTACTGATCGGGTCGTCCCAGACCCGCACCGTGCCACGCCCGGCCGGACCCTTGGTCTTCACTCCCCGCCGATACCCGGCGACGGACAGTGAGCCCACGCCAGGGGCCGGTTAAATCCGCCCTTCGGCAGTGTCGGACCAGACTCCGTTGGGTAGGTCTGGCGCGAGGCTGACCAGTGAGGAGAAGCGGAGATGGCTCAGCAGTACGGCGACACCGCCACAGCGCAGTACAGCGGCGACACCGCCACCATGACTGCCCCCGGTTCGGCCGCGCCCGACTCGGACGCGACCACCACCCAGCGCTACGAGGAGGCACGCGCCGCCGCGCACCGTGCGATGAGCAACGTCACGATCGTCCCGGACCAATTGCCCTTACCAACGGCCACCACCGAGCCCATCACCGACCCGGACCTGCTCGCCTACCGCGGCTTCAAGTTCGGCGCTGCCTTCTTCGGCTGGTTGATCTCCATCGCGATGTCGGTGCTGCTGCTCGCGGCCGCGGCCGCCGCGGCGGTCGGTACGGCGGAGGTGCTGGACTACTCCCGCGCTGACGCCGAGGCCCAGCCCGGGGCCGCGGGCATCACCGCAGCGTCGGTCGTCGTACTGATGGTGACCCTGGCGTTCTTCACCGGCGGGTACATCGCCGGCCGGCTGGCGCGGTTCGACGGCGGCCGGCAGGGCTTCGGGGTGTGGATGCTCGCGCTGCTGTTCTCGGTGCTCGCGGCCGGTGCCGGGGCGTTCGGAAACAGCCAGTACGGCTGGCTCGACGATCTGAACCGGCCGGACGTGGCGCTGTCCAACGACACCCTGGCCATGGGCGGGATCGTCGCCGCCGCGGCCCTCGTCGTCCTCGCGCTGCTGTTCGCGATCCTCGGCGGCAAGGCCGGCCAGCGCTACCACGACAAGATCGACACCCTGCTGGACTGACGGTCACCGACTCACCACGCATGGTCGACGCCCCCGCGGGGTACCGGAGGGGCGACACGGGGCCTGTCTGGTGAGGAGAACTGACCATGGTCCAGCAGTATCGGGACGACACTGACACTCAGCAGGTCGACGAGACGCGTTCGCTGCGCCGCGCCGAGCACGACCCTGACTCGCGGCCGGTGAGCCACGTCGACGATGTTGACAACGACCAGGACACGCGGCCGCTGCACCGGGCGAACGTCCGGACGTCGGCCGCGACCGAGGTGGACCCGGCGTACCGGGGCTTCAAGGGCGGTTCGGCCTTCTTCGGCTGGCTGGTCGCGATCGGGCTGATCGCACTGCTGACCGGGATCGTCGGCGCGGTCGCGGCTGCGGTCGACTACGCGACCACCATCGACTGGAACGCGGCCGAGTCCGACGCCGGCACCATCGGCATCGCGTCCGGCGCGGTCCTGCTGCTGATCCTCGCGATCGCCTACTACAACGGTGGGTACGTCGCGGGCCGGCTGGCACGCTTCGACGGTGCGCGGCAGGGCTTCGGCGTCTGGCTGATCGGTTTCCTGGTGACGGTCGTCGTCGCGGCGATCGCCGCGCTGGCCGGTTCGCAGTACGACGTACTGGATCGGGTCGACCTGCCGTCGGTGCCGATTGCGAACGAGACCCTGACCACCGGTGGAGTGATCGCGGTCGTGGCGGCTGTCGTGGTAACGCTGCTCGCCGCGTTGATCGGTGGCAAGGCCGGGCAGCGCTACCACCGCCGCATCGACTCCAGCGTCGACTGAACGGCCTCCGGCCGGTCTGTGCTACAACAGGCCGTAACCAAAGGGGCCCTCGTGGACCAGTCAACGCTCGGCGTCATCGGCCGTTCCCGCAAGGAGAACGAGTACCGGCTGCCGATCCATCCGCACCACTTCGACCGGATCGACGACGAGCTGCGGCAGCGCATCGTCCTCGAGTCCGGGTACGGCGAGCGGTTCGGAATCTCCGACGAGCAGTTGGCCAAGTCCGTCGCCGGGGTCGTCGACCGGGACGAACTGATCGCTGTGGCCGACGTCGTCCTGCTGCCCAAGCCGCAGCCCGAGGATCTCGCCGAGCTCCGGACCGGACAGGTGCTCTGGGGCTGGCCGCACTGCGTCCAGGACGACAAGGTCACCCAGCTCGCGATCGACCGCGAACTCACACTGATCGCGTTCGAGGCGATGAACCACTGGACCGCCGACGGCCGGTTCAGCCTGCACGTGTTCCACAAGAACAACGAGCTCGCCGGCTACTGCTCCGTGCTGCACGCGCTCGAGCTGATCGGCTCGACCGGTGACTACGGCCGCCGGCTGCGGGCGGTGGTGATCGGGTTCGGCGCGACCGCCCGGGGAGCCGTCACCGCCTTGAACGCGCACGGCGTGCACGACGTCGACGTCCTGACCGGGAGGGGTGTGACCGCGGTCGGTTCGCCGATCCACTCGGCCCGGATCATCCAGTTCGACCACGACGACCCCGAGGACAACGACCCGCGCCTCAGCCACGCGCTGACCGACGAGGGCAGAGTGCCCCTGGCCGGATTCCTGGCCGAGCACGACGTGGTCGTGAACTGCGTGCTGCAGGATCCGGACGCCCCGCTGACGTTCCTGGTCGAGGAGGACCTGGAGCAGTTCGCGCCGGGCAGCCTGATCGTCGACGTCTCCTGCGACCTGGGCATGGGGTTCAGCTGGGCCCGGCCGACCGGGTTCGGCGACCCGACGTTCGTGGTCGGTGACCACATCACGTACTACGGCGTCGACCACAGCCCGTCGTACCTGTGGAACTCGGCGACCTGGGAGATCAGCGAGGCCGTGCTGCCCTTCCTCCGCCCGGTGCTCGGCGGCCCCGCCGCCTGGCACGCCGACGCCACCCTCGGCCCCGCGATCGAGATCGAGGCCGGCGTCATCCGCAATCCCGGCATCCTCACCTTCCAGCACCGCTCCCCCGACTATCCCCACCCGCGGCTCTGATTCCGGGCATCCGGACGAGCCTTGACCGGCCCGCGCTCCGGATCGGGCCGATCCGGCGTGCGGGTACTTCTTGCCGCCTGCATGAGCGGCCACGAAGCTGAGCTGCATGTCCGGTACCGCTCTCGTCGTCGGAGGCACCAGCGGGATCGGCGCGGCGACGGTACGCCGACTCAGCGCCGACGGGCTGCAGGTCGTCGCCGCAGGTCTTGATGCCGGCCCAGCGGGGGTGGAGCTCGACCTGCGTGAGCCAGGCGCACTCGAGCGACTGATCTGTTCGCTCGACCGGCTGGACATCCTGGTGAACGCGGCCGGCATCATCCGCCGCGGCGACGAGCACCGGCCCGAGGTGTTCCGGGAGGTCCTCGAGATCAACCTGACTGGCGCGCTGCGGGCGTCCGAAGCCGCACACGACCTGCTCGCCGCGAGCCGCGGCTGCATCGTCAACCTCGCCTCGATGCTGAGCTACTTCGGTGGTCCGCTCGTTCCGGCGTACAGCGCCAGCAAGGGCGGCATCGTCCAGCTGACCAAGTCCCTCGCGGTCGCCTGGGCGGCCGACGGTATCCGGGTGAATGCGGTCGCACCCGGCTGGATCGCCACGGACCTGACCGCCGCACTGCAAGCCGATCCGGCCGCCGCCGACCGGATCATCTCCCGTACGCCGATGGCCCGCTGGGGAAAGCCCGAGGAGGTCGCCGGTGCGATCGCCTTCCTGGCCGGCCCGGACGCGGGGTTCGTCACCGGCGCCGTCCTGCCCGTGGACGGCGGCTACCAGAGCACGTGAAGGAGCAGTCGATGATCCCGGTTTCAGCAGGTGTTCCGGCGGAGATCGCCGTACCCGCGGTTCCCGACGACGACCGGTTGTGGGTTCAGCAGGCGCCGGGGGTGTGGTTCCGGCCGCTGATGCTGAACACGGTCACCGGCCAGTGGTGCAACCTGCTGAAGGTGACCCGGGCCGGCATCGTGTCCCGGCACCGGCACCCGAGCGCGGTCTTCGGCTACGTGATCAAGGGCAAGTGGCAGTACGACGAGCACGAGTGGGTCGCGGAGACCGGGTCGTTCGTATACGAGCCGCCGGGCGAGATCCACACGCTGCGGGTGCCGGAGGACTGCACCGAGATGATCACGTTCTTCAACATCTCCGGCGCGATGATCTACGTCGACGAGGCGGGCAACCAGATCGGCTACGAGGACACGTTCACGAAGATCCAGCTGTGCCGCGACCACTACGGCGCGAACGGGCTCGGCGCCGACTACGTGGACCAGTTCATCCGCTAGCCCGGACGACTAGCTCGGTCGGCAGGATGCGGGGACCGTCGTCGGTCCCGTCGATCCGGCGGAGCAGTACGTCCACCATCTCCCGGGCCACCAACTCGAGCGGCTGGCGGATCGTGGTCAGCGGCGGGTCCGACTCCCGCGCGATCCGGGAGTCGTCGAACCCGCCGACGGCCACTTCCTCCGGGACCCGCCGACCGGCTCGCCGGAGCTCCACCAGAGCCCCGGATGCGAGCAGGTCCGAGGCCGCGAACACCGCGTCGAGGTCCGGGCTGGCCTTGAGCAGCTTCGCCATCGCCTGCCGGCCGGCCTCCTGGCTGTAGTCGGTCGCGGAGACCACGAGCCGCTTGAGCGCCTTCCGCCCGAGCACGTCCTGGTAGCCCTGCAACCGCTCCTGTCCGCCGGCGATCTGCGGCGCGCTGATCATCCCGATCCGCTGGTGCCCCTGCTCGACCAGGTACCGCGTCATCTGCCGAGCACCCTCACGGTCGTCGGCAGCGACGTACGGGAGGACGTCGCCGGGTGCGAGCGGCTTGCCGCAGGCAACGGCCGGTACGCCGCCCTCGGCCAGCTCGGCGATCAACGGGTCGCCGAAGTGGGACGAGATCAGCAGTACGCCGTCGACGTGTCCACCGCGAACGTACCGAAGGATCCGGTCCCGGTCGGCGTCGCTGGACTCCAGCATCAGCACCAGGCTGACGTCCTGGTCGGCCAGGGCCTGCGTGCACGACCGCAGCAGCACGCTGAAGTTCGGGTCCTCGAACAACCGCTCCTGCGGCTCCGAGAGCACGAACCCGATCGCGTTGGACCGCTTCGTCACCAGGCTCCGGGCGCTCTGGTTGACCGTGTACCCGGTGTCGGCCATTGCCTGCCGGACCGCCTCGAGTGAGGCGGCACTGACGTAGTGGCCACCGTTGAGGACCCGTGACACCGTGCCGCGCGAGACTCCGGCCAGCTCGGCGACGTCGTCGATGGTCGGCCCACGCCGCATCGCCCGCCGCGCCGCTCCCCGCGATTTCGGGTGAGCGGCGGGTTCGCTTCTCGACGTCCCCCTGCCTGCCACGGGCCCAATCATGTCAGGCCGGTCTGTCTCCCGAGGGGAGGGCGTTGGCGCGCGCCACCCGGCCCAGCCAGCCCGCGCTGGTCTTCGGAGTACGGATCTGGGTCGCGTAGTCGACGTGGACGATGCCGAACCGCTTGGCGAAGCCCTCGGCCCACTCGAAGTTGTCCAGCAGCGTCCAGACGAAGTACCCGCGGACATCCACGCCGGCGGCGATCGCAGTACGAAGTGCACTCAGGTGGCCATGGAGGTAGTCCACTCGCTGCGGGTCGTCGACAGTCCCGTCTTCGGCCGGTACGTCGTCGTACGCCGCGCCGTTCTCCGTGATGTAGATCGGCGGGATGGCTGGGTAGGTGGTCTGCAGGTCGACCAGTACTTCACGCAAGCCGTCCGGCTGGACCGGCCAGTTCACCGAAGTCACCGGAACGCCCTCAGGAAGGACGGTCTCGTCACCGGTGGGACCGGCCTGCACGAGGATCCGTCGGTAGTAGTTGATCCCGAGGAAGTCTATCGGCGCACTGATCAGTCCGAGGTCGCCGTCTTCCACGGCATCGAGGTGGATCGGGTAGGTGCCTCGCAGGACCGGGTCGAGGAACAACCGGTGGCTGTCGACGTCGACCCGTCGGGCCGCGTCGGCATCAGCCTGGGAGTCGCTCGCCGGCGCGACCGGGCTGACATCCAGCGTGAGGCCGACCTGTTGTCCTGCTGCGTGCCGGCCGTCGCGCAACGCCTGCAGCGACAGGCCGTGAGCCAGCAGGAGGTGGTGGACGGCGCGATCACGCAGTACCGAGTCCTTGATCCCGGGTGCGTGGATGCCGCTGCCGTAGCCGGCGTGACTCGACACCTTCGGCTCGTTGAGCGTGATCCAGTGCTGCACGACGTCCCCGAGCGCCTCGTGCACCACCGCCGCGTAGTCCGCGAACCGGTACGCCGTGGCGCGCGCGGGCCAACCGCCCTTGTCCTGCAGGGCTTGCGGGAGATCCCAGTGATAGAGAGTCACGTACGGGACGACGTTGCGGGTGAGCAACTCGTCCACCACCCGGCGGTAGTGATCCAGGCCCTTCTGGTTGATCGCACCCGAGCCGTCGGGCTGGATCCGCGGCCAGGCGATCGAGAACCGGTAAGCGCCGAGCCCGAGCTCCGCCAGCAACCCGATGTCCTCGGCGTACCGGTGGTAGTGGTCACAGGCAACATCACCGGTGTCGCCACCGGCGATCGCTCCCGGGACCCGGCAGAACGTGTCCCAGATCGACTGACCACGACCGTCCGCGTCCACCGCGCCCTCGACCTGGTACGCCGCGGTGGCCGCACCCCAGACGAAGCCGTCGGGAAAGCGCGCGTCACTCATACATAGCCCTTCGTTGATCAGTGATAGAACGGGTCAGCCCTTGACGGCGCCGCTGACCAGGTCGATGCGCCAGTAGCGCTGCAGGAACAGGAAGAGTGCGATCAGGGGCAGCACCGACAGGAACGCGCCCATGATCACCAGCGAGTACAGAGCCGGCTGGCTGGCACCCTGGTTGAGCATCGAGAACAACCCGACCGTCATCGGGAAGTGCCGGTCGTCGGAGATCATGATGTACGGCAGCAGGAAGTTGTTCCAGATCGCGACGAACTGCAGCAGGAAGATCGTCACCATGCCAGGGATCATCGGCGGCATCCCGATCGACCAGGCCAGCCGGTACTCCCCCGCACCGTCGATCCGTCCGGCCTCCAGCATGTCGTCCGACACCACCGCGGCGGCGTAGATCCGGGACAGGTAGATGCAGTACGGGCTGATGATGCTCGGCAGCAGCACCGACCAGTACGAGTTCACCAGGCCGAGCTTCGACATCAGCAGGTACTGCGGCACCGCCAGCGTGATCTGCGGGACGAGGACTCCTGCCAGGATGCACCGGAACAGCGTCTCCCGGCCGCGGAACCGGTACTTCGCCAGCGCGTACCCGGCCGTCACCGAGATCGCCACGGACAGCAACGACCCGGCCCCGGCGTACAGGAGGCTGTTGCCGGCCCACTTCCAGAAGATGCCGTCGCGGAACTCGAGCAGGTGCGACACGTTGTAGCCGAAGCCGCCGTTGAAGCTGGGCCAGAACGAGAACGTGGTGAACAGGTCACCAGGTCCCTTGGTGGCGGCGATCACAACCCAGGCCACCGGGAGCAGGCAGTAGAGGGCCCCGAGCAACAAGATGCCGGTCGACAGATAGCGCGTACGCCGGGGTGCGCGCTCGGTGGATCGCACCGTCGGGTCGGACCGCTCCAGAACCGCCGTGCTCATCGGTCCTCCCCGAACGCGCGCTTCTGCAGGAAGCTCAGCACCGCGAGCGAGACGGCCAAGGTACCCAGGGCAAGCAGTACCGAGGCCGCGGCGGCCGTGTAGATGTCGTTGTTGACGAAGGCGTCGCGGTAGATCGTCATCAGCGGCACCCAGGTGAACGAGATCGAGTCGGTCAACGGCTGCAGCGTCGACGGCTCGCTGAACACCTGCAGCGACGCGATCAGCGAGAAGATCCCCGTCATCACCAGTGCCGGGGCGATCAGCGGAACCTTGATCCGCAAGGCAATTTGCAGCTCGCTCGCGCCGTCCACCCTGGCGGCGTCGTCCAGCTCGGCCGGCAACCCGCGCAGTGCGGTGTAGAGGATGATCATGTTGAACCCGACGCCGCCCCAGATGCCGATGTTGGCGACCGAGAAGAGCACGCTGCCCGAGCCGAGGAAGTCCGGGGCCGGCAGCCCGACCGCCTCGAACGCGGCCCGGATCGGACTCACTCCCGGCAGGTAGAGGAAACCCCACAGCAGCGAGGCGATCACACCCGGGACGGCGTACGGCAGGAAGATGCCGAGCCGGGTGAACGACGTGAGCCGGGCTCCGCGTGAATCGAGCAGTAGCGCGAACAGCAGGGCCAGGCCGAGCATCGTCGGCACCACGATCACGCCGTACCCGAGCATCCGCAGGACCGAGTGCGCATACGCCGAGTCGGTGATGGCGCCGACGTAGTTGGCCAGGCCAACGAACGACTCCTTGCGCAGCCCGAGGCCGCCACCGGTGACCCGGGACGCGCGGACGCTGAGCCAGATCGTGTAGCCGATCGGGATGATCAGGAAGAGCACGAGCAGCACCAGCGCCGGCAGCAGCAGGACGTACGGCGCGGCGCCGCCTCGCTGCCGCGGTCGGTGAGTCCTGGCCGCGGCGGACAGAACAGCCACCGTCAGGACTCCTTGATCTGGAAGCCCTGCTTCTTCAGATCCGCGACCGATGCCGCCTGCAACTGATCGACGGCCGCACCGAAGTCGCCCTTGCTCTGGATCGCCTTCGCGAACAGGTCGCTGTACTGGCTGTAGGTGACGTTCACGTTCGGCGCCCAGGTGAAGCCCCGGGCGGTCTTCGCGATGTCGGCCGCCTCGGTGAAGAACGTCGGCTGGTTGGGCATCATGGCCGGCGCCTTGGCCAGCGCGGGCGTCGACTGACCCGCGGTCGCCGCCGGATAGATGCCGCCGAAGGAGACGAACGCCTCCAGCGCCTCCGGGTCGGTGTTCAGCCATTTGACGAACTTCTGTGCCTGGGCCGACTGCTTCGACTTCGCCGCGATCGCGGTCGCGGATCCACCCCAGAAGCCGGTGGTCGCCGTACCGGACTCCCACTGCGGCATCGGGACCATCGTCCACTTGCCCTTCGTGGTCGGCGCGACGCCCTGGAGCACACCCGCACCCCAGATGGCGCTCGGCCAGGCCAGCAGCGTGCCGTCACTCATCGCCTTGTTCCACTCCGGCGTGTACATCGGCTTGCCCTGCAAGGTTCCGGCGTTCACCAGGTCGCCCCAGAACTTCGCGAGCTTCTTGGTCGGCTCGTCGTTGATCGACACGGTCCAGGTGCCGTTGTCGTTGGCCCACCAGTTCGCGCCGGCCTGCTCGGCCAGGCCCGCGAACCAGCCCGGGTCGCCGGACGAGAAGGTGGCCAGGTAGCGCTTGGAGTCCTTGGACCGGACCTGCTCGGCGAGCGCGCCGAACTCGTCCCACGTCTTCGGCACGGTCAGGCCGAACTGCTCGAACAGATCGGACCGGTAGTACAACATCATCGGGCCGACGTCCTGCGGGATCGCGTAGGTCTTGCCGCCGAACGACGTGAGTCCCCAGGTGCCGTCGGTGAACGCACCCTTGACCTCGCCGGCCAGCGAGCTGAGGTCGGCGGTGACACCGTTGGTGATCAGCACCGGCAGCGCCTGGTACTCGGCGTGGATCAGGTCCGGCGGGTTGCCGGCCCGGTGCGCGGTGACGATCTTGGTGAGCAGTTCCTCGCCCTGGGCCTGGGCGCTGACCGTCACCTGCTGGTTCGGGTTCTTCTTGTTCCAGATCGCGACGACCTTGTCGATCCCGGTCGTCCAGGTCCAGAACGTCAGCTTGGCCGGCGCGTCCGGGTCACCGGACGGTTGCGGCGCCGCGGCGGGCTCATCGTCGCCGGAGCACGCGGCCAGGGCGGCCGGCAGGGTGGCGGCAAGGCTCACCCCGGCCACTCCGCGCAGGAAGCTGCGGCGACCGACAGCGGGTCCGATGGTCGAACGAGCCATGGTGAACCTCTCCGGATCAGTCGATTCTGTGATCGCTCACGGATTTCTGTGAGCGATCACAGACTCAGCCCCGGGAATCGCGGCTGTCAAGACTTCGGGGCTGCCATTCTGTGAGCGGTCACGGTACTGTCCTGCCATGCCCGCATCGCTGCCTCCCGGACTGCGCCGGGTCGAGATCGGCTGCCGCGATCTCGACCGTTCCCTCGACTTCTACCAAGCCCTGCTGGGTTTCCGGTCGCTGCCGGACGCTCCGCGACCGGCCGACCGCAGACGGTTGCTCGGCCACGGCACCGTGGTCCTCGAGCTCGTCGAGGTCGGGGCCGACGGCAACCAAGGCGGTTGGGTGAACGACGATCTGCAGGGCGGGATCCGGCATCTCGGGATGAAGGTGGCCGGGGTCGACCGGCAGATCAAGCGGCTGGAGGACGCCGGGGTGACCGTGCTGTCGCAGCCCCTCGACGTACTCGGCGACGTACGGATCGCGTTCTTCCTCGACCCTGACGGTGCGCGGCTGGAGTTCATCCAGGGCAACCTGAGCTACGAACGGATCTCGTCGCCGGTGCTCGCGGCGGCCGAGGCCGCACAGGTCCCTGGTGAGGAGCCACGGTTCGATCATGTTGCGGTGACGGTGTCGGACCTGGGAGCCACGCTGGACTTCTGGCGCGACCGGTTCGGGTTCGAGGTGATCGGTGAGATCAGGCATCACGGGGATCCACGGGGGTTCCTGATGACGTATCTGCAGGCCGGTCCGGCGGTGCTCGAGGTGTTCAGCTTCGACGTACCGATCGTTCCGAACGATCTGTCGGCTGCCGGTCCTGCTGTTCTCGGGCCGCGCCGGCTGGTCCTCGATGCGCCGGGTGAACAGCAACTGGTCGCACCCGATGGGGTGCCTGTCACGATGGGAGGCTCACGGTGAGCCGCATTCTGGTCACCGGATCGAACGACGGGATCGGAGCGGAGATCGCCCGGGTCCTCGACGCGCAGGGCCACGAGGTGATCCGGCACGCACGGAGCGCGGAACGTGGCGGCGGTGCTGGGTTCGTGGTCGGTGAGCTGTCGTCATTGCGGTCGACACGTGAGATGGCGGCCGACGTACTGCGGCTCGGGGCTCCGGACGTCGTCGTACACAACGCGGGATGGGGTTCCAAGGACGAGAGCCGGCCGGTGACCGAGGACGGTTTGGAGCAGACGTTTCAGATCAACGCGCTGGCGCCGCTGCTGCTGACGGCGTCGTTGCCGAAACCGCGACGGATCGTGTTCGTCAGCTCGGACTCGATCTCCCGCGGCCGGATCCGCCTCGACGACCTTCAGCACGAGGACGAGTGGACGCAGGACGCGGCGTACGCCGACTCCAAGCTGGCGATGACCGCGCTGGCCTTCGCGCTGGCCCGGCGGTGGCCGGACGTGCTGTCGAACGCGGTCCATCCCGGGTGGGTGAGCACGAAGATGAGCGGGTACGCCGCGCCGCTGACCGTTGCCCAGGGCGCCGATACCCCTGCCTGGCTGGCGGTGTCGGACGATCCGGAAGCGCTCGTCACCGGCACGTTCTTCCAGGACCGCAAGGCGATCGAGGTCAACCCACAGGCGTACGACGTTGACCTGCAGGACGCGCTGCTTACGCGCTGCCTGGAGCTGTGTGACGCCACTCTGCCCTAGGGCCAGGTCGGAGGTTGCACGGCCTGGACCGCGGTGATGACCTGCTCCAGGGCGGGAGTCCGCGGCCGGTCGCGGTGCACGAAGATTGCTACCTGCCGTTCGACTCCCGCGTCCCTGATCGGGACCAGGCGTACGCCAGTGAGATTCGCGGTGGTGACGGCGAGTGCGTTGGTGACCCCGGTGCCCAAGCCGTGGCGGACCAGCGAGAGCAGCGTCTGGGGTTGGTTGGTGCGGTAGACACTCTCCGGATTGAGCCCGGCGGACGCGAAGGCCAGGTGTGACTCGAACTGGCGTCCACCGGAGGTCTCCCCGATGGAGATCAGCGGCAGGTTCGCCAACTGGTCGAGCCCGACCGACTCCGCGGAGGCCAGCGGATGGCCTTGCTGGAACACGGCGACCAGCGGCTCGGTCCAGAGGACCTCGTGGTCCAGCGACTCCGAGGCGACCAGGGGATGCACCGGGCGGATCGCCAGGTCCACCTCGCCCCGGCCGAGCGCACCCTCGAGCTCGATGCTCGGCCCCTCGACCAGGTGCAGCCGAACCTCCGCCGGGAGGCGCTGCGCGACCTGCGGGAAGAGCCACGCCGCGGCGCTCGGGTACGTGCCGAAGCGAACCTCTCCCCCGGCAGACGCCAGGTCGTTGAGGCGGCGAAGAATCTCCTCGGCGTGCGGTACCAGCGCGCGTCCTTCCGGGGTGAGGCGCGCCGGGTGAGCGGTGCGGTCGAAGAGCTGGACGCCCAGAGCGCGCTCCAGCTCGGCGACGTGCTCACTGATCCGGGACTGGCCGCGGAACACCGCCTTGCCCGCAGCGGAGAAGCCGCCGTGGCGAGCCACCGCGACGAAGCTCACGATCCAGTCCATCCGGAAGCCGTACGCGGCGGTGAGATCCATGCCACAAACGCTAGCCGGGAAGACGCCGCCCGGCCGGGACGTTGGACGGGATGTGCGAGAGGTCGAGGTGGTGGTGATCGGCGCCGGGCAGGCCGGACTGTCGGCTGCCTACCATCTGGTCCGGATGGGATTCACGCCGTACGACGAGGTCGTCGTACTCGACCGGAATCCGGCGCCCGGCGGAGCGTGGCAGCATCGGTGGGACTCGCTGACCATGTACGACGTCCACGGGATCGCGAACCTGCCCGGGGTGCCGGTGCCGCCGAGTGCTTCCGATGCCCGTGCCAATGAGTTCGTGCCGGGGTATTTCGCGGACTACGAGAAGCGGTTCGGGTTGCCCGTCGTACGGCCTGTCAGCGTTGAGAGCGTGTGGAAGGTGGACCGGCTGTTCGAGGTGAGGACGTCTGCTGACACCTATCGTGCGGAGGCTGTGGTGAACGCGACGGGGACGTGGAATCGGCCGTTCATTCCTTGGTATCCGGGGATCGAGAGCTTTCGTGGGCGGCAGTTGCACACGGCGGACTACCGCGGGGCGGCTGAGTTCGCGGGGCAGCATGTGCTCGTCGTTGGCGGCGGCGCGTCGGCGGTGCAGTTGCTCGCCGAGATCTCCGAGGTCGCGACGACCACGTGGGTGACCCGACGGCCGCCGGAGTGGCGGACCGGTGAGGACTTCAACCCGGAGTACGGGCGAAAGGTTGTGGCCAAGGTCGAGGAACGCGTTCGCGCCGGCCTCCCCCCACGAAGCGTCGTCAGCGTGACCGGCCTCCACCTCCGGGAGCAGGAGCAGGCTGCGTTGGAGCGCGGCGTCTATACCCGCCTCCCCATGTTCACCCGCATCACCCCCACCGGCGTCGACTGGGCGGACGGGCGAAAGTTGGACCTCGACGCAATCCTGTGGGCCACCGGCTTCCGCGCCGATCTGGCCCACCTCGCCCCGCTCCACCTCCGCGAACCCTCCGGCGGAATCCGCATGGACGGCACCCACACAGCCCTCGAACCCCGAGTCCACCTCGTCGGCTACGGCCCGTCCGCCAGCACGATCGGCGCCAACCGAGCCGGCTTCACCGCAGCCCGCTCCCTCCGCAACCTCCTGAAACCAGCCGCCGCCTGAGGTGGACGCCGGCGAGATCAGTCGATGGGCTTGCCGAACCAGCGGGAGAGGTGGGCGTCGAGGTCCTGCTGGTCGTCACCGGTCCAGGCGACGTGGCCGTCGGGGCGTAGCAGGACGCACGGAACATCCAGGGCCGCAGTGGGATCCGCGAGGTAATCGACGCGGTCTGACCAGCCGCCGACGGTCAGGCGTTCGGTGCGGTCCAGGAGCAGCCCGCGGCCGCGATGCAGCAGACCGTACAGGTGGCCCTGCTGCAGTTCGAGGTCGCGCAGGCGGCGGCCGAGCAGGTCGGGGCCTTCGCCGAAGTCGTAGCGGATGCCGATCGCGGTGATCTTCTCGATCAGATAGCGGTTCACCTGGTCGAAGTCCATCAGTTCGGTGAGCAGCCTGCGCACGGCCTGCGGGCCTGGTTCGTTGGACAGCAGTTCCATCTGGGCGCGGGTGTTGTCCAGCACGTCCTCGGCGACCGGATGACGTTCGGCCTGATAGGTGTCCAGCAGTGTTTCCGGCGCCCAGCCACGGACCTGTGCGGCCAGTTTCCAACCGAGGTTGAACGCGTCCTGAACGCCCAGGTTGAGGCCCTGTCCGCCGGTGCGTGGGTGGATGTGTGCCGCATCGCCGGCCAGCAGCACCCGGCCGACCCGATACCGCTCGGCCAGCCGGGTGGCATCCCCGAAGCGGGACAACCAGCGCGGGGAGTGCACGCCGAAATCGGTTCCGGCGATGGCGCGCAACTGCTGTCTGAAATCCTCGAGGGTGGGTTCCCCGCGATCGTCGCTGGGTCCCGAGACGGGGACCACGACGCGATAGACCCCAGCGCCTGCGGGCCCGAGCACGAATCGCTGATCGGTCTCGCGGACTTCGGTCACCTTGGCAGCGATCTCCTCCGGTGGCACACCCACTTCCAGCTCGCCCATCAGCGTCCAGGTCCGCGACGGCTCGCCGGGGAAGCCGACGCCGAGCAGTTTGCGCACCGTACTGCGCGCGCCGTCACACCCGACGAGATAGCGCGAACGCAGCCTTCCCCCGTCGGCCAGCTCGACGGTCACACCCTCGTCATCCTGCTCGAACCCGGCCACCGCACCACCACGCCGTACCTGCGCACCCAGTGCGATCGCATGCTCCTCGAGCAGGCGAACGACGACCGGCTGCGGGATGCCCAGCAAAGAGGCGTGCGCGGAATCCAGGCCCTCGGGCGCGGGCTTGGCGATGGCGGCGAAGAATCCACCGGCCGGACGTCGCCTTCCGTGGTCGAGCAGGCGATCCAGCAGTCCTCGCATTGCCATCAACTCGAGACTGCGAATGTGCAGACCGACGATGCGCACGAACGACACGGGCTCGGTGTCCTTCTCCAGAACGAGTACCCGCACATCGTGCAGCCGCAGTTCAGCGGCCAGCATCGCGCCAGTCGGCCCGCACCCGGCAATGATCACGTCGAACCTGAGGGACGGCTCGGCGGTGAACTGTGGAGAGTCCATAGCCACCGCAAGCTACAAGCCCGATCGTCACCCGTCCAACCGTTTCCCGCCACTCGTCAGCGTGTGGGGTTGGCGCTTGCTGGCGTGGTGGCAGTCCGTTGGACGAATGGATCGGTGGTGGGCCAGTGGGGGTGTTTGCGGACGGCTACTGGGAGCAGGGTGCCGGTGATCAGGAAGATGGTGGCTGTCAGCAACCAGCCGGGCCAGCCCCAGGCGACGGCGATGGTGGTGAGGATGAGCGGCGCGATGAGGTCGCCGACTTGGTGACCCATGGCATAGGCGCCTTGGTATTGGCCCTGGGCGCCGGGTGGTGCGAGTTCGAAGCTTATGCCCCAGCCGCCTGCCGATTGCAGCATCTCGCCCAGGACGTGGATGAGGGCCGCGACGATCAGGAGGCCGACTGTGACGGCGCCCGAGGTGACGTCGGTGAGAGCGAGGACGATGCAGGCTCCGGCGAGGAGTACGCCGGCCCGACGGCCGGCACGGGCGGCGCCGGGGAGGTGTTCGGTGCCTCGGGCAACGCGGAGCTGGAGCAGGATCACGGCGACCGAGTTGATCACCAGCAGGACGGAGATCAGCCAGCGCGGCGCGTCGGTCGCGGTCGCCACCCACAGCGGGATCGCGATCTGTGCCATCGCGTTGTGCATGCTCAGTACGCCGTCCAACGCGACGAAGGCGAGGAACGGACGGTCCTTCAACGCGGTCAGTCCGGACGGACCGGTTGCCGACGACACCTTCTTGACCTCGGGCATGCCGAAGCGGACCAGAGCCGCGGTGATCACGTACGTCGCCGCGTTGGCGAGCAGTGCGGCGACGTACACCTCACGCCGGTCAACGGCGAGAACGACGCCGGCGACAGCCATGCCGGCACCCATGCCGATGTTGGTCGTCACGCGAAGGATCGCCCGCGTGCGGACCCGCTGGTCGGATGGCGACAGACCCGCGATCAGCGCTCCCTTCGCGCCACGTTGACCGGAGTCGGCGATCGCGGTGATCCCGGCGACCACGACGTACGGGAGGAACGAGCGGACCTGCGTCAGCGCGCTCATCGTGATCGCTTGCAAGACGAGGAAGCCGACGTACGCACGGTTCGGTCCGAGACGATCCGCGACCACGCCGAGCGGAGTGCTGGCCACGAGCCCGACCAGGCCCGCGATGGTCAGCCCGATGCCGACCTGACCGACGGACAGGCCGGCTGCCCGGGTGAGATAGAGGGCGCCGACGGCGGCGTACACGCCGTTCCCGAACGTGTTGACGAGAGTCGCGCCGATCAACCGACGGACGGCAGGCGGAAGAGAAGCTGTCACCCCCTCACCCAACTACCGCCCGCCCCATCCGCCCAGTGGACTGACAGATCCCGTCAATGCATCAGCCACCGAAGCATTCCTGTGCCGATGTCTTCATGGGGGTTGGCTCGGCTAGCGTGGGCGGCATGTTCGAAGGGACTGATTCGGCGGTTGTGGTTGCTGTTCCGGCGGCCGAAGGCGCCGTCAGCGCACATCGTGCGAGGTTCGACCCGGCCGCGGTGTGGGGTGTCCCTGCGCACGTGACGGTGCTGTATCCGTTCGTTCCGCCGGCCGAGCTCGATGAGGACGTGCTCCGCACCCTCGCCGACGCTGTGCACACGGTGCCGCGGTTCAGGGCGGACTGGAACGCGACCGGCTGGTTCGACGAGGACGTCTTGTGGCTGGCGCCCGATCCCGCCGAGCCGTTCCGGGCGTTGACCAAGGCCGTGTTCCGGGCGTTTCCCGACTACCCGCCGTACGACGGTGAGTTCCAGGACCTGATGCCCCACTTGACCGTGGCGAGAGACGGCACACCAGCCGAGCTGAGAGCAGTAGAACGTCAGGTACGCGAACACCTCCCGATCTCCATGCTGGTCACCGAGGTCCAGCTCATGTGCGGATCGGACGCACCCCACTCCTGGCGGACGATCCGCGACATCCCGCTCAGCGCATGATGAGGTTGAGGAGATCCCCGCCTAGGTGATTGAGGGTGGTTTCGTCCAAGCGGTAGGCGACGAACCGGCCTTGGCGTTCGGCGGTGACCAGGCCGACTCGGGTGAGGGCTCGGAGGTGGCGCGTCACCTGAGTCGGGTGGAGCCCCCACAACGCCGCGATCTCGCCGGCCGTCCGCGGTTCGCTGGCGACGGCTCGGCAGACTTGGAGGCGGTCGGGGGCGGCCAGCGCTTCCAGGCGACCGAGCATCTGTTGAGCGGTCGGTACAGCGGTCCCGACGCCCACCACCGGGTAGATGACAGTCAGCGGCTCCCCAGGGATCTCCCCCAGGAACAGATGCGGCGCGATGTAGTTGCTAGGGACAAGCAACAGCGACCGCTCCGACAGATCGATCCGTTTGCTCTGCACCTTCTGCACCACTGCGCTGTCCGGATCGCGCACGGAGACAGACCCATCCAACGACCGCAGCATCGCCCGTACGCCGTCCCGCATCGCCAGATCCCGGTCCTGCCGCCCACGCGCCGCCAGGGCGTCCCGCGACTCCTCCCACACCGCAGCGAACCACTCCGCCCAGCAAGCATCGAGTAAATCGAGAAACCGACGTACCGGCTCCTCCGGATCACTCAGCAACGAATCAACCAGGGCAGCGACAGCGCGACCCCGGCTGCGGGCCCAGTGGCGTACGGCGTCCGTGTCTGTGGTCCGACTGCTCAGCGGACGCCCACGCAACGGCCGCACCAACTCAGCCGCGAGCTCCTCCGGCGCCCGAGCCCGCAGTGCCGCCAGTTCGTCCTGCCACGACGGCATCCCGGTCCCACTGCTCGTCGCGAAGAACCGCGCCCGGACAGCCCGCACGGTCCACGTCCACTGCGACAATTCAGACCGCAGTACGTCGGGCAGCCGTACGTCGGCCGCCCACTCGACGCGATCGTGGTGGGCGGGCTCGGCGAGCACGTGGAGGGCGCAGCCGAGCTCGATCAGGGGTGAGGCGACGTGGCGGATCCGCTCAGGGTCGAGACGGCTCAGGCCGGCGAGAACGGTGGGCACCTAGTACCTCACCCAGGAACGGCCCACTAATCCTTCAGCTTGAACTGCAGTTCGGTGTCCCAGTCGGCCATGTCCGGGACCTCGCGCGGGTCGGACTTGTAGACCTCGAGCCGCGCGGTCCACCGGTCGCCGTCGGCGTCCCACTCGAGGCCCTTGTCGTCCGCCCAGGCCAGCAGGTCGCGGGTGGCATCGACCAGACCGTCCGGGTGGCCGTGGTACGTCGTACTGGCGTAGCGCCCGGCCGGGAGGACGCCGGTGACGATCTCGCCCTCACCGCTGTGCAGATCGTCGACCGGGAACCCGATCTCCAGGACCAGGCCGGCTTCCATGTCGACCACGTCGTACTTGAAGAACGGCGCGTCGTTCGGCGCGATCTCCCGGGCGGCGAGCCAGTCGATCACCTCGCGCATCCGGTCCGCGAACGCACTGATCTCGTTCATGGCGACCTTGCCCCGCAGCGCGACGTACGGCCGCTCCCCCAACTCCACGATGTCCGGCATTCCACAGTCCTCCCGGCTCGGCAACGCGATACAGACTCAACCTAACGCCTGCTGGATCGCAGCGGTGTTCTGATACTCGCGCCAGCCCGCGATCTTCCCGTCCCGGACCCGCAGTACGCCGATGAAGCGGGCGGCACCGCGTTGCCCGGTGGCGGTGATCTCACCGGCCAGTTCGTACTCGACCACCGCGACCTCGGGATCGAGCGTCTCGTGCAACGCCAGCAGGGTGAAGCGGTCGAACCGCACCGGGAACCCGGCCCGCGCCGGTCCCGCGAACGCGAGCCACTCCTCCCGCCCATCCCACCGCATCGGCCCGCCTGGTGCGAACGGCACCTCCATCACCACGTCGTCGGCCAGCAGGTCGTCCATGGCGCCCGGATCGCCCAACCACCCCTGGCCCATCCGCTCGATCACCGCGTGCAGTTCGGGCATGAACACCCCTCCAGAAAGTGAGTCATCACTCAGGTTCAGCACCGACTATAGTGAGTGGCCACTCAGGTTTCTAGTCCCGGAGGTCGGATGGCGCGGGCCGATGCGCAGCGGAACCGTACGGCGATCCTGGCCGCCGCAACCGAGGCGTTCGCCGAGCACGGACCGAGGGCGACCACAGAACAGGTGGCAATCCGGGCCGGTGTCGCAGTCGGCACCGTGTTCCGGCACTTCCCGACCAAGGACGCGTTGCTGGTCGCGATCATGAAGGAGTCGCTCCGGCGACTGACGGACCTGGCGGCCGAGTCCACACTCTTCGAGTTCCTGACCGCGGTCGTCGACGAAGCCATCCGAACCCGGACGGTCGTAGCCGCGCTCGCCGGCCCGGAGCTCGACATCGGCGACGCGTTGCGCGGGTTGACTGACGAGGTCGAACGGCTGCTCGAGCAGGCGAAGGAGGCGGGCGAGGTACGGCCCACTGTCCGGGTGGACGAGGTGATGGCCTTGCTGACAGCAACTACACAGGCCGCGCAGCACAGCACGTGGTCTACAGACCTTCAAGAGCGGACGCTGGCGATCATCTTCAGAGGTCTTGCCTAGGCCGACCCCGCGGCCGTCTACTGAGACCGGGGGGTGCCGCTCATGACGCGGATCAGATTCAAGGTGGCCGCCGCGGCGGTTGCCGTACTACTACTAGGCCCGTCAGCGTCGGCCATGGCTGAGCCCACGACGCCGCTCACCTATGGAGCCGGTACGACGGCCACCCGGTTCACCGGACTCGCGTTCGACACCTGTACGGCGCCGACTGTTGCGCAGATGACTGCATGGAAAGCATCGCCGTACAAGGCGATCGGGATCTACGTCGGCGGGGTGAACCGGAGCTGTGCACAGCCGCAGCTCACCCAGAGCTGGGTCAGCAGTGTGACCCGCATGGGCTGGCGCCTCATCCCGATCTACCTCGGCTACCAGGCTCCCTGCACGTTCCGCCCGAACACGGTGAAGATCACCGCGGTGTCGGCGGCCGCACAGGGAGCACTCCTGGCTGGTGACGCGGTCACCAAGGCCAGAGCGATCGGACTACTGGCGGGCAGTGCGATCTACGCCGACCTGGAGCACTACAACGCAGCCGACGCGACCTGCCGGGCCACAGTGCTGCGGTTCCTGTCGTCGTGGACGAAGGAACTGCATCGCCGCGGCTTCCTCTCCGGCGTCTACGCACACCAGGACTCCGGCGCTCGCCACTTGGCCGAGGTCTACAACTCGACCGCGTACGCCCGGCCGGACGCCGTCTGGATCGCCCGCTGGGACCTCAGCTCGTCGCTGACGAACTGGCCGCGGATCTCCAACCGCTACTGGCTCATCGGCCAGCGAGCCAAGCAGTACCGGGGCGATCACACCGAGACGTACGGCGGTGTCACCCTCAACATCGACAACGACCGTTTCGACGCACCCGTCGCCTCGGTCTGGTACTCCTACACGGTCCGAACCACGATCCACACCTACAGCGGTCCGGGGACCTCCTATCCGGTGCGGGGGACCATCGCCCTGAACGCGGGCGTGCGGATCGTCTGCCAGACGTTCGGCCCGAAGATCGGCGTCACCACGGTGTGGGACAAGCTGATCGACGGGACCTACATCACCGACTACTACGCCAGGACACCGACCAAGCCCGGCTACAGCGCACCGATCCCCGGCTGCAGCAACCCGTTCCAGACGACCGTCGACAACCTGAGCCGCCGGCACGGCCCGGGAACGTCGTACGCCACGTACCCAGGCCTGCTGCCGATCGGGTCGCTGGCATGGGTCACCTGTCAGCGCCCTGGTTCCAAGGTCGGGACGACGTCGGTGTGGAACCGGCTGAGCGACGGCTCCTACGTCACCGACTACTACGTCGCCACGACGAGCAACACCACCTACTCGGCACCACTGCGGCGGTGCTGACTCACTGAGCCCATGGCGGCTGGATCGTCGTACCGTCGGCCATGGTGCCGGTGAAACCGGCGGTGATGGCGACGTGCAGCTCGGCGATGTCCTCGCCGAGGTTGGTCAGCGAGATCGGCTCGCCTGCCGGTACGACGACCGCGTCACCGGCCGCGAGCTTCTCGCCATCCGGGGTGACCTGGACGGTGCCGGTGAGCACCATGAACACCTCGTCGCGGTCGATGGTGTGCGGCGCATCGCCGCGGACACCGGGATCGACCGTCAGCTTCCACGTGCACAGACCAGTGGACCCGCGGCTCGGCGCGGCCAGTCCGGTGAACTCGACCCCGGGCAACCGGAACCGCGGCGCCTCGGCAGCACGAATGACCTGCATCGCTTCCCCCTATCAGAGATAGTCAAGCCAACTTGACCAAGTCGGCTTGACTATCATGGCGGTCATGACGCGTTCGGGCAAGCCTGATTTCGGGATCCTGCTGGTGCTGGCGGACCAGGAGTTCGTCGGCGCACTGCGGGCGGCGACGGCGGAGCAAGGGTTCGACGACCAGGGCCGGTCGGACGGTTTCGTACTGCGCACGCTCGGTGCCGGACCGACGACGATCAGCGGGCTGGCGGCGCGGCTGGAGATCACCAAGCAGGGCGCGAGCCAGATCGTCGACGACATGGAACGGCGCGGTTACCTCGAACGCCGCGCGGACCCGTCCGACGCGCGGGCCCGCCTGCTGCACCTCACCGACCGAGGCGAGGCCGCACTTCAGGCGGCCCGGAAGTTCCACCAGGCCTACGAACGCAAGCTCCGCCGCAGGTTCGGCGACGAAGCGATCGACACAGTGCGCGGCGTACTGACCGAGATGGCCGGCGAGGCCCAGGTCAGTACGCCGCATTTCAGAGCATTGATGTTCTAGTGCAGGGCACTAGCAGCCCGAGGCGGTGAGCCTGACCCGCCAGACGGGGTTCCAGTTGACGTTCTTGCCGGTTCCGGCCGCGACGCAGCCGAGCTGGCCACCGTTCACGTTGTCCCACTTCGCGCCGGCGCCGCCGGTCTGGTTGTTGAGGAACGGGCCGACGTTCAGCCAGTTGCTCACCGAGTAGCCGTCGTAGTGCACGAACTTGAAGACGTAGAAACCGTTGCTGTACGGCACGAAGGCGCAGGCATAACCCGACTTGCAGATCGTGCTCCCACCCGGCGCGAGGAACACGTGCTCCACGGCCGGCGACGTCGACGGCACGGCAGCGATCGCGTTCGACGCCTCGTTGCCGGTGACACCTACCCGGACGGATCCGTCGGCCAGCCGTGTCTGCGTCACCCTAGTGCCCGCCGGGGCCGCGTCGACAGCCTCTGCAGCCGGCACGGTCGCCGCAACAGTGCACACGGCGGCGAGTACGCCCGCGGCCGCGAGCAGCTTACGCGTTCCGATCATTGTGACTTCCTCCCCAGAGAATGTGCCCACCGCCTGGCACGGCGGGTCACATCCCTGACGCTAGGAGTCGTCTGTTCGGACCGGCAACGCTATTCGGCCTCGGCCGAAACGCCGCAACTCAGGGGAAGTAGGTCGGGAAGAGGTCGTTGGTCGGCCAGGTCTTCACACTGTTGGCAGCGGTCCACAGCGCCGCGTCGATGTCGCCGTACGACTTGCCGCTGGGGTCGTCACGGCGGTTGAACAAGGCGGCCCAGCTCATCCCGTTGTAGGTGCGGACCACGATGCTGAAGGTGCCGGGCATGCTGCCGGTGTGCCAGGTGTTGCGGCCGGTGCCCCCGCTCGTGGTCGGACGGATCTGCCAGCCGAGGCCGTAATACCAGCCGTCGGGCTGGATGCCGATCTCGGGCTTGGCCCAGACGCTGTTCAGTGACGTGGTGTTCAGCACGCTCGACGACGCGTCGAACATCTTCGCGAACCGGACCAGGTCGGGAGCGCTCGCGATCCAGCCGCCGTTCGAGTCCTGGATGCGCATGCTGAACGATCCGTACGGCGCGGCAACGATCTTGCCGGTGTTGTCGAGCACCGTCGGTCCGGTGTACTGCGACTCGTACGGCACCTCGCCGGTGTGCTTGGCGATGGTCCAGCCCTGCGCCATCCGGGTGATCTTCAACGGAGCGAGCAACTTCTGCTTCACGTACGTCTCGTAGCTCAGCCCGCTGACCTTCTCGATCACGCGGCCGGCCAGCACATACCCGAAGTTCGAATAGGCGTACTTGCTGCCCGGCGCGAAGTCGAGCTTCTGCCCGGCCATGTACTTGATCTCGTCGGCGTGCTGGAGCTCCATCGGGACGCCCAGGGCCTTGGCGATGATGGCGTCCTTGAAGTTCGGGTCGCCGGAGACGTCGCGGTCGAACCCGCCGAGATGCTGCAGCAGCCGCTTGATCGTGACCGCGGACCAGCGGGTGTCCTTGGTCTGACCGGTCGGCGGCGTGATCGCGATGATGTTGCCGACCGGCGTGGTCAGGCTCAGCTTGCCGTCCTGCACGAGCTTCATGATCGCGGCCGCCGTGAACATCTTCGACACGCTCGCGACGCGGAACAGCGAGGTCGGCTGGACCGTCAGCGTGGTCGACGTACTGTAGCCGCGGGCAAGCACCAGCCGGCCCTTGTACGTCACCGCGAGCTGCCCGCCGGTCACCCCGCGGGCCTGCATGAAGGCCTTCATCTGGTTGTCGAAGCCGGCCAACGCCGACACGGCGGTGCCGGTGGTCTTCCAGGTCGCGGCGGCATCGGCCGAACGGCTCAGAGCCGTCCCGGCTCCGGTGCCGACGGCGGCGACCGCCCCGGTTGCGAGCGCAAGCTTGCCGAGATTCCGGCGCGTCAGCTCCACGAACGTGTTCTCCTTCGGGTGTTCAGGGCAAGGATGTAGTGCCCGTGAAGTCTGTCACCGCAAAGGTTCGTTCTAGGGCTCGTCGACCATCGAGGCGTACGAGATCACACCACGACGGATCTGGTCGACGACGGCCCGCGCCGTACTGCGCAGCGGCGTCGGGCCGGCCGCGTCCGCGACCTGCTCGGTCAGATCGATCAGTTGCTTCACCCAACGAACGAAGTCGCCCGCGGCCAGGTCGGACTCGTACAGCACCTCGGCCAGCGACGCACCGGACGCCCATCGGAACGCCGGCCAGCAGAACCCGAGATCCATCGACCGCAGGAAGTCGACCCGCATGTCCCGCTCCAGGGCCGACAGGTCCCGCCAGATCGACCCCATCCGCTCCAGCGCCAGTCGTACGTCGCCGCGCGGCAACCGTGGCGACGTCGGCTCGTCCTTCGACCGCGCCTCGTAGACGAGCGCGGCCAAACACGCGGCCAGCTCCGGGACGGTCAGGTCGTCGAACACTCCTTGCCGAAGGCACTCGGCGGCGACCAGGTCGAGCTCGGTGTAGATCCGGGCCAGTCGATCGCCGGCCTCGGTGGTCTTGTCACCGTCCAGGTAGTGCAGCGCGTCCAGCACCTGGCAGACCCGGTCGAACTGGCGGGCGATGGTGTTCGTCCGCTGCTCGATCTTGCGCTGCACCTCGCGGTTCTCCCGGTCGAGCCGGAAGTACCGCTCGGCCCAGCGGGCGTGGTCCTCCCGGTCCGAGCACCCGTGGCACGGATGCGCGCGCAACTGCGCCCGCATCTCCTGCAACTCCGGATCGTCGGCGTGACTGACGACGTCTCTGCCGCGGGCGCGCGACGGCGGCCCGTCCTCACCGAGCATGTCGGAGCGGGTGCGCAGTACCTGCGCGAGCTCGCGCCGTTGCTGCGGGTTGCGCGGGTTGAACTTCTTCGGGATCCGCAGGCTGCCGATCGCCTCGACCGGGGTCGGGAAGTCGATCATGGACAGCTTGCGGACCTGCCGGTCGAGCGTCAGCACGGTCGGCCGCGGGCCTTCGCGCTCGGACCGCATGCCCGGGTCGAGCACCAGCGCCCAGCCCGCACTCCGGCCGGCCGGGATCCGGATGATGTCGCCGATCCGCAGCTTCTCGATCGACTCCTGCGCCTCGACCCGGCGGTCCAGCTTGCGCCGCTTCGATCCGGAAGCCTCGCGCTCACCGATCCTGCGGCGCAGATCGGCGTACTCGAGGAAGTCGCCGAGATGGCAATCGATGGACTCCTTGTAGCCCTCCAGCGCCTCGGTATTGCGCTGCACCTGGCGGGCCAGACCGACGACGGCCTGATCGGACTGGAACTGCGCGAACGACAGCTCGAGCATGTCGCGCGCCCGCGTCCGCCCGACCTGGCGGACCAGGTTCACCGCCATGTTGTACGACGGGGAGAACGACGAGCGGAGCGGATACGTACGGGTCGACGCCAGACCGGCGACCGCGCGCGGATCGAACCCGGGCTGCCACAGCACGACCGCATGCCCCTCGACGTCGATGCCCCGGCGACCGGCCCGGCCGGTGAGCTGCGTGTACTCCCCCGGCGTGATGTCGACGTGCGCCTCGCCGTTCCACTTCGAAAGCTTCTCGAGGACGACGGTGCGCGCCGGCATGTTGATGCCCAGGGCAAGCGTCTCGGTGGCGAACACGACCTTGATCAGGCCGCGCGCGAACAGCTCTTCGACGACCTCCTTGAACGCCGCCAGCATGCCCGCGTGGTGCGCCGCGATGCCACGGCTGAGCGCCTCGGAGAAGTCGTGGTACCCGAGCACGCCGAGGTCCTCGTCCGGCAGGTCCGCCGTCCGCTCGGCCAGCACCCGCTTGATCTCGTCCCGCTCACTCGGCTTGGTCAGCCGCAGGCCGGACCGCAGGCACTGCAGCATCGCGTCCTCGCAGCCCTTGCGGGAGAAGATGAAGTAGATCGCCGGCAGCAAGGCGCCCGCGTCCAGTTCCTCGACCACATCGGACCGGTACGGCGTGAAGTGCGTCCGGGTCGGCCGGCTCTTCGGGAGATCCCGGCGCCGGCGGGGTTTGCGCGAGTCGTCGCGAAAGATCCGGTTGTCGTCGCGCGCGATCCGGACCAGCTGCGGGTTGACCAGGTCCTTGATGTCGACCTGGTTGGCTTTCGCAGGGTTGCCGGACTTCGCGGGCTTGGGCGCACCGACGCGCGCGGTCGGCGCCTCGCCGGCGAACAGGTCGTGCAGCCGCTTGCCCACCATCACGTGCTGGAACAGCGGCACCGGCCGCTTCTCCTCCAGGACGACGACCGTGTTGCCGCGGACGGTCTCCAGCCAGTCGCCGAACTCCTCCGCGTTGCTCACGGTCGCGGACAGCGACACCACCGAGACCGAGTCGGGCAGGTGGATCAGCACCTCTTCCCAGACCGCGCCACGAGCCCGGTCGGCCAGGTAGTGCACCTCGTCCATCACGACGTACGAGAGTCCGAGCAGGGTGGTCGACGCGGCGTACAGCATGTTGCGCAGGACCTCGGTCGTCATCACGACGATCGGCGCCTCGGAGTTGATCGAGTTGTCGCCGGTGAGCAGGCCGACCTTGTCGGAGCCGTAGCGGCTGACCAGATCGGCGTACTTCTGGTTGCTCAGCGCCTTGATCGGGGTGGTGTAGAAGCACTTCTGCCCCCGCTGCAGGGCCAGATGTACGGCGAACTCGCCGACGAGCGTCTTCCCGGAGCCGGTGGGCGCCGCCACCAGCACCTGGTGACCGTCCTCGAGGGCGGCACAGGCGCGCAGCTGGAACTCGTCCAGCTCGAAGTCGTAGAGCGCCCTGAACTCCTTCACCGCAGGATGCTCCTGGTCCGAGCGGAAGACAGCATATTTCTCGGACGGGGTGCTCATACCCCCAATCTATGCGACGCCACCCACAGGAAGGCGCACGGTCAGGAAATGAGCGGCCCGGTCCAGGGCTTCGTCGGCCTCGTCCATGACGCCGGCCATCAGCGGGTAGACGTGCGGTGCGCCGGCGACGACGTCCAGGCTGACGTCGACGTCGTGCTGCGCCGCGCGGACCGCCAGGCGGAGTGAGTCGTCGAGCAGGACCTCGGCCGAACCGACCTGGATCAGCAGCGGTGGCAGACCGGTCAGATCCGCAAGCAGCGGGCTGGCCAGCTCGTCGCTCGGATCGTGACCGGCGAGGTAATGCTCGGCGTAGCCGGCCATGTGTGCACGGCTGAACAGCGGGTCGAGGTCCCCTCGCGCGTCCATGCTCTCGCCGGACAACGTCAGGTCGACCCAGGGCGAGAAGACGGCGGCAGCCACCGGCAGCGGCAGACCTTCACGGCGTGCAGCCACCAAGGTGGCGAGCGCGGCTCCTCCACCGGCCGAATCACCCACGATGACAATTTGCCGCCCACTCCCGAGCAGTTCCTTGTACGCCGCCAACGCGTCGTCGACCGCCGCCGGGAACGGATGCTCCGGCGCGAGCCGGTACTCCAGCGACACCGCAGGCAGACCGGTACGCCGTGCGAGCGGCGCGGCGAGGTTGGCCCCGGTCCGGGCCGAACCGACCACATAGCCGCCACCGTGCAGATAGAGGATCACCGCGTCGCCATCGGCACCCGCGACCTGCACGTCCAGAGCGGGCCGGCGGCCCAGTGTGCGGGGAGTGAGCGTGACGTCGTCGCCCAGCGGACGGTCGGCGAAGATCGCGTCGAAGTCGGCCCGCTCCTGCGCCGGGGTCCGGTCGGGGTCCCGCTTGGTCATCATCGATCGCGCCGCAGCGCGTTGGTCCTGGCTCATCGTCGGTCTCCGTCGCTCAGTGATAGATTCCAGGGAATACAGTTCCTGATAACTACATTCCAAGGAACCTAATTCCCACGAAGCAGGATTTGGCTGTGACTGATCTCACATCATTGTTCACGGACCTGGTCCGGCTGGAGACGCGGCTCTACAACGTCCTCGACGCCCGGCTGAAGGCCGAGCACGGCCTGCCGCTCGGCCAGTTCGAGTTCCTCCGCTTCCTGGCGTCCCGCGGTACCGCCCGGGTCTACGACCTGGCGCAGTGGGCGGCCATCACGGTCGGAGCCACCAGCAAGGCGGTCGACCGACTCGAGGCCGCGGGCCGCTGCCGGCGGATCGCGAACCCCGGCGACCGCCGTTCCTCCCTGATCGAGCTCACCCCCGCCGGCACGGAGATCCTGACCGCGGCGACACCCACTGTCGACGCCGAGCTGATGACCTGGGTCGGCTCGGTCCTCCCGGCCGAGAACCTCGAACAGCTCGCCACCATGGTCTCGATGCTCCGCCAGCGCGCGGAGGCCGACCCGCGGACCGACCGCGCCGAGCCCAAGGCGATCCCCGGCAGCTAGGCGGTGCCTCGCGCCGGAAGCATCGTTGCCGGGAGCAACGTCACGGCCGTGAAGACGAGCACCCACCAGAACGTGTCCGCGAACGCCGCGGCGGGATCGCCGGCGTGGTGGCCGAGACGCGACTGCAGGATCGCTGTCACCACGGCGGCTCCGGCCGAAGCGCCGAGGGTCGTCACTGTGGTGATCAGACTCGTCGCGCCGGGGATGGCCGTGGGGTCAAGACCGTGATAGGCCGCGACCGACACCGGCACGGTGGCCGCCGCGATCCCCATCCCCCAGACCAGCAAGGCGATCGCGAGGACGACGAACGAACTCGTGTCCGTCACCTGCGTGAAGGCGAATGTCGCGACGACGGTGATCCCCACTCCGGCGAGAGCCACGGGCCGGGCGCCGATGCGGTCGGTCAACCTGCCGACGTACGGCAGGGCAACCATCGTGCCCAGACTCTGCGGGGCGAGCAGCAGCCCCGCCTCCAGCGCACTGTGACCACGAACCTGCTGCAGGTACAGCGGCATCAGGAGCATCGCGCCGAACACCGAGAAGCGGGACAAGAAGTTCAGCACTGTCGCCACGGTCACCGGACGGTGGCGGAACAGCCTCAGGTCGAGCAAGGGCATCGGCGACCGCAGCGCATGCACCGCGAACGCCGCGAGCAGCAGCAGACCACCGATCGCCGACGGCCACGTGGCCGTACCGCTCAGGGACAGGACGACGAGCGCGATCGCCGGTGCAACGAGCGCCAGCCCGATCAGGTCCAGCCCGGCCGAGCGGCGTACGGCGTCGGCCGGAACGGTCCTCCAGGCGAGTGCGATCGCGGTCAGCCCGATCGGCAGGTTGACCAGGAAGATCCACCGCCAGCCGATCGTGTCCACCACCAGGCCACCGAGCGGTGGACCGGCGATCGGCGCGAGCTGGGCGGGAATCGCGACCAGGCTCATCACCCGGCCACGACGGTCGGGACCGGCGGCCTTGGCGAGGATCATCATGGTGAGCGGGATGATCATGCCGCCACCGAGCCCCTGCAGGACGCGGAACGCGATCAGACTGCCCGCCGACCAGGCCGTGGCACACAGCGCCGACCCGGCACAGAAGACAGCCAGCGCCGTCAGCCACATCGCCCGGGCACCGAACCGCTCCACCAGCCGGCCAGTCGTCGGGATCGTGATCGCGATCGACAGCAGGTACGCCGCACTGACCCATTGGACGGTGACCACGGACGCGCCGAAACCGGCCGCGATCCGGGACAGCGCCACGGTCACCATCGTCATGTCGAGCAGCGGGGTGAGGGCTCCGACCATCACCACGCCGCCGAGCTTCAGAATCGATCGATCCAGGGCAACTTCGGTCATCCCCAGCACACTACACCGTGCAGTGTAGTAGCGCTACACCGTGCAGTGTAGTAGCGCTACACTGCACGGTGTAGTCGATCGGGAGGAGCACCCGGGGTGGTCAGGGAAGGGTCGCCGGCCAAACGGGCCTCGATCGTGCGCGCGGCGTTGAAGGTCTTCCTCGCCGAGGGCTACGCCCGCGCCGGCGTCGACGCCATCGCCGCCGAGGCGGGTGTCTCCAAGCGCACGATCTACGACTACTACGGCGACAAGGAGCGGCTGTTCCTGGCGGCGATCGCGGAGACGCGCGCGGGCCACGAGAAGGGCTTCGAGGCACTGCTGCAGGAGACCATCGACGACGTCACCGATCTCGAGGACGCGCTCTTCCGCTTCGGGCGCGTGTTCGCGACCGAGGTGGCGAAGTCGGCCGAGCGGACCGAGATCCTGCGGCTGATGATCGCCGAGGCGGCCCACTTCCCCCGCTTGCTGGCGGACCGGCCGACCAGGACCGCCCTGGCCGACCGGCTCGAGGCACTGCACCGGCGCGGCCTGCTCGACGTACCGGATCCGGTCGAGGCGGCCGAGTTCCTCGGCGTGCTCGTCACCGGACCCGTCCAGAACCGGACCTGGTACGGCGCGGTCCCCGTCGATCAGGACGAGATCGATCACCTGGTCCGCAGCGGCGTACGGATCTTCCTGGCCGCCTACGGCAGATAGCAGAGCCGGACGCCCAGGCCATCACAATCGGCGCAAACCCTGCGGTCCACGCTGGGCGGGACGCGTCGGGCGCGATTGTGATGGCCTGGCGGTCCCTAGCCGATGTGGTACGGGTCGCCGTACACCTTCCAGTCGAGTGGGGTGTTCAGGTCGAGGTTCCCGTTGCGGAGCCAGACTCGCTGGGCGGTGTCGACGCGGCTGGTGTCGCTGTGCGCTTCCTCCTGCTTCATCGCCCAGACGCGGGCATCAAGGAAGGCGTTCAGGTACGTCGTCTCGTTGCCACCCTGCGCCGGCGGCTTGGCCGTCTGCAGCGCGCGGCTGCGGATCCCGCCGAAGCTGGTGCCGCCGTTGCCGGGACCGTGCATGACGATCGCGTCGTAGTAGCAGAACTGGCCGAGGGTGCGCAGTCCGTCGGACTTGCCCCGCGACACCGACGGGTTGAAGTAGACCCGGTCACGCTCGTCGTTCTGGCACTGCTGGAACGCGGTGTCGTTGGCTGCCGTCTTCCAGTCCTTGGTGTAGTTCGGGTCCAGCCCGTCGTGCGAGTCGCTGCCGTCCACGTCACGCAGGGCGGGCAGGTACTTCTGCAGCACGTTGCCCGGCTTGCGGTCGGCGTACAGCTCGACGAGTTCGAGCATGTCACCGGTGCCCGAGCAGAACCCGATGATGCCCGCGGTGTAGCCACGGCCGTCGTCGATGTCCTCGATGTACTTGTACTGCGCCTTCCAGTCCAGCGAGGAGTTCTCCGCGCTGCAGACGATCTGCATCGCGATCTCCTTCTTCGCCGGATCGTCGAGGCCGGTCGCCTGGACCGCGGCGTCGGCGGACGAGGCGTAGCGGGAGACGAGGGCGGTCGCCGGGGCGGCCGCGAGGGTCAGTCCGAGCAGCAGCGCGGTCCTGCGCGTGGGGCGGGTCTGCATGATTCCTCCGAGGGGCGTCCGAGGATTACTGTTAGGAAGCTTTCCTATCAGACCAGAGGCAGAGATGAGAACACTTCACTCCGTGAAGATTGTGTCTCAGGCGAAAACGGTCAGTGCACCGGGAGCGATGCCGATGTCGACCGGGAGCGGGCCGAGGACCTCGCCGTCGGCGTACGCCGTGATTCCGGGCGACTCGATCCGGACCGAGCGGCCGCGCGCCGTTCGCAGCATCGGGTGGCCGACGTGGGTTCCCTTGGCCAGCTTCGGGAACATCTGCAGCAGGGTGAACCGCCCGACCGGCTGGATGATCGTGACGTCGAGCAGTCCGTCGTCGATCTCCGCGCCGGCACAGATCTGCAGTCCCCCGCCGTACGTCGGCCCGGTGCCCACCGCGACCAGCATCGCCTTGGTCTCGATCACCTCGCCGTCGACGGTGACGACGTACTCCAGGGGTTTGAACGTCCGCAGTTCGGCAAGGGTGGCGACGGTGTAGCGAGAGTTGCCCTTCGGCCAGCTCATCGCGTTGGCGCGCTTGTTCACCAGCGAATCGAAGCCGCCGGCTACGACCGTGGTGATGTACTCGTCCTTGGCCACCGCGAGGTCGATCGCGCGGGTCTTGCCGGCCACGATCAGGTCGGCCGCCGCGGCCGGATCCTTCAGCGGTACGCCGATCCCGCGGGCGAAGTCGTTGCCGGTGCCGGCCGGGATCACGCCGAACGGCATCCCGGACTTCGCCAGCACCTGGGCGCCGAGATGGACGGTGCCGTCGCCACCGATCAGCGCGACGGCGTCCGCACCGGACGCGACCACCTCGGCAGAGATCCGGCCGACGTCCTCCGCGCAGGTGGTGGCGTGCACGTCGACGGTGATCCCCGCCGCCGCGAGGCGTTCGCGGACCACCGGAGCTACACGGGCACCGAGGCCGCGGCCGGAGGTGGGATTCACCACCAGCGCGATCCGTCTGGTCATCAGTCGGCCAGCAGTTCCTCGGCCCTGCGGGCCTTGCGCTTGTCGAGGATCCGCGTGATCACCTCGGCAATGAAGAACAGCAGACACATGGGAATAGCCAGCAGGCACATCGTGAACGGATCACCCGACGGTGTGGCGACCGCGGCGAAGACGAAGATCACCAGCACGATGTACGGCCGGAACCGGCGCAGCGCGGACGACGGCACCACACCGAGCATGTTCAGCAGCACGACCACGAGTGGGATCAGGAAGGCGACACCGAACACGATCATCGTGCGCAGCACGAAGTCGAGGTAGTCGGGCAGCTCGACCAGGTTCTGGATGTCGAGTGGGGTGAAGCCCAGCAGGATCTCGATGCCCTTCGGCAGGGTCCAGTACGCGACCCAGATGCCGGCCGCGAACAGCGGAGCGGCGATCCCGGAGAACAGGTAGGCCCACTTCCGTTCGTTGCGGTGCAGGCCCGGCGCGATGAACGCCCACAACTGGTAGAGCCAGACCGGCGAAGCCAGGATCAGCCCGAACAGTGCCGAGATCTTGATCCGGAACGTCAGCGCGTTTCCGACGCCGGGGAACGTCAGTTGCGGGGTCTTCACGTTTCCCGCGTCGTTGGCCATCTCGGCGACGCTGGTCAGGAACGGCTTGGTCAGGAACTCGAAGGCCTGGTTGTAGAAGACCCAGCCGACAATGGTCCCCACCACGATCGCGAGCACGCTGATGAGCAGGCGGTTGCGCAGCTCGATGATGTGCTCGCGCAGGGTCATCCGACCCTCGTCGTCCTTCGGGCGGCGCTCCTTCTTCTCCTTACGCCGCCCGAACTTCACCATTGACACAGCTGGGGCGCTCGGCTCAGTTGGCCGTGTGCGTCGGCGGCAAGCCGTCGCCCGGCGCCTGGCCGTTGACCTGGTTCGGCTGCTGCGCCGGCTGGGCCTGCGGGGCCGCCTGCTGTGTCGGAGCCTGGGCGGACTCGTTGCTGCCCTCGGTCAGCTCCGCGTCCTTCTTCTTCGGGCCGACCTCCTCTTCCCAGATCTTCTTCGACTTGCCGAGCTGCTTGACCAGCGCCGGCAGCTTGGCCGATCCGAACAGCAGCACGACGATCGCGAGGATGACGAGCCACTCCGCGCCCTGCGGCATACCGATGAGCGGTGCTGCCATGTCGATCTCCCTTTCACACACACTTGCCTGGTGGCTCAACGCTGAGTCGTGGGCCGAATACTACGCCGGGGCGTGCTCGCCCCGATGGGTCTGTCCGGACCCGGCCGCGGACTGCGCTGCCTCCAGCTTGGACTGGGCGGCGACCAACTCACGCGTCAGCGCCTTGGCCTGGCCCCATACCTTCTTCGCAAGCAGAGCGAGGACGGATAGCCACACCGCCACGACTGCGAGAAAGAGCAGGAACCAGTACATACCCAGGAGCCTAGCCGGTTCCCGGGCATCGCCCACGCCCCGCGTGGCGTCTCGGCGGACAACGGTGTCGGAACGTGATGGTAAAACCGAGTGTCTCCAGCGGGACATGCGCGGCCCGGCGAGTGGGCAGGCTCCGCGGGGATGAGGCTGCGGTACGGCGAGATGAGGGGGCGGTTGATGTTGCGGATCGGGGTCGAGGAGCGGCGGACCCGGCTGGGCCGGCGGCACCGGCTGCTGTCTTCGTGCCATGCGGCGGATCCGGTCGAAGCTGCGGCCGCGATGGTCGCCTTGCACGCCACCGATCCGGCCACCGTGCACCTGTCCGTGGCCGCTCGCGTACCGGGGAGTGACGTGCTGGGCACGGAGCGTGCACTGTACGACGACCGCACGCTGATCCGGATGCTCGGCATGCGCCGGACCGTGTTCGTCGTACCGACGCCGTTCGCGCCGATCGTCCAGGCGGCGTGCACCGACGACATCGCGGTCAAGCAGCGGAAGCTGCTGGTCAAGCACCTGACCGAGTCCGGGGTCGGACCCGACACGGACGCGTCCGGGAAGTGGCTGCGGGCGGTCGAAGAGTCAGCCGCGACTGCGCTGACGCTGCGCGGATCGGCGACGGCGCAGGAGTTGTCCGCCGACGAGCCGCGGCTGCGGACCCGGCTGAACCTGGCGGCCGGCAAGGCGTACGCCGCTCAGCCGTATGTGACGAGCCGAGTGTTGTTCCAGCTGTCGGCCGAAGGGCGGATCGTGCGCGGACGGCCGCTGGGGACCTGGCTGAGCGGCCAGCACCACTGGTCGCCGGCGGAGGACTGGCTGCCTGGCGGACTCGGCGACAAGCCCGCGGCCGAGGAGGCCCGGGTGACGCTGGCGCGGGCGTGGCTGTCGACGTTCGGACCGGGTACGGCGGCGGACCTGCAGTGGTGGAGTGGGTGGACGGCCGGCCAGACGAAGAAGGCGCTGACCGCGGTCGAGGCGATCGCGGTGGATCTGGACGGCCAGGTCGGGTACGTGCTGCCGGGCGACGAGGCGCCTGAGGTGCCGGTGGAGCCGTGGGTCGCGTTCCTGCCCACGCTGGACCCGACGCCGATGGGCTGGAAGGACCGCGACTGGTACCTCGGCGAGCACAAGGCGAGGCTGTTCGACAACACCGGCAACATCGGCCCGACCATCTGGGCGGACGGCCGCATCGTCGGCGGCTGGGGGCAGCCCGAGTCCGGCGAGGTCCGCTTCCAGCTCCTCGAGGACGTCGGCCGTGAAACCACCCAACTGATCGAGGCCGAAGCCGCCCGCTGGACCAAATGGCTCTCCGGCGTCCGAGTCACCCCACGCTTCCGAGCTCCATTGGAGAAACAGCTGAGCCAGAGCTAGTCGTCGAAGACCTCCGACTCCGCGCACCGCCCGCGAACGGCGTCCACAACCACCGCATGCTCAGCACCGATGCCGATCGCCCCTCGAGGGGAGATCCCCTCGGGTTACGCCTCCTCCCCTGCCATATGAACGGAGAAGGCACCGTTTGAGGGGATATCCCTCAAACGCAGTCGGGCAGAGCAGGGATAGCCGGGGGTGGGTGGCGTTGTATGCCGCGAGCTCACGCTCAGCATTCGGTGCCTGGCCGCACCTGAGGGATGCCCCGACTTTCTGGCGATGTGTGGCTGGGTCGAAGCGAGATCGGGGAGTTCTGCCTGCCGAATCCGGTACACCGCGCTCCCCGGTCCGGCCCTGCAGCTGTTGATGTGCAGATGGACAGGTAGTGCACCGGCCATACACCGTACGCGCGAGGCGTTTCAGCTCAGGTGCACTGCGGGGCTGCTTGACACCTCCTGTCCGAATGCACAGTCCGCTGTCCCGGTGCCTCCTCCGGACGCGCTCAAACGCGCTCGGGCAGGCCGGGACGGGCGGGGCGGGTGGCGGAGGGTTAGTCGTCGTAGGCCGCGAGGGCTTCTCGGGCTGTGGCGGCTATTTGGGTGGTGAGGTCGGGTGGGTCCAGGACTGTGGCAGCGCCGCCCAGGCGGAGGACGAGGCGCTGGAGCCAGCCGGTGTCGGCGACGCGGAGCTTGACGATCAAAGAGTTGCCGGGGCCTTCTTCGACGGACTCGTTCGGGTAGTACTCGGCGACCCAGCGCGCCGGCGGGTCCAGCTTCACCGTCGCCAGCAGATCGCACTCGGACGGCTGGAACATCCCGTTGGACAGGTCACGTGGCGTCGCCTCGGGCGGCGGTTCGCTCGGCAGGTCCAGCAGCTTCACAGCCGCGATCCGGTCGAGGCGGAACAGCCGCACATCCTCGGCCAGCCGGCACCACGCCTCGAGGTACGTACGACCCTCCGAGACGACCAGGCGCATCGGGTCCACGTCCCGCTCGGTGGTCTCGTCCCGCGACGGTACGTCGTACGTGAGGTGCAGGCGGCGCTTCCCGGCCAGGGCGCGGTTCACGGTGTCGGCGATCCCCGGGTCGGCCGGCTCGACGTGCACATGAGCGGCCGCGCCCTCGCTCGCCGCGGCGGCCTCTCCTGCCGCGCGCTCCAGCTTGCCGATCGCGCGGTCGACCGCGTCCCGGTCGCTTCCGGCCGTCACCTCGCGCAACGTCCGCAGCGCGGTCAGCAGCGCCAGCGCCTCGTCCGCGGCCAGCCGCAGCGGGCGAGCCAGGTAGTCGGCGTTGTTGATGTGGATGACGCCGTCGCCCTCGGCGGCCTCGATGTCGATCTCGATCAGATCGCCCATCTGCGCGCCGGGCAGACCGCAGAACCACAGCACCTTCAGGTCCGCGATGATCTGCTTCGGCCGTACGCCGAACTCCTTCGCGACATCGTCGACGCGGGCCCCGTCGTTCTCCCGCAGATAAGGCACCAACGCCAGCAACCGCTGCACCTGATCCCGAGCGTTACTCATACGCCCGCCACCGTCCGCAGCCTCCAGAGGACACCGTCCAGCACGTCTCCAGGGCCTTCGACGACCGCGTCCGGGCCGTACGACGCGATCTCCTCGGCGAGCACGCCGGAGTCGGCGTACGGGACGTGCAGCAGGTCCCAGCCCTCCTCGTACGGCTCGATGGCGTTGGCGCGGCGGCGCAGGCTGACACAGGAACCGGTGCGGGCGCGAACCTTCGCCTCCGACGTCGGACGCGGCGGACCCAACTCGGACACCAGTGAACGCAGGTCGGTGCCCTCGGGCACGGTGAACGCGCGCGGCTCGCCGACCGTCTTCACATCCCCGCCGATCCGGGACAGCCGGAACATCCGGGTCGCCTGACGGTCGCGATCCCGGCCGACGACGTACCAGCGGCCGTGCCAGGAGACGATCCCCCACGGCTCGAGAGTCCGAGTGGTCGGCTCCGAGGCGCCGCTGCGGAGGTGCTGGAAGCGCACCACGGTCCGGCTCACGACCGCCGACCAGAGTGGGTCGAAGGCCGGCTCGGACGCGCCGACGTGCGGCTCGATCGCGCTCAGCGCGGACTGGTCGGTCTGGATCCCGGCGGCCTTCAGCTTCAGCACCGCGGAGGTCGTCGCCTCGGCCAGGCTGGCGTGCTGCCAGACGCGGGCGGCAACGCCGAGTACGGCGGCCTCGTCCGGCTCCAGGTGGACCTCGGGCAGTTCGAACACGTCCCGGCGGATCCGGTAGCCGACCTCGTCGGAGAAGAACTTGTCGATCGTGCCCATCTCGATCGGGATGCCGAGGTCGCGCAGTTCGTCCTTGTCCCGCTCGAACATCTTCTCGAAGGCGTCGTCGGTCTGGCCCGCGTACCCCTCGACGACCTCGCGGATGCGTTCCTTGGTCACGTAGGTGCGCGCGACCAGCAGGCAGATGACCACATTGAGCAGTCGCTCACTCTTGCGCGCCGACACCCGACCACCTTACGGCCTGAGAGCGTCAAATCCCGCCCTCCCGCACCGAAATCTTCGAACACCGGTTCGACCCGATACTCTCGCCCTGTGATTCGGTGGCGGGACGGTGTGGTGAGTGCGGTCGGGCGGAGCTGGGCCGGTGCGGTTGAACTGACTGTGACGGTCGGCGGACAGTCTGTGCGCGCTCTCGCCTACCCCGACCTGGTCGGTACGCCGGAGGCCGGGGAGCGCGTGCTGCTCAACGTCGGCGCGCTCGACAAGGGCCTCGGGACGGGCGGCTACGCGCTGGTGGTCGCCGTACCGGACCGGCTGCCGGCCGACCCTCCGGAGCACGGTCACCTGGTGAAGGCCCGGTACACGCCGCTGCAGACCATGGTGCTCGGAGCGGACGAGCAGGATTCACCGGACCACGACGTACTGCGTGACGCTGACGACCTCTTCGGTACGCCGGTCGTGGTGGCGGACCTGCATTCGGCGCTGCCCGCCGTACTGGCCGGGGTGTACGAGGCACGGCCGACCACACGGGTCGTGTACGTGATGACGGACGGTGGGGCGCTGCCACTCGCCTTCTCGCGCACTGTGGCGTCGCTGCGAGACAGCGGGTGGCTGGGTGGGACTGTCACGGTCGGACAGGCGTACGGCGGCGATCGGGAGGCGGTCACGGTGCACACCGGGCTGCTGACCGCTGTACATGTGCTGGCGGCGGAGCTGGTCGTACTGACGCAGGGACCGGGCAACCTCGGGACCGGGACTCGCTGGGGGTTCTCCGGTGTGCAGTCCGGTGAGGCGGTCAACGCGATCGGGACGCTCCGTGGGCGGGCGGTGGCGTCACTGCGGATCTCGGAGGCGGACCCACGGCCGCGGCACCGGGGGATCTCACACCACAGCCTGACGGCGTACGGCCGCGTCGCCCTGCAGCCGGCGGACGTCGTCGTACCTGATCTGCCCGGTGACTTCGGGGACGCCGTACGGGACGCAGCCGAGCCGCTGAAGGCCCGGCACCGGGTCGTGCGGGTCGGACTGGACGGTCTGTACGACGCTCTGCGGGCCGCACCGGTGAAGTTGTCGACGATGGGACGGGACCTCGACGGCGACCGCGCGTACTTCGAGGCAGCCGCGGCGGCTGGGCGGCACGCGGCGGGTCTGGTAGACGTTCCACCACCTGGAGTGGGGTCTCAGTACTCCTGATCCGGGCGGCTGCGGCGGTCACGCTGGGAGCATGGCAATCATCGCTGCTCCTGAAGCCCCACTGACCGCTCGGTGGGCCACTCTGCTGTGGCTGCTCGCGGTCGGTGCCGGGGTTGCGGAATCGGTGGTCGGAGTCGCCGGGGCGATCGCAGATGGTGTGTCACCGTCGGCTCTGGTGATGCAGATCGCCGTCCGCAGCCTCATCTACGGCGCACTGTTCGTCGTCATCGACCGATTCTTCCGCCACGGTGTCCCCTGGTCGCGCTACCTCCTGGCCGGCCTGCTGGGCACGGTCGGTATCGCGTCTCTCGTCTATGGACCGGTGACCTGGCTGCTCGACGGCGGAGACTTCACGACGCTGCGGTGGTCTGTGGAGTTCGTGGCCTCAGTCGCGGTGCGCAGTGTGCACATCACCGCGGTGGTGACTGCCCTGGCGCTGACCTTCCACCCCGACACAACCCGCTGGTTCCGCCGTTGAACGCACCAAGGGCCGGTCCCCCACCTGGGGAGACCGGCCCTTGAGGTGAACGACTACTGGCCCTGCTGCTTCGGAGCCGGGAACGCGTTCAGTACGTCGATCACCGCGAAGGCGGAGATGGACTTGCCGGAGGCGTCCTTCGACGGGGGCAGCTCGACCAGGACGCGGCTGCCGACCGGCATACCGGCCAGGCCGTCGACCGGACCGGCCTGACCGTTCGGGCCGGGGCCGACCTGGAGCTGGTCGGTCGGGGCCGGCGGCTGCGCCGGCGAGGTCTGGGTGGCGGGCTGGCCGTCCCAGGTGCTGGCCTGCTTCTTGCCGGCGTAGTCGAACACGACGTACCGGGTGATCAGCTGGCTGCCCTTCTCGATCGGCTTGCCCTTGCCGAGCGCGATCACGACCGGCTTGCCCGGCTTGGCCGGCGCCTTGAACCCGGCCGGGACGGTCGCCTTCGGCTCCGCGTTCAGTCCGCCGGTGATCTTGATCTTGGTCGCCGCCGAGGTGGCCGGCGTCGCGTCCAGCGGGGTGTCGTTCCCGGCCGCGCCGACCAGGTCGACGACGAAGATCAGCGTGTCGTCGCCCTTGATCCCGGCCTGCTCGTTGCCCTGCTCCTTGTAGCCCTTGTCGGACGGGATGGACAGCATCACCCGGCTGCCGATCTTCTTCCCGACCAGACCCTCGTCCCAGCCGCCGATGACGCCGCCGACCCCGATCGGGAACGACGACGGCGCACCGCGGTCGTAGGAGTTGTCGAACACCTTGCCGTCGCGCCAGATCTGTCCGAGGTAGTTCGCGGTGAGCAGCTCGCCCTTCTTGACCTCGGGACCGTCGCCCTCCTTGAGGACCTGGGTCACCAGGCTCTTCTCCGGATCACCGTCGCGGTGGGTGACGGTCGGCTTCTGGCCGAAGTCCGAGGTCACCTTGATCCCGCCCGCCCCGAACTCGGGCTTATCCGATCCGCAGGCCACCAGGGAGGACCCCAGTACCGCCACAACGACCAGACTCAACAACTTGCGCACGAAACCAGCACCTCGAAACATCCCGGCGCGCTCCGCGCCGCTCGACACACAGGGGGCAACAACGCGGCCAACCCTAGCCTGCGCGACCAACCCCGCCACCGCCCGGCCGCGTCACCGTTCGGTCACGCCACGCACAGTCACGCGGCCCAGCGACGTACCTGACCTGCGACTACATGCTGGCGATGAGTTTTTCGACGCGCTCGTCGTGGGACTTGAACGGGTCCTTGCAGAGCACGGTGCGCTGGGCCTGGTCGTTGAGCTTCAGGTGCACCCAGTCGACGGTGAAGTCGCGGCGGCGCTCCTGTGCACGCTTGATGAACTCGCCGCGCAGCCGCGCCCGCGTGGTCTGCGGCGGCACCGACTTCGCCTCGAAGACGCGCAGGTCGTCGACGACCCGGGTGACCGCGCCCTTGCGCTCGAGCAGGTAGTACAGCCCGCGCGGCCGGTGGATGTCGTGGTACGCCAGGTCGAGCTGGGCGACCCGCGGGCTGGCCAGGCCGAGGTTGTTCTGCTGGCGGTAGCGCTCGATCAGGCGGTACTTGATCACCCAGTCGATCTCGCGCTCGATCCCGCTCAGGTCGCCGGACTCGATCGCCTTCAGCGTCCGCTCCCACAGCGACAGCGCCCGCTCGACGGCCGGCGTCCCGAGCTCGCGGCGGTCGACGAAGTCGCGCGCCTTGGTCAGGTACTCCGTCTGGATGTCGAGGGCACTGGCCTCGCGCCCGTTCGCCAGCCGGACCTCGCGGCGGCCGGTCATGTCGTGGCTGATCTCGCGGATCGCGCGGATCGGGTTGTCCAGGGTGAGGTCGCGCATCACGATGCCGGCCTCGATCATCCGGAGCACCAGGTCGGTACTCGCGACCTTGAGCAGCATCGTGGTCTCGGACATGTTCGAGTCGCCGACGATCACGTGCAGCCGGCGGAACCGCTCGGCGTCCGCGTGCGGCTCGTCGCGGGTGTTGATGATCGGCCGGGACCGGGTGGTCGCGCTGGAGACGCCCTCCCAGATGTGCTCGGCCCGCTGTGACACCGAGTAGACCGCGCCGCGCGGCGTCTGCAGCACCTTGCCGGCGCCGCAGATCAGCTGCCGGGTGACCAGGAACGGGATCAGTACGTCGGCCAGCTTGGCGAAGTCGCCGTGCCGGCTGACCAGGTAGTTCTCGTGGCAGCCGTAGCTGTTGCCGGCCGAGTCGGTGTTGTTCTTGAACAGGTAGACGTCGCCGAAGATGCCCTCGTCGTGCAGCCGCTTCTGCGCGTCCACGAGCAGACCCTCGAGGATCCGCTCACCGGCCTTGTCGTGCGCGATCAGGTCGGTGACCGAGTCGCACTCGCCGGTCGCGTACTCCGGGTGGGAGCCCACGTCGAGATAGAGCCGGGCCCCGTTGCGGAGGAACACGTTGCTGCTCCGCCCCCAGGACACGACGCGCCGAAACAGGTACCGCGCCACCTCGTCGGGGGTCAGTCGGCGCTGACCGCGAAAGGTACAGGTGACGCCGTACTCGTTCTCCAGACCGAAGATTCGCCGGTTCACACACCCCACAGTACGGTGCCGCTCCGACAACCGGGCCATGTCTCAGGCGCGCCGTTCCCGGCGTTACCCCTTTGATGTCAACCAGCACGGGCCGAACGGACGTACGCACCTGCCTTTCCGCAAGCGACTGGCATCGGCCCAGGTAGGACAGTTGAACAATTTCCTAGGGGTAGAGAAGAAGTGCGCGGCGGCAGTCTGTTGTGTCCGAGCTCGTGGCTAGCATCCGGTGGGTGACGGACGTGCGGGCGTACGTCGAGTCCGGCGTACAGCTGGCGATGGACGACGGGACAGCCGCTTGGGTCTTCGAGCCCGAGCGGTGGGGGCGCTGCGGGCAGGGTGCCGACGAAGCTGCGGCGCTCCGCGATCTTGGTGCGGAGCTCGGAACTGATCCGCGGTTTGTGGTGGTGGAGAGGGTGGTGGGTGACGAGCAGGCGTTCGAGCGGGATCTGGCTCCTGCGGGTGAGGCCGAACGGGCCGCCACCTTGAAGATTCTCGAGGAGAGCCGGCGGGAGACGGTTGCGCTGATCTCGTCCTGCTCCCCCGCGATGCTCAACTTCGATGATGCTGTTCGGGTGCTGCCGTCGTTCGCCGGGTGGCGGACGGTGCGGCAACTCGCTTGGCACATTGTCGACACCGAGAGCCGGTACTACCTCCCGTCGCTCGGTCTCCCCTACCGGGAGCCGTTGGAGAACTTGGCCGACGAGTTGGAGCAGTCAGCTGAGCACGTCCGCCGTACCGTCGCCACGATGCCGGCGGACCTGGTACGGCGGGTCGACGGCGAGGTGTGGACGACAGTGAAGGTCCTCCGCCGCCTGGCCTGGCACGAGCGGTCGGAACTACGCACGCTCCGCCGGCTGATCGCACTCGCTAGCGCGATCTCCGGAAACAAAGGTGCACCCAGCGACGAATAGTTTCCGAGGCGCTCTGGGGATCAGAGGTCGACGAGGTCGAGGAGTTGGCCTAGTTCTTTGGGGTCGAGGGGGCGGAGTTCGCCGGTGTGCAGGTTGCCTCGGCGTACCGGGCCGATCGCCGTACGGGTGAGGCGCTTGACCGGGTGGCCGATCGCGTCGAACATGCGGCGGACGATGCGGTTGCGGCCCTCGTGCAGGCTGATCTGGATCAGGGTGCGGCCGCGGATGCTGGAGACGACCTTCACCGTGTCCGCCTGCGCCGGGCCGTCGTCGAGTTCGATGCCGTCGAGGAGCGTGCGGAGTACTGCCGGCTTGACGTTGCCCTCGACCTCGGCGACGTACGTCTTGGAGACCTCGTACGACGGGTGCGTGAGACGGTGCGCGAACTCACCGTGGTTGGTCAGCAGCAGCAACCCCTCGGTGTCGGTGTCGAGCCGGCCGATGTGGAACAGCCGCTCCGGCCGGTCCTGAACGTAGTCCGCGATACACGGCCGGCCCTGCGGATCCGCCATCGTGGTGACGACGCCGCGGGGTTTGTTGAGCACCAGGTACACGTGCGCACTGACCGGCGGGATCCGCTCCCCGTCGACCCGGATCACCGAGACCTCCGGATCCACCCGCACCCCGAACTCGGTCACCACCGCCCCGTCGACCTCGACCCGCCCCTGCTCGATCAGCAACTCGGCATTCCGCCGACTCGCCACCCCCGCCTGAGCCAAAACCTTCTGCAGCCGAACCCCGTCCTCACCCATCAGACCGACGAACCCCAACCACCCCAGAATCCAACCCACTCACACCTTCGCCGTCCCCGTCATCCTCAGCACCCGACCCACCAGCCCCCCACCCATCCTGACCCGAGGCCTCGTCCGCCCCCGCGGTCTCGTCCTGGTCCGCAGCGTCATCCTGCTCCGCGGTGTCAAGGTCCCCGTCGTCCGGCCCACCAGCCGCCTGCTCGTCCCCACCCACGCTCTCGTCCTGCCCCGCGGTCTCGTCGTGCCCCGCGGCGTCCAGGTCCCCGTCAATCCCAGCGTCCACCTCGTCCGCGGACTCCCGCTCACCCGCGCCCGCGGGACCCGCGTCGTACGCCGAGCTCGCACCAGCCTCCTGCTCGAGCTCACCCGGCTCGTCGGAAGCCTCCCACCCGTCCTCAGCCGAGGTCCCGTCTGGCCCCGCGGTCTCGTCCTGCTCCGCAGCGCCATCCTGCTCCGCGGCGTCCAGGTCCCCGTCAATCCCAGCGTCCGCCTCATCCGCGGGCTCCCGCTCACCCGCGTCCGCGAGACCAGCGTCGTACGCCGAGCTCGCGGCAGCCTCCCCCTCCAGCTCACCCAGCTCGTCGGAAGCCCCTTGGCCGGCATAGCCGGAGTCCTGATCATCCGCGCCCGCGGAACTCAGGTCCCCGTCGATCCCGGCGTCGCCAGACTCGTCTGGCTCCGCGGTGTTCATGTCCCCGTCAACCCCAAGGCCCCCGGCATCCGCAATATCCAGATCCTCGTCGATCCCCGGATCCGTCTGGTCTTCGGACTCCCGTTCACCCGTGTCCGCCGTGTCTGCGTCGGCTCCAGGTGGTTCGGTGGGGGCGGGGATGGTTTGGGCGGCCAGTTCTTCCTCGATGTCGTCCATTTCGGGGAGGTACGGCGCCAGTTCGGGGAGGTCGTCGAGGGACTGCATGCCCATGCGTTCGAGGAAGTACGTCGTGGTGCGGTAGAGCGTCGCCTGGGATTCGGTGTCGGCGCCGGCCTCCTCGACCAGGCCGCGGGCGACGAGGGTGCGCATCACCCCGTCGACGTTCACGCCACGGATCGCGGAGACGCGCGCCCGGCTGACCGGTTGCTTGTACGCGACGACCGCGAGGGTCTCGAGCGCGGCCTGGGTCAGGCGTGCTTGCTGACCGTCGAGGACGAAGCGCTCGACGTACGGCGCTGCCTCGACGCGGGTGTAGTAGCGCCAACCGCCACCCACCTCACGGAGATCGAACCCGCGGCCTTGCTCGGTGTACTCCTCGGCCAGGGTGTTCAGAGCTGCCGAGATGTCACCGGTCGGGCGGCCGACCGCACGAGCCAACGTAAGCACAGGCAACGGCTCGTCCGTCACCATCAGAATCGCTTCCAACGCCCGCCGCATGGTGTCGTCATCGACAACAACCTCGTCCTCCACCGGCACCTCAGTCTGCCCCGGAGGCAAGTACTCCTCGTCATCCCCCACCAGGTCGCCCTCGGCCGAACCGCTATCCCGGTCCGGCAGGTTCGCGTCTGCGATCTGGGGAGCGCCACTGCCCGACTCCGGCAGGTTGTCCTCCCCAGTCTCGGCTGAGTCGCTCCCCGAAGCGGTTTGGGGAGCATTCTGGCTACCGGAGTCAGCAGAGGTGGCGTCGTCCGTGGCGGCGGTGGGGTCTTCGGTGGAGGCGGTGGGGGTTTCGGTGGAGGCGGTGGGGGTTTCGGTGGAGGCGGTGGCCACGGTGGTGTCTTCGGGGTTGGTCACTGGGGCACCGTCTCGTCGTCGTCGGTGGGGGGTTCGGCGGGTTCCAGGAAGTCTGGGTCGTCGGGGACCTCGGGGGCTTCACCGTCTTCGGGGTCGGGTGGGTGGAGTTCGTCGAACTCGTCGCTGACGTCGATCTCGCCTTCGTCGGTGCCGGTCCAGCGAATGGTGAGTTCGCCGAGCGGGGTGACCTGGTCGAAGGCGACGGCGGCTTCGCGGAAGAGTTCCAGCAATGCCAGGAAGCGGCAGACAGTGGTGACGGTGTCCGGCGAGTCAGCGACCAGCGCACGGAACGTGGTGCTGCGCTGCCGACGGAGGCGGTCGACGATGACGAGGGCCTGTTCGCGGACTGTGACCGTCGGCGCGTGCAGGTGCGCCAGCGAGACACCCTCCGGCAGGTTGTCCTTCCGAGCCAGCGCACGAGCAGCCAGCGCAGCCAGCCCGGCCGGATCGATCCCCAGCAGCACCTCGGGCAGCAGCTCGGCGAACCGCGGCTCCACCCCGACCGCCCGCGGGAACCGCCGCGACTCGGCCGCCATCCGGTCCTTCACCAGCGCCGCGATCTGCTTGAACGCGCGGTACTGCAGCAGACGCGCGAACAACAGGTCCCGGGCCTCGAGCAGCGCCAGGTCCTCGTCGTCCTCGACCTCGCCCTTCGGCAGCAACCGCGCCGCCTTCAGGTCCAGCAGCGTCGCCGCGATCAGCAGGAACTCCGACGTCTGGTCCAGGTCCCACTCCGACCCGAGCGCCTTGATGTGCGCGATGAAGTCGTCGGTGATGACCGACAGGGCGATCTCGGTGATGTCGAGCTTGTGCTTGCTGATCAGCTGCAGCAGCAGGTCGAACGGCCCTTCGAAGTTGACCAGGTGAACGCTGAACCCCTTGCCCTCGGCAACAGCCGGGGCAGCGTCGTCCGCGCCCAGGTCGAGAGGCAGCGAGTCCGGCGCCACGGTCACTCCGAGGCCTTGAGCCGCCGTACCAGCACCGAGTCCGGTCCGTGGTCGACGAAGTCGGCCAGCAGCACGTCGATCGCCTCCCGGACGATCCGGCCGCGATCGGCGTTCAGGCCGTGCTCCTCGCGCAAGGCGAGTCTGGTCTTCTCCAGGCCGATCAGCTCCTCCTCCGTCACGTACACGGTGATCTTCGTGTCGTGCCGGATCCGACCGCTGGACTTGCGGTCGTCGACGACAGCCGTGCGCGACCGGACTCCGGCCGGCGTCGGGCTGTCTGTGGTGGTGCGCTTCTCGGGTCTGGTCTGCTTCGGTGCCGCACCCCCGAAGAGTTCACTGGCACCTGGCAGGCTCACCCGGCGGGACAACGCGCCAGCACCTCCTTGGCAAGGTCGCGGTACTGGGTAGCCGCTTGGGACGAGGGAGCGTACGTCGTGATGGGCTCGCCGACGACCGTGGTCTCGGGGAACTTCACGGTACGCCGGATGACGGTGTGGAAGACGCGTTCGTCGAAGGCCTGGACCACCCGGTCGAGGACCTCCCGGGCGTGCGTCGTACGCCCGTCGAACATGGTGCCGAGGATGCCGACGATCTCCAGCTTCGGGTTGAGCCGGTCCTGCACCTTGCCGATCGTGTCGGTCAGCATGGCCAGGCCGCGCAGCGCGAAGAACTCGCACTCCAGCGGTACGACGATGCCGTTCGACGCGGTCAGCGCGTTCACCGTGAGCAGACCGAGCGACGGTGCGCAGTCGATCAGGATCACGTCGTAGTTGGGGATGATCGGTTCGAGCACCCGCTGCAGGGTGTACTCCCGGGCGACCTCCTGGACCAGCTGCACCTCGGCCGCGGACAGGTCGATGTTGGCCGGCAACAGGTCGAGGTTCTCCACCCGGGTCGGCCGGATCACCTCGTTCGGGGTGATGTCGCGCTGCATCAGCAGGTTGTAGACCGACAGCTCCAGGTCGTGCGGCTGGACGCCGAGGCCGATCGAGGCGGACCCCTGCGGGTCGAAGTCGATCAGCAGCACCTTGCGCCCGGTCTCGGCGATCGCCGCGCCGAGGTTGATCGTGGTAGTGGTCTTGCCCACGCCACCCTTCTGGTTGCACATCGCGATCACCTGGGCCGGGCCGGTCTTGTCCGGCCGCGGCGGCACCGGCAGGTCCGGCAGTGGCCGGCCGGTCGGCCCGATCTTGTTCCTCGGGCCGTGCGCATCAGTCACAGGTGCGATGTCCTCCGCGGTGAGCTTGGCCGTCGGCCTGGGCATCTCCGCATAGTTGTCGGGTACGGTCAGATTCCGCTGCGGCGCGATCGGTTGGGCAGGCGTCGGCAGCTGCTCGGTGCCCGGGAATGTCGACTCGTTCATGACTCGTCAAACCTTTCAACCGATACGGGCGATCCCAGCGACTGTAAGCGTGCATTCAAGCACTCTCAACCAGCCACTCCGCACCGGGGTGGGGTGGTTTGTCGACATGCCTCCAGACACGGTCGATCACCGCGCCAGGATGACCAACCGTAGTCAGATGATCGCACACCGTCCGCGGTTCGACCGCATCGGGTCAGGACGACAGGGCACGGGGATGTGATGTCGCGTAGACCTCGCGGAGTTTGTCGACGGTGACCAGGGTGTAGACCTGCGTGGTGGTGACCGACGCGTGGCCGAGGAGCTCTTGGACCACGCGGACGTCGGCGCCGCCGTCCAGCAGGTGGGTGGCGAAGGAGTGGCGCAGCGTGTGCGGTGAGATCTCCTTCGCGATCCCCGCGCGCTGTGCGGCCCGGCGCAGTACGGTCCATGCACTCTGCCGCGACAGCCGACCGCCTCGCGCGTTGAGGAACAGAGCCGGCGTACCGCGGCCGCGCTGCACCAGATCCGGACGTCCACGGACCTGGTACGCCGACAACGCGTCCCGGGCGTAGGACCCGACCGGGACGACTCGCTCCTTGCTGCCCTTGCCGCGCAACAGCACCGCACCGGCTTCCAGATCGATGTCGTCGACGTCCAGTCCGACCGCCTCGGAGATGCGGGCGCCGGTCCCATAGAGAAACTCCAGCAACGCCGCGTCCCGCGTTGCGAGTACGGCGGGTTCCGCTTCGGCTCCCGCGGCCGCGGCGAGGATGCGCGTGACCTCGTCGACGGAGAGTGCCTTGGGCAACCGCTGCGGTGGCGCCGGCGGCTTCACCGCGGCCGCCGGATCCACCATGGTCAGCCCTTCACGCAGACAGAACCGATGAAACCCCCGGACCGCGACCAGCGTGCGGCCCGCACTCGACGCGGTGAGCGGCGGGTGGTCCGCGTCGCCCTCCCGCAGCCGCATCAGGAAGTCGCTCACCACGGCCTCGGTGACGCGGCCGAGATCGTCGATCCCGGCCGCGGCGAGGTAAGCGTCGTACCGGCGCAGGTCACGCCGGTACGACGCCAGGGTGTTCGCGGCCAGGCCGCGCTCGACCGTGAGGTGGTCCAGGTACGCGCTGACCGCCCGGCCGATGCTCAGACCAGCACCTCGTCGAGCTTCAGTTGCGGCAGGTCGTGCGCCTCGGCGACCGGGCCGTAGGTGACCTGACCGTCGAAGGTGTTCAGCCCGAGGGCGAGGCTGTGGTCACGCCTCAGCGCTTCCCGCCAGCCCAGGTTCGCCAGCTCGACGGCGTACGGCATGGTCACGTTGGTGAGTGCGTACGTCGAGGTGTTCGGGACCGCGCCGGGCATGTTCGCGACGCAGTAGAACAGCGAGTCGTGGACCTGGTACACGGGGTCGGCGTGCGTCGTCGGGTGCGAGTCCTCGAAGCAGCCGCCCTGGTCGATGGCGATGTCGACGAGCACGCTGCCCGGCTTCATCCGGCTGACCATGTCGTTGCTGACCAGCTTCGGTGCCTTCGCCCCCGGCACCAGCACCGCGCCGATCACCAGGTCCGCCTCGAGCACAGCCTTCTCGATCTCGAACGCGTTCGCCGCGATCGTCAGCAGGTGCCCCTGGTAGATCCGGTCGGCCTCGCGCAGCCGCGCGATGTTGCGGTCGAACAACTGCACCTGCGCCTGCATGCCGAGGGCGATCGCGGCCGCGTTCATCCCGGCGACACCCGCGCCGATGATCACGACCCGCGCCGGGTGCACGCCGGAGACGCCACCCATCAGCACGCCGCGGCCACCGCCGCTGCGCATCAGGTGGTAGGCCCCCGCCTGCGGGGCGAGCCGGCCGGCCACCTCGCTCATCGGGGCGAGCAGCGGCAGCGACCCGTCCGAGAGCTGGACCGTCTCGTACGCGATACCGGTGATCCCCGATGTCAGCAGCGCGTCGGTGCAGTCGCGGCTGGCGGCCAGGTGCAGGTAGGTGAACAGGACCTGGTCCTTGCGCATCCGGTGGTACTCCTCGGCCACCGGCTCCTTCACCTTGAGCACCAGCTCGGCCTCGGCCCAGACGTCGTCCGCTGTCGGCAGGATCCGTGCCCCGGCCCCCACGAACTCGTCATCGGGGATCAGCGAACCGGCCCCCGCATCCCGCTCGATCAGAACCTCGTGCCCGCTGCGCACGAACTCGTGCACACCGGCCGGGGTGATGGCCACCCGGTACTCGTGGTTCTTGACTTCCTTCGGAACTCCGACCTTCACAACTCGCCCTTCTTTCACATTCCAGGTGTGCGGCCCACGTCGTTGTGTCCGCGGCCCGGCGGTGAGGGGTGTGCTGCCAGGTCGCTGCCGAGTGTAAGCCCGCGAAGTTCATACCACCTGATCGGATGGTCTGATCGTGACACGACTCGCTGAATCATTGCCCGGAGGTTCGGTTACACTCTTGTATGACGCCGTAGCGGGCCGTGACGTTTACGCCGGAATCCCTTATCCCGCAGGCTTTGCGCAATCTTGACGCAATCTCCATTTCTGTCTTAACGCCAGTTTTGCACTGCCCGAAAGAGCAGCGTCCGCCGCTCGTCCGGTGCCCCGTTTGAAACGCTTGAGGAAGGTCCTGACATGGAGCAGGAGTTCGCACTGCCGGGTGGCAACGTCGGTGGCGCCGTCCGCGTCGGCGACACGGTGCGGCGGGCCACCGGGCCGTGGACGCCGGCCGTTCATGGACTGCTCGATCACCTGGCCGCCGCCGGACTGACCGGCGTACCGCGGGTGCACGGTTTCGACGACAGCGGACGCGAGATCCTCGACTTCCTGCCGGGTACGTCGTACGGCCCCGAGGTGCCCGACGATGTGCTGGCCGATGCGATGCACTGGCTCGCGCAGTACCACCGTGTAGTCGCGTCGTACCGGCCTGTGGGCGAGGTCGTCTGGCGAACGAGCCACGGTGAACTCGCGGCCGGCCAGATCATCTGCATGCACGACTACGGGTACTACAACTGGATCGGCACCGAGGACGGGTTCAGCGGCGTGATCGACTGGGACATGGCCGGCCCGGGTGTGCCGCTGGACGACATCGCCTTCACCGCCTGGAACACAGCGCCGCTCGCGATCCCGATGGATCCCGCCTACCAGGCCGGCCGACTGCGGCTGATGGCCGAGGCGTACGGCGGTGACGTGTTCACGCCACTGCAGATCCTCGAGGGCGCTCCGTTGCGCGCGCAACGGTCTGCTCGCGTCATCCGCGCCGGTCAACTGGCCGGCGATCCGGGCATGCTCAACCTCGCGACCGTCGGTGAACCCGAGCGCACCGAACACCGGTTGAAGGACCTGCAACGACGGGTCCCGGAGATCGCCGCCCACCTTTGACGTGACAACGATCATTGACGCCCCCTCCGCGTCGTCGGGGATGCTTGTCCGTGGAGCCCGCCCGCCCCGGGTTGCACCCTGAGATCGGTCGACGAGAGGAGAACGACGTGGCGGTCGAACTGGGACGGTTCGGGGTCTGGCACGGATCGCCGCACTGGGGCCCGGAACTGGCGGCCGGGCTGGAGCAGGCCGGATACGGCACCCTGTGGCTGGGGGCATCGCCCGAGGCAGACCTGCGCGACGCGGAAGTGTTGCTCGCATCAACGAGTTCGGTTGCTGTCGGCACCAGCATCGTGAACATGTGGAAGTCGCCGGCGGCCGAGGTGGCGGCGTCGTACCACCGCCTGGAGGACGAGCATCCGGGGCGGTTCCTGCTCGGGGTCGGCATCGGCCACCGGGAGCGGACCGGCGAATACCGGTCGCCGTACGAGACGATCGTGAGCTACCTCGACGAACTGGACGACGCGAAGGTGCCGGCCGACCGGCGAGCGCTCGCCGCGCTCGGCCCGAAGGTGCTGCAACTGTCGGGCAGCCGGACTGCCGGCGCGCTGCCTTATCTGACGACGCCGGAGCACACCCGCGAAGCGCGCCGGAGTCTCGGCGGCGGGGTGCTGCTCGCGCCGGAGCAGATGATCGTGCTGGAGACCGACGAAGAGATCGCGAGGTCCACGGCTCGCGACCGGCTGGCGTCGTACCTGCAGTTGAGCAACTACACCTCGAACCTCAAGCGGTTCGGGTTCACCGACGACGACATCGCCGACGGCGGCAGTGACCGGCTGGTGGACGCGATGGTGCTGCACGGTTCGGCGGTGGAGGTCGCCGACGGTCTGAACGCACATCTGGAGGCCGGTGCGGACCACGTCGCGATCCAGTTGCTGGGGCCCGAGGGGGTCGATCTGCTGCCCGGCTACGAGGCGTTGGCAACGGTTCTCGGATAGGGGTCGGCGGAGCCGTCCGACGACGCGCCTGTTCGCCGGACGGCACCCCTTGAATCCCCGCCGGAACGAGGGAACATCGGCAGTAGACGCACCACATCGTGCGGTGCGCTGTGGAGGTGTTTCCCCATGACTGAGCGACATGAGTTGCGTTGGGGCGGCTTCGCCGGACTGGCCTTCGTCGTCCTGGCTCTCCTGGGCAGATTCCTGCCCGGCACCCCTCCGACGGTCGGCGATTCGGACGGAACCATCACCGGCTGGCTGACCGACCACCGGAACTCGATTCTGATCGGCTCGCTGATGTGGTGCGCTGCGGCGGGGTTGATCATCTGGTTCGCCGCCGCGTTCGCCGAGGCGATGCGGGAGCGGGCCGAACGCAGTGACGTCCACCTCGCCCTGCTGGCCGGCTCGGTGCTGGTCGGTAGCGCGATCTTCGTGAACGCCGCCCTCACCGGCGCGACCGCCTTCGGCGTCGACCGCCTGGACGCCGGGTTCTCCTTGATGCTGTTCGAGGTGACCGCGGTGATGAGCACGATGATCGGCTTCGCGGCCGCTCTGCCGTTGGCCGCCGCAGGCATCGGCGTACTGCGGACCCGGCTGATGCCGAACTGGCTCGGGTACCTGGGCCTGCTGGCCGCGGTGGTGTCCTTCGCCGGTGCCTTCGGGGTGTTCGTCTCCGACGGCACGTTCGTTGCCGGTGGCACCTTGATGACCACGGTCCCGTTGCTGCTGTCCTCGGTCTGGCTGGTCTGCGCCGGCGGCTACATGGTGCGCGAACATCTTCCGGAGGTGACCACCGGCGAGGCCGCCGTACCGCAGACCTGAGTGCCTAGAGCATCCTGAAATCCGCGAAGTCGAACCCTGGTGAGACCACACAGGACACCAGGACGGGTTCGTCATCGGCCGGACGTGCCGCTTGCCACGCGTTGGGTGGGATCACCACCTGGGGTTGCTGGCCGGCGCGCACGTCCGGTCCCAGGGTGACCGCCTCAGCGGCTTCCGGGGTTTCGCCGTACTCGAGGGTCAACGGGCCGCCCGAGTGCCACAGCCAGATCTCCGCCGAGCGCACCTGGTGCCATCGCGACTCTTCGCCCGGCGCGAGCAGGAAGTAGATCGCGGTCGTAGTGGCGCGCGTTCCGCCGTACCCCGGGGGCTCGAACTCCACCTCCGACCGCCACGTCTCCCGGTACCACCCGCCCTCGGGGTGAGACTCCAGGCCCAGCACATCCGCCAACGCAGGCTTGTCCATGCGTTCATTCTCGGGCCAGCAAGGCTCGCACCGCGGCCACGTCGGCTCCGTCCAGCGATCGGACGAAGCGCCGGAGGACCTCGGCCTGATCCGCTCCGAGTTCCAGAGCCGCGCGCATCTGCTCCGCGACGAGTTCCGCGGCGTCCTTGGTCGGGTGATAGCGGGCCTGCACGCGGGCGACCAGGCGCTTGCGGCCGAGCCGGGTCAGGATGGTGTGAACCGTGGTGTAGGCGAGGTCGCCGGCCATCGCGGCATGCACTTCGACCGGCGACAACGGTCGCTCGGCGGCCCACAACGTGGCGAGCACCGCACCCTCGAGTTCGCCCGCGCCGCGTCTGGTCCTGATGTCCACCACCTACATCTACAAGCGTTCTCCCCGCTTCCCTTCCGCCTGACGGGTGAGTACGGGGGTGAGTCGAAGATCAGCCTTGTGCGCTTGTGAACCGAGCCGGAGACTCGGTGCTCCCAGCCCCCAGCTCGCGAGGTGCACCGATGCGAACACTCTTGAGTGAAGTCGAAGAACGCCACGCTGCCCTGCTGAATCTGCTGCACACCGCCGCACATCGCGGATCACCGGGCCAGCCCGGCGAGGCCCGGATGAACACCGACAGGTTCCTCGCCGAAGCCAGCCGCCACACGGCGGCGGCCACCCGGGTTCTGCTTCCGTCGATCGCAAAGCATCTCCCGGCCGGCCGGACCGAGGTCCGCGACCACCTGCGGGCGATCCGGCGCCTGGAAGTGACGCTGGTGAAGGCCAAGGCGAAGGAGTACGGCCAAGCCCAGACAGTCCCCCTGCCGTGGGCTTCGGTGTGGGCCGGGGTCCGCACTCACCTCGCCCGGACCATCGCCGCCGAGCGCCGTCTCGCGGCGATTCTCGCCGAGCATCTCGAGTCCGGCGACGACGCCCGCCTGCGCGAACGGTTCACGCGGGCGATCGCCACCTCGCCGACCCGGCCGCACCCACACCTGCCACACACCGGCGTTCCGGGCTACTGCACGCGCGTGGTCTGGGCGAAACTCGACGCGCTCTGGGACGAGGTCGAAGGCCGGGTGACGTCGGCCGCGCCGACCCGCCGGGCGAAGCCGGCCGGCCGCCGGGCACTGGACACACTTCCCCGCCGGTGGCAGACCGGCACGCCCTACTGAGCCTCGCCGGCCGTCTCCGCCAGGAACACGCTGCTGCCGTAGATGTCCTCCGCCGTCAGCGTGATCAGATCCTCCTTACGCAACGGGCGCCGGAGCTCGACCAGCCGCCGCGCCTGCCGGAGACGGGACCGCTCGATCGCGTTGCGAACACTGCGCGCGTTGGAGAACCGAGGCCGTCGCATCCGCTTGGTCAGGTACTCCGAGAACGCGGACTGCGCGGCGTCGTCGAAACGGAAGTTCTCCGACGTCAGCATCAGGTCGGCGATCTGCACGAGTTCGGTGTGGTTGTAGTCGTCGAAGCCGATGTGGTGCGGAACCCGCGAACTCAGGCCGGGGTTGGCCGAGAAGAAGGTCGCCATCCGGTCCGGGTAGCCGGCGAAGATGACGACCAGGTCACCCCGCTCGTTCTCCATCTCGGTCAGCAGGATCTCGATCACCTCCTGCCCGTAGTCGCGTTCGTTGTCCGGCCGGAACAGGTAGTAGGCCTCGTCGATGAACAGCACCCCACCGGCCGCCCGGGCGATCGCCTCCTTCGTCTTCGGCGCGGTGTGGCCGATGAACTGACCGACCAGATCGTCGCGGGTGACGGTGTGCACCCGCGGCGCACGGATGTACCCGAGCGCGTGCAGGATCGCGGCCATCCGGAGCGCCACCGTCGTCTTCCCGGTCCCGGGTCCACCGGTGAAGCTCATGTGCAGCGTGGGCCGCGACGACGTCAGCCCGAACTGACGACGTGCGCGGTCCACCAGCAGGAGCGAGGCGATCTCGCGGACCCGGCGCTTGACCGGGGCGAGCCCGACCAGCTCCGCGTCGAGGGCGGCCAGAGTCTCCTCGACCCTGGCCGCGGCCTCGTCGACCAAAAGGTCGAGCTCGGCGTCGTCCGTCAGCACCTCCGGTTCCACGACCTCGGCGGCCGCCTCCGGCACCGGGCGAGGGACACCGAAGCCCTTCGGCGTATCCATCCGTCACCCGTCCCCGTAGCGTGCTCCGGCCGGTCGCGTCGTGGCGTACGACGAGAGGGCGTAGCGCTGGGTCCGGTCCGGCCCCTCGACCCGGGAGAGCAGGAATCCCGGCTCTTCGGCGGGCTTCTGGACGATGAAGTGCATGGCCGTGGTCTGCCGCCCGAGGCTCGCGTCGTACGCGAGCACCCGGACGTAGTGGTTCGGGTACGTCGCCCGGCACTCGTTGATCTGGGCAAGGACACCGTCGGGCTCGTCCAGGTCGAACAGTGGCAGCCCCCACATCTCCCAGTAGACGTTGCGCGGGTGCGGGTCGTCGGTGTACTCCACCGAGACCGGCCAGCCGTTGCGCAGGGCGTAGCGGATCTGGTCGGCGATCTCGTCGTCGGTCAGCGCGGGCAGGTAGGAGAAGGTCCCGTGACGCAGTTCCATGATCGTGCTCCCTTCAGTGACTTGCCGTGGCGGTCGGGACGATGTCCGGTGCGTCCGTGCTGGTGTAGTCGAAGGTGACGTCGCCCCAGGTGGACAGCGCGGCCTCCAGTGGTGCACAGGACTTGGCGGCGATCCGCAGTACGTCGGGTCCTTCGCGGAGCAGGTCACGACCTTCGTTGCGGGCCTTGACGATGGCCTCGAGCGCGACCCGGTTGGCCTCGGCGCCGGCCGCGATGCCGAACGGGTGGCCGATGGTGCCGCCGCCGAACTGCAGGATGACGTCGTCGCTGAACAGGTCGAGCAACTGGTGCATCTGGCCGGCGTGGATGCCACCGGACGCGACCGGCATGACTCCGGGCATCGAGGCCCAGTCCTGGTCGAAGAAGATCCCGTTCTGCAGGTTGGCCGGCACGTGGTCGTCCCGCAGCGTGTCGTAGAAGCCGCGGGTCGTGGCCGGGTCGCCCTCGAGCTTGCCCACGACGGTCCCGGCGTGGACGTGGTCGACTCCCATCAGCCGGCACCACTTCGAGATCACCCGGAAGCTCACGCCGTGCGTCTTCTGCCGGGTGTACGTCGAGTGCCCGGCCCGGTGCAGATGCAGGAGTACGCCGTTCTGCCGGGCCCAGTGCGCCATCGACTGGATCGCGGTGTAGCCGATGGTCAGGTCGATCATCACCACGACGCTGCCCAGCTCCTTGGCCAGCTCGGCCCGGTTGTACATCTCCTCCATCGTCCCGGCGGTGACGTTCAGGTAGTGGCCCTTGACCTCGCCGGTCTCGGCCACCGCCTTGTTCACGCCCTCCATCGCGTAGAGGAAGCGGTCCCGCCAGCGCATGAACGGCTGCGAGTTGATGTTCTCGTCGTCCTTGGTGAAATCCAGCCCGCCGCGGCAGGCCTCGTAGACGACCCGGCCGTAGTTGCGGGCGGACAGCCCGAGCTTCGGCTTGATGGTTGCCCCGAGCAACGGGCGCCCGTACTTGTTGAGCAGCTCGCGTTCCATCACGATCCCGTGGGCGGGGCCCTGGAACGTCTTGACGTAGGCGACCGGGATCCGCAGGTCCTCCAGCCGCAACGCCTTGAGCGGCTTGAAGCCGAACACGTTGCCGATGATCGAGGAGGTGAGGTTGGCGATCGACCCCTCCTCGAACAGGTCGATGTCGTAGGCGATGTAGGCGAAGTACTCGCCCGGCCGTCCGGGGACGGCGTCCACCCGGTACGCCTTGGCCTGGTAGTGGGTGTTCGCGGTCAGCCGGTCGGTCCAGACCACCGTCCAGGTCGCCGTCGAGGACTCGCCGGCGACGGCGGCCGCGGCCTCGATCGGCTCGACGCCGTCCTGCGGTGTCACCCGGAAGACCGCGAGTACGTCGGTCTCCTTCGGCTCGTAGTCCGGGTTCCAGTACCCCATCCCGGCGTAGCTCTGCACCCCCGGGTCCCAGCGTTCCTTGGTCATCGATCGCTCCTTCCAGCTGTCGAGTCACCAGCGTGCGCCCTGCGATACGTCAACTACAATTGAGACTTCTCCGATCACTGTTAAGCGATAGGTGCACAATGAACTTGCCGGCCGCCGCGACCTGGGGACGCCTCCAGACCTTCCTCGCGGTCTACGAAGGCGGCAGCATCCGTGTGGCGGCCGAGGCTCTGCACGTCACGCCTCCCGCGGTGTCGGCCGCGATCGCGGCGCTGGAGACGTCCTTGGGTACGGCGCTGTTCACCAAGTCGGGCCGTGGCATCGTCGCAACGGACGCCGGCGAGACGTTCGCGTCGTACGCGCGCAAGCTGCTCGGTCTTCTCGCCGAGGCGGCCAGTGCCGTTCACGACGCCGATCGAGGCCGGCTCCGGATCGGCGCGGTGGCGACCGCGAGCGAGTATGTCCTGCCGCGGCTGATGGCGTCGTTCGCCGAGGACCATCCGCAGGTCGAGCTGTCGCTGTCGGTCCTTCCCCGCGACGAGCTCTTCGCCCTCGCCCGGGACCACGCCGTCGATGTCGTCCTGGCCGGACGACCGCCGCGCGGGTCCGGCCTGGTCACTCGCGCCCGCCGGGCGAACCGCTTGGTGTTGGTCGGCCGGCCCGGTCGCGACGACGACCCACTCACCACCACGTGGTTGCTCACCGGCCAGGGGTCGGGCACGCGGGACACCACGCTCTCGTTGCTGAGCCGGCTCCAAGCGGCGCCACCGCTGCTGACCCTCGGGACGTCAGGGGCGGCGGTCGCGGCGGCTCGCCAGGGACTGGGCCTGACCTTGGTCCATGAAGAGGCCGTGCTCGGGCAACTCGACGCCGGCGAGCTCGCGCCGTACACCGTACCCGGGACTCCCGTCGACCGGCCGTGGCATCTGTGCACCACCGCCGACCCGACCGCCGCGAGCCGCCTGTTCCTGCGGCATGTCTGCGATCCCGAGCGGGTGGGGACGGCCGCGTTTCACACCCGGTCTCGCCCGAAGGGGTGAGTACGGCGCCGTCGTACGACCGCATGCTGCTCTGCATGACCACGACGCTGCGCACCGACCTCCCCACCCTCGCCGACACCGCCCGTCGGATGGCCCACGCCGGTCGCGGCATCCTGGCCGCCGACGAGTCCATCAAGACCATGTCGTCCCGGCTCGAGCAGGAAGGCATCCCGTCGAGTGAGAAGGCGCGACGGGACTACCGCGAGCTGCTGATCACCGCCGAAGGACTGTCCGACTCGGTCAGTGGGGTGATCTGGTGCGACGAGACGTTCGGGCAGGACCTGAGCGACGGCCGCCCGTTCCCGCAGGCTGCCCGCGAACTGGGCATCCTGCCCGGTATCAAGGTCGACACCGGCACGAGCAGGCTGCCGGGTGGTGGCGGAGCGCTGATCACCGAGGGGCTCGACGGTCTGGGTGACCGGCTCGCGTCGTACGCCGAGCGCGGAGCCGCGTTCGCGAAGTGGCGTGCGGTCTTCGACGTCGCCACGATCACGCCGTACTCGGCGCGGGCCAACGGTCACGCGCTCGCGCGGTATGCCGCTCTGTGCCAGCAGCACGGCATCGTCCCCATCGTCGAGCCGGAGGTTCTGTGCACCGGCGACCACAACCTGGGTGCGTCCGCACAGGCGTCGAGCCTGGCCCTGAGCGTCGTCTTCGACGAACTCGCGCAGGCCGACGTCGACCTGTCCGGCATCGTGCTCAAGCCGAACTTCGTCACGCCGGGTCTCGATGCCCCCGCTGCTACCGCACGCACAGTTGCCGCCGCGACCTTCGGCGTACTGTCCGACACAGTTCCGCCCGCGGTGGCCGGAATCGCATTCCTGTCCGGGGGTCAGCCGACGAGTCACGTCTGCGAGGCGCTTCGGGAACTGCACCGCCTCGGCGATCGCCCCTGGCCGGTCACCTTCTCGTTCGGGCGCGCGCTGGTCAGTGACGCCCTGAGCGCTTGGGGTGGCGACGTACGGAACGTGGCGACAGCCCAGCAGATCCTGGTGGACAACTGCCGTCAGGCCGGCCAGGCGATCCGCTAGAACGGCAGCTCGACCAGCACCGTCGTCCCCCGATCGGGCACCGATTCGATCCGGAGTGACGCCTCTATCAGGGCACAGCGTTCCGCGATCGAGCTGAGCCCGAAGTGCTGCGCACCGTCCGCGTCCCGTGCGCGGGCGGTACGCCGTTCCGCGGGGTCGAAGCCCTTGCCGTCATCGGCGCAGCCGAACACGATCGAGTCGCCGACCCGCCGCAGTGACAGGACGACGCGATCGGCCTCGGCGTGCTTGACCGCGTTGGCGAGTGCCTCCTGGGCGATCCGGTAGAGGGCCGCGGCGACGTGGTCGGGGATCACGTCCAGAGCCGCCGAGGGATCGACCAACAGGTCGATCGAAGGTGACTCCCCGCCGCTCGCCGCCGTCTGCACGAGGGACTCCATCGCCGCGACCAGGCCTAGGTCGTCCAGCACAAGACTGTGCAGACCGGAGATCGCGGCGCGCGTCTGATGGTAGGCAAGATCGGCAAGCTCCCGGGCACTGACGAGCTCCGCCCGGGCCCGCTCGAGCTCCTGCTTCGCCGGTGTCCCGGCCTTGGGGTCGCTGAGCTCGGAGACCGTCAGGTCGGCCGCCGAGAGGTGGAACGCCATCGACGCAAGGGCTGTCGTGACACCGTCGTGGAGATCGAAGGCGATCCGCCGGCGCTCGGCTTCCTGGGCCGAGATCGCCTGCTTGATCAGGCGGTCCCGTTCTGTCCGGTGGCGGTTCACCGCCAGCCACAGCTGCTCGGCATGCAACCGCAGCCCGAGCACGGCGGCGTACGGCTCGGCGAGGGCGAGGTCGTCGGGACCGAACGGCAAGCGTGGACTGCGATGTGCCGCCAGTACGCCGACGATGCGGTCCTCCAGACCGTGCAGCGGCAGAACCATCCTGGCGACGGTTTGCCGGGGCTCCAGCCGCAACAGCTGCCGGTGCAGCGCGTTGCGCGGCGAGTCGGACGCAAGGACGACCGGTGTGCCGTTGCGGGCCACCTGTCCGGTCACTCCGAAGCCGACCGGCATACTCAGCGCGGCGGCCGACGGGTGCGGCGGCCAGAGGTCCGCGACCGTGAGCTCCTGGTCGTCGCTGGCCAGCAGCAGTACGCCGTCGGCCCGCAGCAGGCTCGCGAGCTCGGCAGCCGTGGGCACGGCGCCTGTGGCGGTGGTCAACGGAACAGACCCTCGCGGAGCGCGACTGCGATCGCCCCGCTGCGGTCGGAGACTCCGAGCTTGCGGTACAGGCCACGGATGTGGGTCTTCACGGTGTCCTCACTGACGACGAGCTTGCTCGCGACGCCCTTGTTGGAGTGACCGGAGACGAGGAGCTCCAGCACCTCCGACTCGCGCTGAGTGAGGCCGAGGTGTGCGCCGGGCCAGAACTCCCCCGCGCTGAGCCGCGCCGCGGACAGTGCGACGCGGCCGGCCAGCGCATGGTCGATGACGGTCTCGCCGTCGCGCACCCGGCGCAGATGCGCCACCAGCTCCTGACCGTCGATCCGCTTCAGGATGTAGCCGGAGGCACCGACCCGCAAAGCCTGGTACAGGTAGTGCTCGTCGTCGTACACCGTCAGCAGCACGACCTTCGTCTCCGGGTACTGCGCGGTGATCTGACGGCACAGATCGAGCCCGCTCTCCTTCCCGATCCGTACGTCACACAGCACGACGTCGGGCCGCTCGTCGGCGACCAGCGTGAGAGCCGCCGCGGCCGTGGTCGCCTGTCCTGTGATGACCACCTCGGTGGCGAAATGACCGAGCATCGCGACCAGGCCGTGCAGCACCATCTCGTGGTCGTCCACCAGGACCAGTCGCAGCGGTGCCGTCATAGACCAAGACTAAGCGGAGCAGGTCCGGAAACCTTGTGTTCTCAAGGGGATTCACCCGCAGCTCCACCCGGCCGGGTGAGTGCCGGAAGGGGCCTGGCGCGGTCCGCTGGGAGTTCTCCGACCAGGAAGGCCGCACCCATGACCGAACCCACCCCTCGCGTTCCCCCGCCGCTGATCGTTCCGTCGGTCCTGCCCGCGGACTTCGCCCGTCTCGGCGACGAGATCCGCGCGTTGTGCGACGCGGGCGTCGACCGGATCCAGTGGGACGTGATGGACGGGGTGTTCGTCCCGAACCTCACCTTCGGACCGGACGTGATCGCGGCCGCCCAGCAGCACAGCCGGGTCGCCTTCGAGGCGCATCTCATGGTCGTCGAGCCGGACGAACTGCTGCCGCGGTACGTCGAGGCGGGCTGTGAGCTGGTCATCGTGCACGCGGAGGCCTGCACGCACCTGCATCGCACCCTGGGCCGGATCCGGGACCTCGGCGCCCGCAGCGGTGTCGCCCTGAACCCGCACACGCCCGCCGACCTGGTGGAGAACGTCCTGACCGAGACCGACCTGGTGCTGGCGATGACAGTCAACCCCGGCTTCGGCGGTCAGGCGTACATCCCTTCGACCGAGAAGAAGGTGGCGCGGCTGCGGCAGATGATCGACGACTCCGGCCTGCCGATCGAGCTCGAGGTCGACGGCGGGATCACCGCCGAGACCATCACCGGCGCAGCTGCCGCCGGCGCCGACGTCTTCATCTCCGGTTCCTGGATGTACGCCCACCAGGACGGGAAAGCAGCGGCGGTCCGCCAACTGCGCGCCGCCGCGGCGAGTGCTGCACGGAACGAGGAGGCTGCCTGATGACCGAACTCCTGCAGCGGTCCACACCGCCGTCAGTCGAGACCGACCGGCTCGCTGTCGACACCCTGCGGTTCCTCGCCGTCGACATGGTGCAGGCCGCGAACTCGGGGCATCCCGGTATGCCGATGGGCGCCGCGCCGATGGCGTGGGCGCTCTGGAGCCGGCACCTGCGCCATGACCCGGCCGCACCGGAGTGGGCCGATCGCGATCGCTTCGTTCTCTCGGCCGGGCACGGATCCGCGCTCCTGTACGGCCTTTTGCACATCTTCGGGTACGACCTTCCCGAGGCCGAGCTGCGCAACTTCCGGCAGCTCGGGTCACGCACCCCCGGGCATCCCGAGTTCGGTCATACGGCCGGGGTCGAGTGCACCACCGGTCCGCTCGGACAGGGACTTGGCATGGCGGTCGGGATGGCGCTGGCGGAGCGGATGGAACACGCCCGCTACCCGGAGATCACCGGCCATCACACGTACGCGATCGTCGGCGACGGCTGCCTGATGGAGGGAATCAGCCACGAGGCTGCCTCGCTCGCCGGGCACCTTGGCCTGGGCCGGCTGGTCGTGCTCTGGGACGACAACTCGATCACCATCGACGGAGCGGTCGATCGGTCCTGCAGCGATGACCAGGCAGCCCGCTTCGCGGCGTACGGCTGGCACACACAGACAGTTGCCGACGGCACCGATGTGGACGCCGTCGACACAGCGATCACCCGCGCCAAGGCCGACCCGCGTCCGAGCTTCATCGCCGTCCGGACCATGATCGGTCACGGCGCTCCCGGCGTGGCGGGTACGTCGAAGGCACACGGTTCGCCGCTCGGTGAGGAGCTGGCCGCGGAGGCCAAACGACTGGCCGGCTGGGAGCATCCGCCGTTCGCTGTTCCGGAGCAGGTGCGGGCGGTCTGCAATGAGCTGGCCGCGGCGGGTGCCCGCGAACATGACGCGTGGGACGCGGCGGTTGCGGCGTACAGGCCGGAGCGTGCAGTGGAATTCCACTGCAGTCAGGCGCGGCGACTGCCCGATGGCCTCGGGGATGCGTTGCTCGGGGTCGCCGGCGATGCGCCGCGGGCCACGCGGCAATCGTCCCAAGCCTGCCTCAAGGCGGTGACCGCGCTGATGCCGGAGTTGGTCGGAGGCTCGGCGGACCTCGCGGGTTCCACCGGAACCGCGACCGGGGGTGCCCTGGTGACGCGCGACGACTACTCCGGGTCCACGATCGCCTTTGGGATCAGGGAGTTCGGCATGGCCGCGGTCATGAACGGACTCAGCCTGCACGGCGGATTCCGGGTGTACGGCAGCACGTTCCTCGCGTTCGCCGACTACCTGCGCCCCGCGCTCCGGCTCGCCGCCCTGATGCGGCAGCCGGTCATCCACGTGCTGACCCACGACTCGATCGCGGTCGGCGAGGACGGTCCCACTCACCAGCCCGTCGAGCAGATCGAGTCGCTGCGCCTGATCCCCGGACTGCAGGTACTGCGTCCTGCCGACGACGCCGAAACCGCACGGGCCTGGCGCCTCGCGCTGGAGCGGACCGACGGTCCGACCGCCCTGATCCTGTCCCGTCAGACCCTCCCCCAGACCACGCCACTGGATGACCACGGCCCGCGCGCCGCGGTCGAGCTCGTGGCGACCGGATCCGAGGTCGGCCTGGGCGTGGAGGTCGCGAAGGCGCTGACCGCCGAGGGGTACGACGTTCGCCTGGTCTCGGCGATGGACCGGTCGACGTACGTCGCAGACCCGCACGCGACCACGGTCAGCCTGGAGGCCGGCAGCACCATGGGCTGGAAAGGCCTGGTCGACCTGGCCATCGGGATCGACGAGTTCGGCACCTGTGGTCCCGGGGACGAGGTGATGGCGCATCACGGCTTCACCGTGCCAGTGGTGGTCGAGCGGATCCGCGAACACCTGCGGTACCTGAGGTGAACCGGCTGGCCGCTGTCGTGTTCGACGTCGACGGAACGCTGGTCGACAGCGAACGCGACGGCCACCGGGTCGCCTTCAACGCCGCCTTCGAGGAGGCGGGACTTCCTGACCACTGGGACATCACGACGTACGGACGGCTCCTCCGGATCACCGGCGGAGCCAGACGCCTGGCGGTCTGGTTCGAGCAGACGGGTCGGTCGTCCGAGGATGCCCGGCGCCTGGCCGAGCGCTTACATGCTCGCAAGACCGCGATCATGCGGGACTTGATCGAGGACGGACAGGTGCGGGCGCGGCCAGGAGTGCACCGCTTGCTCGACGAGCTCGAGGCGGGCGGCGTACCGGTGCATGTGGCAACGACTGGGACTCGGGCGTGGGTCGAACCACTGCTCGACCGGGTCTTCGGTCCCCGCTTCCAGATCGTTGTCACCGGCACCGAAGTACCCGACCTCAAGCCGAGCCCGGCGGCGTACGACGAGGTGCTGCGGCAGGCCGGCTGTCCGGTCGAGCAGACTGTGGCCGTCGAGGACTCGCAGAACGGCGTACGGGCGGCCGTCGCGGCGGGTCTGCCATGCGTTGCCGCCTACAACGACTACACCCGCGACGACGACCTGTCGGAGGCGGCTCTGGTCGCTCACGGGTTGGACGATCCCATCCTCATGGCTTGGTTTCAGCGGCAGATCTGACGATGCCCCGCAGCGCGAAGGCTGCGGGGCATCGATTCGTCCGGACGATCAGACCGTCCAGGTCGCCAGGACCAGGGCGCGGTCACGCCAGGCCTGGATGTTCGCGTCCAGTACGTCCAGCGGGTTGAACGGAGTGACGCCCTTGATCAGGTCGTCCTCGCGCATGCCGTAGAGGGCGCCCATCGCGAACCGGCACGCGTAGACCTTCGCGCCTTCGTCGATCAGCGTCCGCAACTGCTTGTTGTAGCCCAGGTTGCCCGGGAAGCCCTCGTTGCCGACGGCCGGGTAACCACGGGCCGCCGACGCCATCAGGACGCCGGGTCCGTAGAGGACGAAGGTGAGGTCGAACCCCTTCCGCTGCAGCCGGGTGGCCGTGAGCATGTTGACCAGACCCACAGAACCCTCGAAGGGAACGGTGTGCATGAAGACGTACGCCTTGTCGCCTTCGTTGGCCTGGTAGTCGGGGAATACCTTCTCCTCGACGTCGAAGAGGATGTCGCCCTCCTGGGGCGGTTCGATGGTGACCGTCTTCGGCATGATGCTGACTCCTTCGAGGTGTTGACGGTGCTGAGATGGTGGGAGGACCTGCGCCCGGGTCGGGTGCAGGGGTTCACTGGTCGCCGGGCGGGAGGTACTCCGGCTTCGGCCATCCCATCCGGTGGCTGCCGGGCATCGCCTGCATGGTGGCCCGGCGCAGGCCCCAGGGGAGGAACCGGTACACGGGGGCGAAGACCTGTCGCCACCACCGGTCCTTGAGTCCGTGTGGCCGGGCCGGCGGGTTGGCGTCGTACCTGGCGGCCACGCGGCGTTGTGCGTCGCTGAGCAGGGCGTGCTCGGAGTTCGAGCGGAGCCAGCGGAAGAAGGACATGCCGGCCGCCTCAGAGCTTCGCGACGAGCGCTTGCGCGGCCATCGCGATGGGTTCGTTCAGCGCGCCGATCGCCGGTGAGTAGACGTTCTCCATCGTCGCCAGCGTGTCGATGGTGACGCCGGTCCGGGCCACGATGCCGAGGAAGTCCGCGCGCTCCTTGATCCCTTCGCCGCCGATCATCTGGGCACCGATCAGCCGCCGGGTCTTCGGATCCGCCAGCAGCTTGACCTTGATCGGCTTCACGCCCGGGTAGTAGCGCGCCCGGGTGATGCCGTCGGCGACACCGGTCACGAAGGGCAGGCCGAGCGCGGTGGCGAGGGTCTCTCCGAACGAGACTCCGCCGATCATCCACTGCCCGGCGAGCATTCCCCAGGGCACGTAGACCGGGTTGTGCACCCGGTTGCCGCCGGCCGCGTTGATGCCGGCGGTCTTACCCTGCGCGTACGCGTGACTGCCCGACAGTCCCTGCAGCGGCACGTTCGAGACACCGTGCGGGATCTCGGCGCAGTCACCCGCGGCGAAGACGTTCGGGTCGGACGTGCGCATGCGTGGGTCGACCGCGATACCGCCGGTGCTGCCGAGCTTGATCCCCGCGGCGCCGGCCAGTGCGGTGTTGGCGACCTTGTGGCTGCCGATGACGGCGAGTTGCGCCGGTACGTCGCCGAACGTCGTACTGACGTGAGTCAGCGTATCCGTGCCGTGGAAGGCGGTCACCCGCTCACCGAACTTGAGTGTCACGCCCGAGTCGGCCCAGTCCTTGCGGACCGGTTCGACGATGTCCGGGTCGATCACGTCGGCCATCGGCCACGGACCGGGATCGACCAGCGTGACGTTGATGCCGCGGTGCTGCAGGGCCGAGACCATCTCCATCGCGATCGGGCCGGACTCCACCACCACGGCCGACTCGACCGTGTCCAGGTACTTGTCCCACTCCATCGCGGCGCGGATGTTCTTGACGTGGTAGATGCCGCCGAGCTCGACACCGGAGATGTCCGGGGTGTCGTAGTTCCAGCCGGTCGCGAGGATGAGCTTGTCGTAGCCGACCTCGCCCTCGCCGCCGACCTTGATCGTGCGGGACCGGGTGTCGATGCTCTCGACGGTGGTCTCGTAGTGCACGTCGATGCCCTGGGCAACGTACTGTTCCTTGGTGGCGAGGAACAGTTTCTCGAACGACTCGATCTCCTTGCCGTGCACGAACGGGATCCCGCACGGGCTGTACGCGACGTCCTCGTACTCGGTGTAGACCACGGTCTGCACCGACGGGTCCTGGCCCTTGGCGGCACCGGCCACCCCCAGGCCGGCGGCTCCGCCGCCGATCACAACGATCTTCACGAGTACTCACTTCCGTCAGTAGGAACAGCGGCGGTGGACACCGCCTGGGTGCTCACTCGCACACCGGAGCGAAGGGTGTTGGTCACGTAGCAGACCCGCTCGGCCACCTCGACCAGGCGCTCGAGCTCGGCCTCGGGTGCACCGATCCGGGCGTCGACCCGGATGGCGCCGAACTGCAACCCGTCGTACGTGCCGGTCGCGCGGACCGACAGCTCCGTCAGCTCGATCGAGCGCTTCCGCGCCGCATAGCTGAGCGCCAGCGTGAAACAGGAGGCGACCGAGGCGAGGAGCAGGTCGGTCGGCTGCGGTCCGAGGTCGGTGCCGCCGACGCTCAGGGGTTCGTCGACCTCGATCGTGAAGGACCCGGCCTCGACGGAGCAGTGGTATCCGCCGTGCCAGACACCTTCGACGGTGCGGTCGGCTGCCACCTGGCCGTCAGTGCGTGTGGTCGCCATGGCCGTCGTCGCGATGATCATGACCCGCGGGCCGATGACAGAGAACGTCGGCGCGAACGTCGATGTCGTCCGCGGACACCACACCTCGCTCGGACAGCAGCGCCTCGAGCGCACCGAGCCAACGGTCGTAGTAGCTGTACTCCCCCGGCTCCGCCTCGCGCCGGGACACCTCGGCGATCAGGTTCACCTGGAAGTCCTTCCAGGTGAACAGCCCTTGATCGGCCAGCGCCGCCGCGATACCGAAGGCCCTGCTCTCCCACGGTTGCGCGAAGACCAGCTCGCCGTTCGACCGGGGCAGCCCGGCAACGGCGTCTTCGAGTGAGTCCGCGGTCATGAGACCACCTCGGCGACGCCGACCATGGCGTCGCGGGTCACGAGGGCGGCGAGCTCCTCCTCGGACAGGGTTTCGGTGTGCGCCGGGCGGCGTGGCAGCACGAAGTACCTGTTCTCGGCGCTGGAGTCCCAGACCTTGATGCCGATGTCGTCGGCAAGTTGCAGCCCCATCTCCGCGAGCAGCGCCCGCGGCTCCCGGACAGCCCGGGACCGGTACGCCGGATCCTTGTACCAATCCGGTGGCAGCCCGAGCACCGGCCAGGGGTAGCAGGAGCACAGTGTGCACACGACGAGGTTGTGCACCTCCTCGGTGTTCTCCACCACCACGATGTGCTCGCCCTGCGGACCGGCGAAGCCGAGCTCCTTGATGGCACCGGTGCCGTCCGCGAGCAGCCGCTCACGGTAGTCGGGGTCGACCCAGGCCTTGGCCACGACCTTGGCGCCGTTCAGCGGGCCGACGTCGTTCACATAGCGATTGATGAAACCGTCGAGTACCTCGGTCTTCACCAGGCCGCGCTCGGTGAGCAGCTCCTCGAGCGCCTCGGCGCGCAGGGCGGCCGGCGGCCGGTCGACGGAACGTGGATCAGAACTCACTGGCTCTCCTCCAGGTAGCTCTCGAAGAGGTCGATGAGCAGGGTCGAAGGTTCGGCGTCCGGGCCCCACAGCTCGGTGGACTCGAAGCGAACGGTGTACACGTGCTGGGCGTCCTCGCCGGTGAAATGGGCCGTGCTGTCGGGCAGTACGGCGGCCGGACGGCGAGCTTCGACGGTCCCGGTGCGACCGCGGACATACGCGGGCATCCGGGTGTGGCCGGACTTGTAGAGCTCACGGGCCCGGACCCGCTGCCCGGTGTCGAAGGCCGGCTCGTCGTCGATCTGCCGCAACGAACCGGGCCCACCACGCTGGTACGACGGTTTGTTCACCTCGGTGCCGGCCGGTTCGGTGACGTCCTCACCGGCCAGGCGACGCGCACGGGCTTCGACCGCACCCGGCGCGAGCACACCGCTGTCGACCAGCAGCAGCTCGGCAGCGCTCAGCCAACGCCCGTAGTACCCGTCAGACAGGTAGTCGATCGGGTGCAGGCGCTCGAGCGCGTGCCGGAAGGCGTCCAGGTTGGTCCCCGAGGCGCCCATCGACGCGAGGCTGAGCGCGAACGTGCGGGCGTGCCAATCCTCGGCGAAGACAGGCTCGTCCGGGTCGACCGCGACCGTGCCCCAGCCGTGGGTGCCACCCATGTCGTGAATGCCGTCCACAAGCGGTTCTCCTCGCGCCCGGTGGAATGACTCCGAATCTCTTATCGGATAAGCTAGTACACTATGAGACACACAGACATCCGTCAACCATCGGATAGACTGCGTCTACTAAACGCCGGGGTCGACCGGCAGACGACGAAGGAGCGATCAGTGACACCTCCATCGCAGCGGGCCGCACGGGCCCGCGACGACGCGCCGGCCGAGCGACCCACCGGGCCCCCTCTGTCGGAGTCCGCAGTCTCCGAGGTCGTCTCCGGCATCGGCCCGAGGCTGCGCGCTCTGCGCGCCCGGCTCGGGCTGTCACTCCAGCAGCTGGCCGAGCGCTCCGACGTGTCGCCGGCCGCGATTCACAAGGTGGAGCAGGGCACGATGGTCCCGACCATCACCACGCTGCTCAAGCTGGCCGCGGCCTTCCAGGTGCCGGTCGCGCACTTCATCGACGAGACCGACGCTCCGGCCACGCCGGTGGCCTTCACCCCCAAGGACCAGCGGCGGATCCATACGTCACACGATGGAGCTGTGGTGCTCGGATCGATCTCCGCGGACTCAGGGCCCTTCGACCTGACGGCGAGTGTCAACGAGATCGCAGCGGGCGCACAGTCGGCCGATGACGAACGGCGCTCGGCGGGCGAGACCTTGGTGCATGTCCAGTCGGGATCGCTGGAGCTGACGGTGGGAGCTCAGACCTACCGCCTGACCGCGGGCGATTCGCTGCACTTCCGCTCCGAGGAGAGCCACTCCTGGCGCAACCCGTCCGGCCGCGCCACCAAGGCGGTCTGGGTGTCGCTGCCCGAACGCCGGAACTGATCACCGCACCAGAGCGGAGCGGGGTGTGCCCAGGTCGGTCACGGGGCGCCTGACGTTGGTGCGCAGCGTCACCATCTCGACCAGGTCGAGCAGCCGGTTGGCGTAGCCCCACTCGTTGTCGTACCAGCCGAACACGCGGACGGCGTCGCCGTGCGACTCGATGTCCTGCAGGGACACGACGCAGGACCGCGGGTCGCCGATCACGTCGCTGGAGACCATCGGCATGTCACTCACGCCGACGATGCCGGACCATCGCTCGGACAGCGCGGCCTGGATGAACGCGTCGCGCACCTGCTCTGTGCTGGCCCGGCCGCGGAGCATGCCCACGACATTGCTGAGCGAGCCGTCGGGCACCGGGACGCGCACCGCGACGCTGTGCACGCGGTCCTTCAGGTGCGGCAGTACACGCGCGAGCGCGGTGTCCGCACCTGTTCCGGTCGGGATGATGTTCTGACCCGCGGCACGGGATCGGCGCAGGTCGTGGTGCGGCAGGTCGAGCAGTTGCTGGTCGTTCGTGTACGCGTGCACGGTGTCGACCCAGCCGCCCTCGACCCCGAAGGCCTCGTCGAGGATCGCGAGGATCGGCGCGACACAGTTCGTCGTACAGGATGCGTTCGAGATGATCCGGTCCGAGTCCGGGTCGAGACTCGCCTCGTTGACGCCGAGGCAGATCGTCGCCTCCGCCGAGTCGGTCGGGGTGGAGATGACCACTCGCTTCGCGCCGGCCCGCAGATGCCCTCCGGCCCGGTCCCTGCTGGTGAAGTGCCCGCTGCACTCCGCGACCACGTCGACCCCGAGCGACGACCACGGCAGGTTCCCCGGGTGGTTCGCCCGCAGTACCCGGATCCGCCGGTCGCCGACCATCAGCTCGTCGTCGGTCGCCACCACCGGTACGCCGAGCCGGCCGTGCACCGTGTCGTGCTGGAGCAGGTAGGCCAGCGTCGACGCGGGGGTCAGGTCATGGACGGCGACGACGTCGACGAACGAGTCGCGGGCGATGATGGAGCGCAGCAGCGCACGGCCGATCCGGCCGAGGCCGTTGATCGCGATCCGGGGTGCATCGGTCATCGGGATTCCTCTCGGGTCTCACACCGAAACCAGCACGGGCACGGCTCTGGCGCCGGCCGTGGAGCGCGCTGGTGGCACCAGGGAGGCAAGTGCCACCAGCGCGTCGAACACGCGGTCACCATCGGTCCACGCGTGCGCTTCGGCGAAGTCGATCCATTCGCTCGGGGGGATCACCGGCTCGAACTCGCCGTACTCGATCTCACCCCAGGTGGCGGCCATCTCGATGAGCTCCACCAAGGAGGTCATCGGCTGCGCCTCCAGGGACATCAGGCGCCGATGGTGCGCCGGTGCACTCTGCTCGAAGCGGCATCCGCAGCAGTCAGGTCCAGCGATGTACGTGTCCATGAACGGATGCTGCCCCCTGCTGTTGCACAGGTGTTGCACGGCGTTGCAACGGGCCCGGACACGACCTAGTCGTTCCGTCCGGCGGCCACCTGTTCCGCCTCGGCGAGCAGCCGGGCCTCCGCAGCGGCGTACTTCTCGAGCGCGTGATTCGCCCGGTAGCCGAGGTCCACGGCCTTGGCCAGGTACTCCTCGCACATCGACTGGACGGCCTCCGGCGCGGCACCGCCGAGGGCGCTGCGGGTCGCGACGATCGCCCGCGGATCGAGGACGGTCCTGATCTCCTCGGGATCGAGATCCAGCGTGCGCCCGACGACCGACGTCGCCGCACGATCGAGGTCGTCGGAGCTGATGTCGACACCCCGGACCCCGCGCCGGCTGGCCTCGCGCACCACCTCGCCCACCACCAGGTACGCCGCCCGGTAGTCCAGGCCGCACCGAAGCATGACGAACTCGGCCAGATCCGTGGCCTGCGTGTACCCCTCCTCCAGCCGCTGCCACATCCGGTCCTCGTTGACGCTGAGCGTGTCCACCACGCCTTCCATCAGCGCGGTGATCCGGGTTGCGAACTCGACAGCCTTCGGGATCTCGCCGTACGCGAAAATCAGGTTGTCGCTGCGGGCCGACGGGCTCTTCACGACCGCCAGGAATCCGGTCAGCCGCCCGATCAGTACGCCGCCACCACCGCGAACGATCGACAACGCGTACGGGTTGCGCTTCTGCGGCATCAGCACCGAGGCACGGGTGTACGGGCCGGCCAGGTCGACGTAGTCGAACTCCTGACTGGACCAGATCTCGAGGTCCTCGGCGAGCTTGGACTGGTTGGACAGCAGGCTGACGCTGGTGGTCAGCACATCGACGAAGGTGTCGGTCTGCCACATCGCGTCACGGGTGTGCGTGATCACGTCGTCGAACCCGAGCAGGTCCGCGATCACCCGGCGGTCGTCCAGCAACCGGCTGCCGTTGACACACCCGGCGCCGCCGGGACTCGTGTTGACCTGGGCCAGGGCGTCCATCAACCGATCGCAGTCCCGGATCGCCGGCGGCACGAACCCGAGCAGGTAGTGGCCGAACGTCGAGGGCTGCGCCTGCTGGAGGTACGTCTGGTCCGGCATGTACACCTCACGATAGCGAGCCGCCGTACGGCACGAGGTGGCGGCGAACTCGGAGGCGGCGACCGCGAGCCGGGCGGTCAGTCCGCGCAGCAGGATCCGCAGTGCGACCCGGGCCGCCTCGCGCCGGGGCCGGCCGGCGTGCAACCAGCCGGCGTCGTCGCCGATGGTGGCGACGAAGTGGCGCTCGCGCGAGTTGTACGGTTCGCCGTACGCCGCGTCGTACGGGAAGTCCTCGGGCTTGGTGCGATGCGTGTCCAGCAGTACGCCGAGCAGCGCCGCGGCCGCCCGTTCCGGGATGATGTGCCGGTGGCGGAGGTCGAGTACGTGGGCGATGTCGGCCATGTTCAGACCGTGGTGCAGCAGCGGCGCGTCCGCGATCTCCCAAGCGAACCCCGCGTCGATGAGTTGCTGCGCGGGGCGGTCCTTGGAAGGCCCTTCGACCCGTCGGCCCGAGTTCACCGCTGTCATGACGTTGCCTCCTCGCCGACGGCCGTGGGGGTGGCTGCCGGGGTGGTGAGTTCGTCGGCGGCGGCGAGTGCCCCACCGGTGCTCCAGTACAGGACAGGTCCTGACAGCTCGCTGCGATGACTGCTCAGCCACAACAGCGCTTTCGCGTTGTAGACCGGGTCGGCGACGAAACCGCTGTGCTGCAACAAAGCGCCCGCCAATTCGTCGGCCTCCGGCCATCCGCCGCCGTACCCAGGGCCGCGTCCGTCGACCACTCGCCAGCGCGGCAGCGGGCCGGTGGCGCCGATCAGTCGGGCGCACTCCTCCGCGCGGGTCGAAACCTGCGCCTCGATCTCCGCGACGGGCCGGGAGACCGAGACACCTACGATGTCGATCCCAGTGGTCGACGCGAGGCCGGCGAGCAGTCCGGCGATGCTGCCTCCGGAGCCGACCGGGATCACGACGCTCGCGGCGCCGATCCGTCGTTCGGCCAACTGCGATACCAACTCCGCGGCGGCGACGGCGAACCCGCACGCGCCTACCGGTGTCGCTCCCCCGCGAGGTACGACGTACGGCCGCCGACCCTCTGCCCGTAGCCGTCCGGCCAGCGCGCCCGCGTACTCGTCCATGCTGCTGCGATCGGCGGAGCCGGTGAACTCCACGGCCGCGCCAGCCCTTCTCGACACGGCCAGCGCGGCTGCACCCTCGCGCGGGTTGCCGTAGCAGACCTGCACGACCGCGATGCCTTGTCCGGCAGCAGCAACGGCCAGGAGAGCGGCAAAGTTCGAAGGGGGGCCACCCGCGACCACGATGGTGTCGGCCCGCAGCGACACAGCATCCCCGAGGACGTACTCGAGGGTGCGCACCTTGTTGCCGCCCCAGGCGAACCCGGTCAGGTCGTCGCGCTTGACGAGTACGTCGCGCAGTCCCGGCGTACCCGCGAGATCCGCGACGTGCTGCAGCGGAGTGGGGAAGGTTCCGAGCGGCACTCGGAGAAGGTCGGTCAGCGCCACGACGCACTCTCCCCGGCCCGACGACGGGTGGCGCGTGCCACCACCTCATCGGCCATGGCAGCAGCGGCGCCGGTGTCGAACCGGTCGAGTTCGGCCAGCTCGGCGGGCTCGATCTGCCCGTCGAGCACTGCCGTGAGAGACCGGCCGGAGCCGATCGCGGCGCGGTAAGCGTCCTGCAGCGTGGCCTGAGCCCGGTGCTTGCCCAGCCGCGCCGACATCACGCTCAGCAGCCGCTCCGAAGACGCCGTCCCGGTCGCCTCCAGGTTCGCGAGCATCCGCGCCGGGTCGACTTCGAGCCCGCCTACCAGGGACCGCGTCATACCGGACGCGGCGAGAACGTAGTGGCTGAGCTCCGGCAGCACGACCCACTCGGTCTTCCACGAGCGGCCGTCCCGCTCGTGCTCGCCGACCAACGTCTCGGCGAGCACACCCGCCGAGGATCGAACCAGCCGGGCGAGCGTGACGATCTGCTCGGACACCTCGGGATTGCGCTTGTGTGGCATCGAAATACTGCCCACCGTGGTCGCCGGCGTCGGCTCGCGCACCTCGGCCAGTTCGGCGCGGGCGAGCATGTAGACCTCGTTGGCGATCCGCGCCATCGCGCCGACCGCAACGGCCATCACCTGAGCGAACTCCGCCAGCCGATCGCGAGTGGTCAACCAGGAGATGGCCGGCTCGGCCAACCCGAGTCGATCGCAGTACGCCGCCCGCAGCGGCAACGCCTGCGCACCGAAGAACCCGAGTACGCCGACCGCTCCACCAAGCTCGGCCACCAGCCAGCGGTCACGACCCTGGCGAAGACGTTCCAGACTGCGCCCGATCTCGTCGGCCCACGTCGCAGCCTTGAACCCGAACGTGATCGGAGCCCCCGGCTGACCGTGGGTGCGGCCCAGCATCGGCATCTCGCGGTACCGCTCGGCAAGAGCCAGGAGCTCTGCCTCGATCGCCCAGAGGTCCCGCCACACCAGCCCGCCGACCTCGGCGATCTCCAGCACCTGCGCGGTGTCCGAGATGTCCTGGACGGTGGTGCCGTAGTACACGTGCTCGGCCGCGTCGGCGGGCAGCATCCGCTGCAGCACCTGGATCAGGCCGAGCGTCGAGTGCGAAGTCGTCCGGGTGCCTTCCGCAACGGCATCCAGATCCAGCTCGTCGCCGCGGAGCCCCGCGATGGCAGCCGCCGACGAGGCCGGGATGATGCCGACGTCCGCCTGGGCCTCGGCCAGCGCGATGATCACGTCGAGCCACCGAGCAACCCGAGTGGATTCGGCGAAGATCCCGCGGCTCTCCGCCGTACTCCACTGGTGCCCGAAGACCGCGGAATCGATCAGATGTGCGTCCATACGACCCCCGACCGATCGACGATCGTCTCGAGCGCCGCGCGAACCTCGGCCAGCGAGGCACCCCAGGGCACGACCGTTCCGGTCGGCTCGCTCTCGATGCCCTCCTGGAGCAGGCAGCAGCGGGTGAGCGTACGCCGGCCGTCCGCCGTCAGCCACTGTCGCGGACAGATGTCGACGCGTTCAGGCGTGCTGCCGTAGAACCACTGGTGGATCTGATTGGAGCGTTCACACCCGAGCAGCGTCCAGCCGCGCTCCGGCGGTCGCTCGTCCAGGAACGACACCGTGCTGCCCGGGAAGTCCATCCCCGAACCACGACACGGGATCAGCACATCGCGCGGAGGTACGTCGTACGCCTCGGCGAGAAGACGTCGGCTGTCGACCAGGTCCGGTACGACGACGATCGGCGGGAGATCCTCGGCCGTCGCGAGCACCCGGCGTACCTGGTCGAGCAACTTGGCCGGGCCGGGCGGAACGACGTCGACGAGCCTGACCCGGATCGGTGCCGGGTTCAGGATGAAGCTCACGTGGGAGTAGGACCCCTCGACCACGACACACCGGACGCCGGGAAGGGCCTCCGCGGCGGCAGCCAGCTGCGACGGAACGGCGGTGTCGACGGTCTCGTCGACGACGACGGCACAGTCGTCGGGGCCGGCCAGTACCCGGGCCGCGACGGTCAGCGTGAACAGGTCCGCGGACGGCTTGCGGTCCACCTCGACGAGCGCCACGCGACCTTCGTGCCGGGCCACGATGAACCGGGTCCGGAAGTACACCTCGCGATCGGTGAAGTGATCGGCCAGCCAGACCGGGTCGAGGGTCGGGACAGCCGCGACGGCGACCTGGCGGTAGCGCGACGGGATGACGTTCGGTGCGCCGGGATCCGTCGGCTGGATCAGGACCGGCTCCTCAGTGCGCACGAGCCGAGCTCTCCAGCGTCGCGCCGAGCCCGATCGTGTCGGAGCGGAGTCCGCGGCGCAACGTCTCCAGGCCCATCACGTCGTCCACCGCGATATTGCCGAGGTTGACCTCAGGGCCGAGCCGCCGGATCAGGTGCGCCTGCTGCGCTCGCTGCGGCGCTTCGTAGATGATCAGCTCGGCAGCGGCGGACGAGGCGAGCTCGTCGAGCAGGTCCTCGCGGAGGTAGCCGCCCGCGTCGTACAGACCCACGGTGCCGCTCTCGCGACCCTCGGCCACCAGCCAGCCGGCGCCGGCCTCCAGATCCGTCTCGAGTTCGGTGGTCCATTCGGCCGCGGACACAGCGTCACCGGGGTTCTTGCTGCCGACCTCGGCGAAGACCTCGAACCCGAGCGACCGGGCCTGCCGGATGATCCGGTGCTTCTCGGCCAGCAGCATGTCCGTGCTCCCCCGGGACACCTCGACGCACTCGAAACCCGCCCAGGTCGCGAACTCGAAGAACTCGTCCACCCGGCCCTGCAGCCAGGCGATCTCGAGCAGCGTGCCGCCGGTGCACGGCTTGACCTGGTGGTCGCGCAGCGCCCGGACCTTCTCGGCCAGCGCGGGCTCGATGTACGCCGTACCCCAGCCGAGCTTCCAGACGTCGATCCAGCCGGAGTACGCCTTGAGTACGGACTCCACCCGGTCCAGGGAATACCCTTTGTCCAAGACATGGGTCAGCCCGGCCGACCGTGGCTTGGCGGGCCGCTCCGGCAGGGTCAGGAAGCTCGGACCAGCTCCAGCCATTGCGCCTGCCTCTCCAGCCGACTCGCCCGGGAGGACCACCCGTCCTCCACTATCAGTGATGTATTTATACCATAGGAGATGGTCGGAGAAACTGGGGAGAGAGGAGCGTCATCCTGATGCCGAGCCATGCGGCGCCCTCGACCGTCTACGTGCTCGGGGCCCTGACGGTCACCGACGCGGACGGACGTCAGCTCGGCCCGATCCCGGCCGGCCGGGCCGGGATCCTGCTGCGCCGGCTGGTCGCCGCCAGTGGCGCGCTCGTGGACATCGACGCTCTGGTGGACGCCCTCTGGGACGAGGATGCTCCGCACAGTGCCGACCGCGTGATCGCCTCGCTGGTGAGCAGGGTGCGCCGGGCGGTCGGATCCGACGTCATCGCCGGCTCCTCGTCGACCGGCTACCGCTTCAACTGCGGACGGGCGTGGACCAGTGACCTCGCGCTCCTGGAGGAGCTGACCAAGTCGGCCCAGGCCCGCGCCGCCCTGAGCCCGGCCGTGACGGTCACCGCGGCGCGCCGCGCTTTCGGCCTGCTCACTCGTGGCCATCCCGAGCTGCCTCCCGCCGTCGCCCAACGGACCTGGGCCGAGGACCAGCAGCGCCACGTGGACGCGCTGGCCCGCCGCCTGAACCGGGCCAGCTGGGATGCCCAGGCCCGGCTCGGGATGTGGAGCGAGATCGCGAACCAGGCCGAGTCGGTCCTGTCCCACTTCCGCCACGACGAGCAGGCCGGCCGCGCGCTGATGAACGCGCAATGGCACCTCGGCGACCGCGCCTCGGCGTTGCAGACGTACGACGAGCTCCGGCTCGAGCTGCGCCGGGAGCTCGAGGTGGAGCCGAGCCCGGAGACCGACGCGTTGTTCAGTGCCATCGTCAGCGGCGCCGACCCCGGACCGATCCTGACGCCTCGCCCAGCGTCCGTCGCGGGCAGCTCAACCCTGATCGGCAGACAGGGCGAGTACGCCGCCATGGTCGAGCGCTGGCATGTCGCGGCCGCCGGACAGGCCGGATCGATCGTCGTCACCGGCAGCCCTGGTTCGGGATGCTCCTCGCTCGCGCAGGAGCTGGCCGACTACGCCGAGCGCGGCGGCGCGCGCGCGATCAGAGTCGACTGTTTCGAGGGCGAGCGATCCTCACCGCTCCAGCCGCTCCTGACTGTGCTCAGCCGGATTCTTCTCTCCACCGCTCCCGACGCCCTGCCGGCCATGCTCGGTTCCTGGACGGACACCGCGGTGGAGCTGGTGCCGGATCTGCGTGACGTCGTGGGCGTCACGGAGTACCGGCGTGCGAGTCCGGAGATCGAGCATCGACGGATCCTCAACACGCTGCGCCATGTGCTTGCGACCGCCGCGGAGGACCGGCCGCTATTGCTGTATTTCGACGACCTGCACCTCGCCGGCACGGCCACGGTGGAAGCACTTCAGTGGCTTCTGCACACGATCGACGACGTACCACTCCTCGTGGTGGCGACCGTTCCGTCCGACCGCCTGGATCCGGAGCTGCGCGCACTGGCGGGCAACGGCGTACTGGTCGAGCTCGGACCGCTGGACGAGTCGGACGTGGCGCTGCTGGCACAACAGGCTGGAAGTGCCACCGAGGCAGCCTTCGTCTGGGAGCTGACGCAGGGCCACCCGATGTTCGTGGTCGAGGTCCTCGCCGCCCTCACTCGCGGCGAGAACAAGGCGGAGATCCCTGGCACGCTGCGCTCGATGGTTCTGGACCGGGTACGGCGCAGTGGCAGCGACGTCGAGGAGCTACTCCAGTCCGCATCGGTGATCGGGACCGCGTTCGACGTCGACACCCTCGAGGAGCTCGTCGGCCGCCCGGCGGTCAACCTGATGCCCACCTTGCAGAAGGCGATGGCGGCCGGACTGCTTGCCTCTCGCAATGAGTTGTTCGTCTCGTCACCGCCGATCCTGGGTCAGGCGCTGTACGACAACCTGCCGGGACCGGTCCGGGTCCTGCGGCACCGTCAGCTGGCGGAGATCTTCTCGGCGCGACCGGAGCTGCGCGCACATCACCAGCAACGGGCCGGACTGACCGAAGCCGCGGCGAGGTCGTGGTACGAGGCGGCCACCCTGGCCCGTCGTTCGTTTGCGAACGCCGATGCCGTGCGCCTGTTCACGAACGCCCTCGACACCTCCCGCCAGGCAGACGACCAAGAGCTCGAAGGGCTCGCGCTGATCGGACGCGGTGCGGCCGAGGAAGAGCTCGGAGCCTTCGACGCGGCGACGGACGATCACCAGGAGGCCGAGGCGCTGGCGGTTGCGCGAGGTGACCGCTCGCTCCGGGCCACCGCGGTCGAGCGGCTCGGCTGGACGGCGTACTACCGACGCGACGTCGAGGAGGCGGTGGCGCGCGCGGACGAGGCCTCCCGGATGCCCGGCGCCCGACCGAGCGCGTGGAACCTGCTCGGGAGGACCAAGCACTGGGCCGGCGACTTCGACGCCGCCCATCGCGCGTACGAGCGGGCCCTCAACGAGAACGGCGACGAGGACGGAGCGGTGAAGGCCTCGGTGTCGAGCTGTCTCGGCGCTTTGCTCGCCCATGCCGACCGCTACGGCGAGGCCATCGAGGTCCTCGACGACGCGGTCGCGGTGTCGAACAGCATCGGCGCGTTCCATCCGCTGCTGCGGGCACTGTTCTTCGCCGGCCTGGCCAGGGGCAACGCCGGCGACCTGTCCGGCGCCCTGACCGTCCTGCAGACGAAGGCGCAGATCCTCGAGCGGTACGACGTTTCGTTCTACCGAGCGCGGACGAACACCACCTTGGCCTGGGTGTGGCGCGAACTGGGCGAACCGCTCCGGGCGCACGAGTTGTCGGAGCTGGCCCTGAGTCAGTCCCGTGAGGTGGAGGCGGGCAGCCTGCAGATCGAGCAGGAACTGCATGCCCTCTGCTCGCTGGCGGACAGCGAGCGTCTGGACGGCCAGGCCGACCGCGCGGCCGAACGCCTGGAGATGGCCGGGCGCCTGATCGAGCACTGGCTGCCGTTCCGGTGGCGAGCGGACCTGCGGGTCCGCGAGGTGGCCTGCCGGATGGGGCTCCAGGACCCTGAAGCGCTGCTCGTCGCCGCGCGTGCGGCGAGTTCACTCAAGTACCAGGCCTTGGCGTTCCACCTGCTCGGACGCGGCGAGGAGGCAGCCACCGTCGCCCGGCAGACCGGTTCACTCTTGCTCCTCGGGGAGGTCGGAGCTCCCGACGAGGCACGTACGGCGCTGCGTCGCCTGGAGGCAACGCTCCCCCGCCAGCTCAGGTCGTGCTTTGCGCAGGCGGGGCGGCTGCCGCGCGCCAACTCCTGAGGGTGCCGGCCGCGCCGGCGGCCAGTCCGATGCCCCAGAGCAGCGCGACTCCTGACGATCCGCCGATCGCCGACACCGTCGCGACCGCGTGGACGAACGCTGGTTGATCGTGCGCTGCCGCATGCGCCATCAGGTCGTGCACAGGCGCCAGACTCTGCCCCTGGGCCGCCCAACTGAGGAACGACCGGCTGAGGTTCGTGGTGGCCGCGGCCCGCGCAACCTCCGACAGCCCCTCCGGATCGTCGCCTCGCCAGGCGTGCACCAGCAGGATGCCCGCGAGGACGTCGTCGCCGGTCGGTGTCAGGCCGCCGCCACGACCTTCGAGCAGTTCCCTGGCCGCGGTCAGATCGTCGGTGGCCACGGCACGGCGTACCGAGTCCCAGCAAGAGTGGAGATCGTCGGGCACAGCGAGCCGGCCGCGCATCGCATTGAGTGCGGACGCCGCCAGCTGGAGGTCCCGCGGGCCGGGCATCCGTGGCCTGAAGACAGCGGCCCCGGCCAGGTCGATCTGCCACTCGGTCGAGCGCAGCCGCCCGCCGTCGCGCCAGACCGCGAGTCCTTCCGGTACCCGAGCGGGAGCCTGCTCGACGATCAGGTGGATCGGCCCGGGTGCGACGGCAGGTCCGGCCACGGCGTACATGCCACCGTGGACCTGCACGTAGCAACCGTGCCGGAAGGTGCCGACAACGGTCCCGTACGCGCCGTCGGGATGGGCGGCAGCGACGCCCGCCCCGGCGACGATCGGCGCTAGGTGGCTTGTCACGCGTCAGGCGCGAGACGTCGGTCGAGATCGAGCAAGGCGTCGGTGAAGCACTCGATCGGAGCCCAGGCCACGCCCGCACCGACCTGTCCGGTCCCGGCGGTCGCGTGGATGATGCCGGTGTTCACGGCCGGGGTGATGCCCAGCTCGACCACCTTGCGCACGTCCACACCTACCGGCGTACCGACGTTGTCGAGGATCGGCAGCCTGAACCGCGGGCTCTCCCCCGCGCAGATGCGCTGCATGCTCCGGGTGGCCGCGATCGCGTGGGACATCCGGCCACCGAGGAAGCCGGCCACGGCAGGCGAGTTCGCTGCCGCCGGTCCGCCCAGTCCGACCAGCTCCAGCACCGCGCTGTCACCGATGTCCGGCGCGCTCGTCTCCGGGCCGAAACCTGGGTAGTACAAGGCATCCTGGATCGGCGGAGACGGCGCGAGGAACCAGTCATCGCCGCCGCCGGCAAGGCGTACGCCGTACGTCGTCCCGTTGCGGGCCATCGTGGTCACGATGCTCGACCCGCGTACGTCGCTGGCCCATTCCACCAGCGACTTCGCCGCGGCCATGGCCACGTTGAGGAACATCAGGTGGTTGCCACTCAGGAAGGTCGCCACCTCAGCCGTCGCGGGGTGCGTACCGCGAACCAGGTAAGGCAGAAGGTCGCGCAGGAACAGGTTCGTCGTCGCCTGCACCCGCATATGTACGTCGTCGCCCATCGGAACGCCTTGCGCGGCGAGCGCGAACGCATCCACAGGCCCGTGGTTCGACAGCGCTTCCGCCAGCACCGGTCCCACCTTGTCGCGGACGAAGCGGATCCGCTCGATGGCAGCGTCGCTGTCGACGCCGAACCACTGCACTGCCCCAGATCCCTGGTTGATGCTCGAGTACGCCGTCACACCGCCGAGCTCGTTCTGCACGACGTACACCGGCGCGGACGGACCGATCGATGTCGCCATCGGTACGACGGTCCGATGCTCGTTGGCCGGCGCCAGGCGGACCTCGCCCGACTCGACCAGCTGCCCTGCGGCCGCCACATCAGGAGCCCAGCCCTCCGCCACCACGGCAGCCCGCACCGAGCGCTGGAGTGGATCCGGCATGTCTTCCCACGCGATGGACGGGCCGCAGTGCAGGATGTCGCGCTCGCCCATGCCCTCGATCACAGCACCCGCGCGGTCGATGCCGACCAGCAGTGGGACGCCCTCGTTGAGCCGGCGGAGCACCTCCGCGTTGGCCTGGTCGATCCGGGCCGCCTGCGGGCCGAGCAGCCGGGACAAGGCCGCCACGGTCCGCGCCTCACCGCCGCCCGGGATCCGCCAGTCCACGCCGATGACCGGCAGGCCCTGGTCGCGCAGCGCGCTCTCGAACAGGGGGAGCCCGATGTTGATCACATCAACGGCGGCCGGCAGCTCGACGACGGGAGTCTGACTCATCACGTGGCCTTTCCAGGGATGGCAGCCGGAGCGGATATCTCTCGACCGATACGGACGTTTATTATAGGATACGAACCATGACCGAGCCAACCCTCACCAGCACCCAGCCGGCGCCAGCACTGGACGAGGTGGTGGCGGTCGTCCGTCAGCACGCGGGCGTGTCCGGGAAGGGCGCGATCGCCCAGGTGTCCGGCTTCGTCGACACCGGCGATCCACTCCACGGCCCCGGTGACGACGGTGCCGTGGTGAAGCTCGACGGAGCACGCGCCGTCGTCTGTGGTGAGGCGATCTCGCCACCGTTCGTGCGGTCCGACCCGTACGGCGCGGGCGTCGCCAGTGTGCTTGCCAACGTCAACGATGTCGCCGCGATGGGCGGCGTTCCGAAGGCCATCGTGAACACGGTGATCGGCCGCGACGCCGAGATCACCGAGGTGTTCCGCGGCATGTCCGACGCCGCGCGGATGTACGACGTACCGATCGTCGGAGGCCATCTGACGCGGGCCGAGACCGACACCTCGCTGTCGGCGTTCGCCCTCGGACAGGTGCGGTCACCGCTCTCGATGGCCCATGTACGACCGGGGCAGGCGGTCATGTTCGCGGCTTGCCTGAACGGCACGATGCGGCCGGACTTCCCGTTCTTCACCTCGATCGAGGAGCAGGCCGAGACCCTGGCCCGCGATGTCCGGCTGCTCGCCCAGGTGGCCGACGACGGCCTGGCCGTTGCGGCGAAGGACGTATCGATGGCCGGCGCGCTCGGTTCGCTGGCCATGCTCCTGGAGTTCACCCGCCACGGCGCCCACGTCGACCTCGATCGGATGCCGGTCCCGGCCGGCACCGACCCGTTGCGCTGGCTGATCGCCTTCCCGACGTACGCGTTCTGGCTGACCACTCCGGCCGAGCGCGCAGCGGATTGTGCGGCGGTGTTCGAGGCCCACGACCTGGTCTGTGCGCAGGTGGGTGAGGTGACCGAGACGAGTCTGCTGACGATCGGATCCGGCGGCCGCACGGCGACCCTGATGGACCTGGCCACCGAGACGATCACCGGCCTGTGGGCCTAGCCGGCGCGCAGGTCCTGTACTTCGGCGAGCGGCTCGAGAACGAGCTCGTCCGGTCGGCCTGGCCAGGTGGTGGCCGGCGCCTGCGTCAGGTCGTAGACCATCGGCTGATGAGGTAGCCCGCAGTACGGCGCTGCCGCGCCCGCACGTGTCCAGCCGAGACGTTCGAAGAAGCGCACGTTGGGCAATTGAATCTGCGCGAGCATCTGCGCACCGCCCAGCCCGCCGGCCGTCGCGACCGCGAAGCGAACGAGCTCCGCCCCGACCATCGACGACCGGTGCGAGGCAAGGACGGCCAGCCGGTCGCCCTGCCACAGCTCGCCGTCCAGCGGATAGAGCCGCACAGTGCCTGCCGCACAGGACCCCTGGGCGGCGAGCACGTGGATGGTGCGGGTGTCCCGGTCGTGCGGATCGAGGTCGGTGAACTCCATGATCCGCTGCTCGAGCACGAAGACCCGTTGCCGGATCGCATAGTGCTTGGCCAGATCACGGTCGAGGGCCCGCCAGACGCCGATCTCGGCCGACCGCGTGGTCATGATGCACTTCGCACCGGCAGGCTGGGCATACCCAGCTGGATGGTTCGCTCGAGGGATCCCAGCGCCGAACACGCCTGACACCGCGCGCAACCGGCCGAGACCTTGTCCGCGGTCAGTCCTCGCTTGACCAGTTCGGGCGCCACCACCCGGGCAATGCTCTCGGTGTAGGCGCGGCTCGGCGGGACGGAGTCGGCCATCAGGCTCCCCGGCACCGGGCGCAGCGGCACGATGAACGGGTAGACCCCGATGTCGATCGCCCGCTTGCAGCCGGCCAGGGTGACCTCGGGATCCTCGCCCATACCGAGGATGACGTACGTCGACACCTGGCCTTCGCCGAACCGCTCGACGGCGTACTCCCAGGTCTCGAAGTAGCGCTCGATACCGGTACGGGCCTTCGGCGGAGCGATCCGGGCCAGCACCTGCGGATCGAACGACTCGACGTGGATGCCGAGCGAGTCGATGCCCAGGCTGTGCACCTTGTCGATGACGGCCAGATCGGTCGGCGGCTCGAACTGCACCTCCACCGGCAACCCGGAGGCCTCCTTCATCGCGTGGCCACACTTGCTGACGTAGTACGCGCCGCGGTCCTTGCCCCAGGTCGATCCGGTGGTGAGAGTGATGTCCACGGCACCGTCGAGGTCGCGGGCGGCGACCGCGACCTCGGCGAGCTGCTCGGGCCGCTTCACCTTGACCGTGTTACCCGACGCGAGCGAGACGCCGATGCCACAGAACTTGCACTGGTCGTCGTTGCCCCAGTACGCACAGGTCTGCAGAACCGTGCTCGCGAGCGAGTCCAGATGCATCAGCGCGAGCTTCCAGTACGGCGTCCCGTCCGCGGTCTCCAGGTCGTAGAAGCGCGGCCGCCCAGCCGGTGTCGCGGAAGCCAGCCGCACCCCGTCACGGTAGATCCCGTGCCCGGAGTCCTCCCTCTCGAGCGAGTACGGCGTATTGGCGACGTACGCGGCGTCGACCGGGACCGTGACAGGCGTGCCCTCGACCCAGATCATGCCCGCGTCCGAGGGCCCGGCACCGCCCGGCCTGCGCTCCAGCGGGCCGCTGACCGTGAGCCCCTTCTCCTGGAGCTCGAGAATCAGGTCACTCAGCCGACTGCCGTCGTCGACGGTGGCGATGGGGGTGCGGGTCTGTGCGGTCTGGGTCACGGGAGGTCCTTCCGAGCGTGTCGACGTGGCCGAAGGTTCGCGGAGCGCAATTGACCTACCGTATCTCCTGACCGATACATTCGTCTATCATCCGATACGTTCGGCCGCGGCCGTCTCCTCCACGACCTCACGCAGCGCGGCCTCTCCGCTGCGGAACGACGCACTGTCGGAGTACTGGAGGTCCGCGATGCCGGGATCGTCGTCGACGAGGTCGCCGGTGCGCGGGTCGAGCCGGACGACCGTCAGGGTGCGAACCGCCACCCCCGTGGTCAGATCCGGCTGCACCGCGGCGACGATCGCGAGACCGGACCCGAGATGCATCCGGGTGGAGCCGTAGGGATCCGCGAACCCGGCCAGCAGATCACCGGTCTCATGCAGGACGACCCAGTCGGCACCGTCAGCCCTCGCCGCGGCGATCAGCTCGGTCCTGGCCCGCCTGGTCTCCTCGGCCTGCAGCGCGGCGTGACGCAGCGCGAAGGCCGCACCCGCGACCTGATCCAACGGCAGTGCGCCGAGCGCGAGGCCCGTGCCCTCCAGTGCGCCGGCCACGATCTCGCCGGCCTGCGGCCAGCGGTCGACCAGCTCGTCGGTCGACCGGACACCACCCAGCTCGTCGACGATCGCGCGGACCAGCCGGACCGCGAGCTGATAGCGCTCGACGTCGCCGCCGCCGATCGAGTACAGGCTCTGTTCCGAGGCTCGCCAGGAGGATCGGAGCGCACGGGCGGTCATCTCGTCAGTCATCGCAGTTCTCCCTGGTCGGTCGCCTCGGCGTCTACTATACGACACGTCCGTCTGCTATGTTGTGTCATCCGAACGAGGCGGACGCACAGCTGACGTGCACGACAGTGGGAGCCTGATCTATGAGCGACATCGCGGTCATCGCCCTCGGTGGCAACGCACTCACCCGCGAGGACCAGCGGGGCACCTTGGACGAGCAGTACTCGAACGCGCTGGCGATGGCCAAGTCCGTCCGCTCGCTGTTGCGCAAGGGCTGGCAGATCATCATCGTGCACGGGAACGGGCCGCAGGTCGGGAACCTGGCGATCCAGCACGAGGAAGGTGCCCGGCTGGTGCCGGCGCAGCCGCTGTACTCCCTCGGCGCGATGACACAGGGAGCACTGGGAAGCCTGATCTGCCTGGCCCTGCACGAGGTGTGCGGCCGGGAGATCTCCGGTGCGGTCTCAGTCGTGACCCACATCGTCGTCGACCGCGACGACCCCGCGTTCGCCGCCCCCAGCAAGCCGATCGGGCCGTTCTTCGGGCAGGCCGAGGCAGAGCAGTTCGCGGCCACGCGCGGCTGGACCATGGTCTCGGACGCGGGTCGCGGCTTCCGCCGGGTCGTCCCCTCCCCCACCCCGCAGGCGATCCTCGAGGCGAACGCCGTCGCGGCGCTGACCCAGTCGGGTCACATCGTCGTCGCCGCGGGCGGCGGCGGCATCCCGGTGGTCGAGGAGAACGGCGCCTACCGCGGCGTCGACGCCGTCATCGACAAGGACTTCGCCGCCGAGCGGATCGCCGTCGCGTCGAACGCGACCGCACTCGTCATGGTCACCGGTGTCCCCTCGGTGAAGCTCGACTTCGGTACGCCGCAGGAGCGGTCCGTCGAGCAACTGACCGTGACCGAGGCCCGCCGCCACCTGGCCGACGGGCAGTTCCCGCCCGGGAGCATGGGCCCGAAGATGAGCGCCGCGATCAAGTTCGTCGAAGGCTCGGCCTCGGTCGAGCGGCCGCGCTTCGCGGCCATCACCACCCCTGAACTCGTCTACGCGACCCTCGACGAGCCGCACGGAATCGTCGAGGGCACCCGTGGCACTCGGATCCTGACCGAGGACGTCCCCACCCCTGCCACCACCAAGGAGCTGGTCGGATGAGCACCCGCGTCGCCGTACGCAAGAACTCCTACAAGGACAGCGTGCGCCTCCTCGAGGCCACCCGCGCGATCCTCGGATCGCCCGGAGTGTCCTGGGGCTGGGCCCTGATGGCCACCCCCGCCAACCTCGAGACCCTTGCGGAGCAAGGCATCGCCGGCGATGTGGAGGGCGCGGCGGCCAACGATCTCGTCCTGGCCGTCCGGGCCGACGACGACGATTCGGCAGCAGCAGCGCTCGAGACGGCCTCGGAGACACTCTTCGCCGCTACCGCGCAGGAGGCGGACGGCGACGTACCGAACGCCACCGATCTGGGCGAGGCGCTGGCCGAGAGGCCGGACGCGAACGTGGCCATCATCTCGGTGCCGGGCTCGTACGCCGCACTGGAGACGCACAAGGCGTTGACGGCTGGTCTGAACGTGCTGCTCTTCAGCGACAACGTGCCGCTCGAGGAAGAGATCGAGCTCAAGCAACGCGCCCGCGACCTCGGCCGGCTGGTGATGGGTCCCGGTGCCGGTACGGCGATGATCGCCGGCGCCGGACTCGGGTTCGCGAACCGGGTCAGCGCCGGACCGGTCGGCATCGTTGCTGCCGCGGGGACCGGCGCGCAAGAGGTGATGAGCCTGCTGGACCGCTGGGGAATCGGCGTCTCGCACGTCATCGGTGTGGGCGGCCGCGACCTGTCCCCCGAGGTCGGCGGCCTGATGGCCGAGTCCGCGCTGCGCGCACTCGATGCGGACGAGCGGACGCAGGCGATCCTGCTGGTGTCGAAGCCGCCGTCCCGTGAGGTCGCAGAACGGCTGCTGAAGGTGCCTTCCAAACCCACGGTCGCCGCGCTGATGGGCCTGCGGGACAGCCTCTCCACTCCCGACCACGTGACAGTGGTCAACACCCTCGAACGAGGCGCCGCCGAGACGATCGCCCTGGTCGGCGGATCGACTCCGGACCTGGTTCAGGGGTCGGCTGAGCAGGTAGCGAGTTTGATCACCGGGCTGGCACCGACGCGACGCAAGATCGTCGGTCTCTACAGCGGCGGAACGCTCTGCTACGAGGCTCTGACGATCGCCACGGATCACCTGGGCCCGATCCACTCGAACGTCCCGCTGGACAAGTCGCTCACCGTCGACTCGGCCAAGCCCGACTCGCATCTGTTCCTCGACCTCGGCGAGGAGGAGTACACGGTGGGCCGGCCGCACCCGATGATCGATCCGCAGGCCCGGATCGAGTTCCTGGAGCGTCAGGTCGACGACGACGGTGTCGCCGCGGTTCTCCTGGACGTCGTGATCGGCGATGGCGCGCACGACGATCCGGCCGGCATGCTCGCGCCCGCGATCGAGAAGGTGACCGGCTCCGGCGCGATCGTCGTCGCCTACGTGCTCGGCACCGAACTCGACCCGCAGGGGTTCGCGTCCCAGCAGGAGACGCTGCGCCGAGCCGGATGCATCGTCACCGAGACGGCTGCCCGGGCGGCGCTCGCCGCGTCCGCGATCGCACTGCGCGACCCCGCTCTGGTTGCGGCGGAGCTGTAGGCGGTGGCTGCGGTGGATCGCTTACGCCTCGCGCTCACGACGTACTCGGTGAAACCACGCGGTGGTGTCGTGCACACCCTCGAGCTTGCGGAAGCACTGCAGGCGGCCGGGGTCGACGTCACCGTGATCGCGCTGTCCGACCAGGGCAAGGGCTTCTTCCGGGAGGTCGACGTACCGGTACGGCTGGTCGATGCGCCGCCACCGGCGCCGACGCTGGAGGAGCGGGTGTTCCAGTCGATCGCGACGCTGACCGACTTCCTCACCGAGATCGGCGACCAGTTCGACATCGTGCACAGCCAGGACTGCATCTCGGCCCGGGCCGCGGCTCGGGTCCGGGATGCGGGTACGCCGTTCCGGCTGATCCGCACGGTCCACCACGTCGACGACTTCACCACCCAGGCGCTGATGGACTGCCAGCGCAACGCGATCCTCGAGCCGGACGACGTACTCGTGGTCAGCAAGCTCTGGCAGGATCTCCTGCTGCGCGACTACGGGGTCGAGGCGCGCATCGTCACCAACGGCGTCCGCACCGACCGGTTCGGCGCCGGCGTCAGCGAGCTGCGTCGCAAGGAACTGCGGCAGCGGATCAACGCCGGCGACCGTTTCGTCTATCTGACCGTGGGTGGCATCGAGCCGCGCAAGGGCACCGCCCATCTCGTCGAGGCCTTGGCCCGGCTGAAGGCGACGCACCCGAATCCGCCGATGCTGGCGATCATCGGCGGTCATTCCTTCCAGGACTACCGGGCCTACCGCGAGACGGTGCTCGACTCGCTCGAGCCGAGCGGGCTGCGGCTCGGTACGGACGTCGTACTGCTCGGCACCGTCTCCGACGAGGAGCTGCCGGAGTGGTTCGGCGCCGCGGACGGCTTCGCGTTCCCCTCGATGAAGGAGGGCTGGGGTCTGGTGGTCCTGGAGGCGATGGCCGCCGGACTCCCCGTCGTGACGTCCGACATCGACGTCTTCCACGAGTTCCTGACCGACGAGCAGGACGCACTGATGACCGGCGCGGGTGATGCGGCTTCACTCGCACAAGGCCTGGCGCGACTGGTCGACGACGAAGCAACCCGGCAGCGGCTGGCCCGGCGCGGGCCGGCCGTCGCCGCGGCGTACCCGTGGTCCGGCACTGCCGAGCAACACCTCGAGGTCTATCGCCGAGCACTCTCATCACACACCGAAGGAGAGCCCGACACATGAGCAATGTGACCACCACGGCCGAGCGCATCCCGGTCTGGGCGTATCTGATCGCCGTACTGTCGTTGATCGCCTTGTATCTCATGCTCCATGACAACGGTGCGGTGCTGTCCACCGTTGCGCCGCACGTCCACGAGTTCACCCACGACGGACGCCATATCCTCGGCGTGCCCTGCCACTAGGGGCGCCGCGATGAATCTCTGGCCGTCAACCTTTCGTGCCTCACTCGCCGGCGGACTCGCGGCGGGTGGGGTCGCCGCGGTCTTCAGCTTCGTGGTCGTCGAACCGACCGTCCGGCTCGCCCTGGAGGTGGAGGAGAGCCGCGCCGCCATCGAGCACGCGCAGGGCGAACATACGCACGAGGCCGAGCTCGTCTCGCGCGGCCTGCAGCAGGTCGGCGGTGCGATCGCGGTGATCGTCGCCGCCCTCCTGCTGTCCGTGCTGTACGCCGTTGCCCTGAGCCGCTTCCGCCGGTCGTCGAAGCTCAGCGACCTGACCAGCGCGCTGGTCGTGGCCGGAGGCGGCTTCGCGATCTTCGCCCTCGCCCCCGGCCTCAAGTACCCCGCCAACCCGCCGGCCGTCGGCGACCCGGACACGGTCACCGAACGCACGCTCCTCTACGGCTGCGCGATCGCCATCGCGGCGCTGACGGTCACGGCGCTGCTCGCCGTCGTCCGCGCCGCCCGGCGGCGAGGATGGTCGACCACTCGCCTCTCCTGGAGCATCGTCGGCCTTGTGGCCGCCGGTTGCGTCGTCCTCTTCGCCGGACTGCCGGCCGCCCCCGACGCGACTCCCACTGACGTCGCGGCCGGCCTGGTCTGGCAGTTCCGGCTCAGGTCACTCGGCACGCTGGCCGTTCTCTGGACCACCTTGGGTCTGGTGACCGGCACGCTGCTGGCCCGGGCGCATCACAGCGCCACGGCGTACGACCGCACTCACCGGGTCCTGAACGGTCGCTGAACAACGTCAATGCCGGGGAGGGACTTACCTTCGCCCGACTCGTCACCCACTGCTTCAGCAACCGATCCTTGCCCGAGGCAACCTGCTGGCCACGTCACGGTCGGGATCCGTGTCATGGGGCGCCGAGGAGCACAGCCTCAGCCAGGTCGTGATCAATGACGATCCCGTTGATCAGTCCAGATGTCAGCGCGGCTCGAACGGCGTCACTCTTGCGTACGTCGAAGGCGATACCGATCCGCGTGGGCACGGAACGCAGCTCGGCTTCGGAGATGCCGATCATCCTTTCGTCGAGCGGCGTCTGCACTTTGCGGCCTCGATCATCCAGGAGGTGTCCGACGACCTCTGCACACACCCCCAGCTCTCGAGCAGTTTCCCGGTCGCGTGCCGACGCTGCCTCATAGACCGTCGACAGTCCATCGCCCCACGCGCCGATGCCGATGGCGCAGACTGTCAACTCACGAAACAGCTGTTGGCAGCGCACGAAGTCGGGTTGCTTCCGATAGATTTCCGGACCTGAATCACTCGGGCACACCATCGGCGCGTAGTAGAGGTAGGCCGGTCCCCCACCGGCCCGCGTGAACCGACGTACGGCTTCCATCACGTCCCACGCGTCGATCCGCGACACCGCGCCGGTGATCTGCACAACAGCGCACCTGCTGAATCCACCCGGAGGATCTGGGAGTCCCATCAGCGTGCGGGTAGATGAAATGCCCACGACGTCGCGATCGGTCACGATCTCTTGCAGCAGCGAGGTTGCGGCTTGCCCGACGATGCCCCGCAACAACTCCGGAGAGTCGGCCGGTGCCTGGGTCACGGCGCAGTACCGCAGTCCGAAGCGATCCTGCAACTGGACGGACAGATCCATCTCCAAGTCATCGGGCAGGCCGATCTCGATCCGGACCAAGCCAGTCTCCCGAGACCGTTCCAGCAGCCGGCCGACCTGAAACCGGGAGAGGCCGAGTTCCTCCGCGATCTGCACGCGAGAACGCTCCTGGAGGTAGTAGCGCCTCGCCACCGCAGCCATCAACAGCATCTGGCTCTGTTTGCCGCGTAGTCGCCGGCCGTCAACCTTCTGCAGGTCAGCACCATCGTCGGTATCGCTCATGTGAGCACTCTAGACCTCATATTGATTCGAGTCATTGTCAGGCAAGCGCCGCGAGTGCCTTAATTCGATGTCCACTCGCTTCCACTGGACCGATCAGATGAGCGATACCCGAGAGGCTCTTCGCATGGAACGACACCCCTTGATCTCCGGCACGCGCTGCCGGCGGCGACCTCGACCGGCGGCAGCGCCGTGACCGGCATTCTGGCCGGCCGAACTGGCACGGTCACAGCGTCGGCAACCGCGAAGGCTGCTCCGCACTGGAAACGTGCCTTACAGCGGCACGGCAAGGAGTACCTTCTCTTCGCGGCGTTGGTCGGACCGAACCTCGCACTCATCCTGGTCTTCTCGTACTGGCCGGTGATCTACAACCTCTATCTGAGCTTCACCTCGTGGGACATGATCTCTCCGAGTCCGACCTGGGCCGGTCCGGCGGAGTACCGCGAGCTGTTCACCAGCTCCGACTTCGCCCAGGTGCTGCTCAACACGTTCAAGTTCGTGGCACTGATCGTTGTCGGTGCCGTTGTCGGGGGACTGGCAACGGCGTTGGTCCTCAACCAGCGACTCATCGGCCGTGGTCTGGTGCGAACGGTCAGCTTCGCACCACACATCGTCTCCGGGGCTGCGATCGCCACACTCTGGCTGTTCATCCTCGACCCGAGCTTCGGCCTGCTGCGCGCAGTCCTGGAGCCACTGGGGATCACCTCACCTCAGTGGACGACCAGCTCTCACTATTCGCTCTATGCACTCGTGATGGTGTACCTCTGGAAGGGAATCGGCTTCTGCGCGATCATCTACGTCGCCGGCATGCAGAACCTCCCCAGTGACCTGTTCGAGGCCGCGACGCTGGACGGTGCGGGCGGCTGGTCGCGCTTCCGCTACGTCACTGTGCCGCTGCTGTCCCCGGTCACCTACTTCCTGGTCGTGACATCGGTCATCGGCACCTTCCAGGCCTATGACGTCACCGCCATCATGACCGGGGGCGGTCCAGGCATCTCTTCGACGACCTTGAGCTGGTTCATCTACCAGAAGGCATTCCAGGCATCCGATGCCGGCCTGGCAGCTGCCGCGGCAGTGGTCATGCTGATCATCCTGCTGGCGATCACCTTCCTGATGACCCGATTCGCCGAGCGGAAGGTGACCTACCAGTGAGCGCCAACACCTCAGCACGGCGAGACACCGCCGGCAGAGCAGTCTCCAGACAGATCGTCATCTACGCACTACTGGTGCTGATCGCTGCTGTCTTCATCATGCCGCTGTACTGGCTGCTCAGCTCAGCGGTCAAACCCAGCGGCGAGATCTACCGCTTCCCACTCCAATGGATCCCGCAGCACCTGCACTGGTCGAACTTTGCCAACGCCTGGCACGACGCGCCGTTCGGATCCTTCTTCATCAACTCGATTGTCGTCACCGTCATCGGAACCACCATCAAGATGCTGTTGGCAACCGGCTCCGCCTACGCCTTCACGTTCCTGCCGTTTCCCTTCAAGCGGGGCATCTTCTTCCTGCTGCTCGGCGCACTGATGACCCCGGGCACGATCACGTTACTGCCCAACTATCTGACCGCCTCCCACCTCGGCTGGGTCGACACCTACGCGGGGCTCATCATCCCTGGGGCCGGATCAGCGTTCGGAATGTTCTTGTTACGCCAACAGATGATGAGCCTCCCGCGCGAGGTGTTCGAGGCCGCCAGCGTCGACGGAGCCGGCCACCTACGGATCCTTCTCCAACTGGTCGCGCCCATGTCTCGGCCGATGATGATCACCGTCACGCTGATCTCGGTCATCGAAGTATGGAACGACTTCATCTGGCCACTGATCATCACCACGACAACCCAGATGCGCACCTTGCCGGTCGGCCTGCTCTACCTGAAATCCCAGGAGGGCTACAACGACTGGGGCGCCATCATGGCCGGCACCGTCATGGTCGCCGCACCCATGATCATCGTCTTCCTCCTGGCACAGCGCTACATCGTCGCCGGATTCTCCGGCGGCGCGATCAAGGGCTGACCCACTCATTGCCGTCACAGCTGGAAGGACCACATCACATGTCCGGAAACAACTCCCCCCTCAGCCTTGGAACCGGGTTGAGCAGACGCTCACTGCTCAAACTGGCCGGCGCCGGCGCTCTCGCAGCTCCTGCTCTTGCGGCCTGCTCAGGTGGCGGTGGCGGCGGAGCAGGGGGCGGGTTCGCTGCAGTCGACGTCAAGGTGCCGGAGAAGTACCGCAAACGCGGTCAGAAGGTCGTCCTGTGGAGCTCGTGGAACGGGAAGCCGGGCAACGTTCTGAACGAGCTGATCAACAAGTTCAACGACTCACAGAACGACATCTACGCCCAAGCACAGTTCCAAGGGAACTACTTCGACGCCACTTCCAAGGTCACCGCCGCCTTGCGAGCGAAGGCCGTCCCCGACATCATGGCGTTCGGTCAGACTGCCTGGCAGGTCTTCTTCCTCAACGAAACGCTCGAAGAGCTCGACAGCTACGTCGACGACGCGTTCACAGCGTCGTTCTACCCGAACCTGTTCGACGCCGGCGTGATCAAGAACAAGCTGTACTGGATCTCGTTCGCCCGCAGCACACCGATCATGTACTACAACAAGGATCTGTTCGCCAAGGCCGGACTACCCGACCGCGGACCTGAGACCTGGACAGAACTGCGGGAGTGGGGACCTGCGCTGATCCAGCAGAAGGCCGCCGGCAAGCCCGTGAAGGTGACCGAACTGTCCGGTGGTGACAGCTGGGAATTCGAAGCCAGCGTGTGGCAGTTCGGCGGACGCATCTCCAAGGGCCTCGACGTCACCATCAACAAGGACGGCGCCGTCGAGTGTGCCGACTGGATGCGAAAGCTGATCTTCGACGACAAGATGGCCGTCCTCTCCCGTGATTATGGGACGAACTTCAAGAACGGCCTCGTCGGCACCTACATGAACTCGACCGGGGCGTTGGCCGGCACCTACGAGGCAGCCAAGTTCGAGGTCGGCGTCAGCCCACTGCCCAAACAAGTCACCCATGGAGTACCCACGGGCGGCGGCGGGCTTTCGATCTTCAAGGGCATACCCAAGGAGCGCAAGGAAGCCGCCTGGGAAGTGATCAAGTTCCTCTCCTCACCAGAATCGGCCGCAACCTGGTCATTGGGCACCGGTTACCTACCGGTCGTGAAGGAGGCAGTGAGTCGGACCGAATACCAGACCGCGCTGAAGAAGGACCCCAACCGCGGCGTGGCCATCGCCCAGTTGGCGCAGGCCGGCCAGCTCGATGAGCTCGACGCCTACGTGCAGAACGCTTCACCCATCATCTACGGGGGGTTGCAGAAGATCTACGGCGACAATCAGCCGGCCCAACAGGTGCTGGACGGCGTCGCCGAGCAGCTCAAGGCCGGCGCGGAGAAGATCAAACCGAAGTACGACAAGCTCGCCGGAGACGAGGGCTGACACCGGTGGCACCGTTTCGCATCACCGGTCACCGCGGCGCCATGGGCTACATGCCCGAGAACACAATCCCCTCCTACCTTCGCGCTGTCCAGGACGGCGTGGACGAGGTCGAACTCGACCTGCGCCTCACCAAAGACGGTCACATCGTCCTCATTCACGACCCGACAGTCGACCGCACAACCAACGGTCACGGCGCAGTCGATGAACTCAGTCTCGCCGAACTGCAACGCCTGGACGCCGGCAACGGCGAGCACATCCCCACCTTCGAAGAAGCGATCGAAGCCCTGGACATCACGATCCTGGCGGAGATCAAAACCGACGCGGTGGTCGAGCCACTGCGCCGCCAGTTGGCCGACCGCGCGGAATTGCGACAGCAGATCCAGCCGATCAGTTTCCACGCCGAGAGGCTTGAACCCCTCGCCGAGGCATTCGGCGACCTACGCTGCGCACTGTTGTCCGAGACCGGGTCCGAAGAACTGCTGGAGCAGGCACTCGCCATCGGTACCCAGTGGGTCGGGGTCGGGTGGCAGGGAAGCAGTCCGGAGCTCATCAAGCAGGCCCACGACAAAGGGCTGGAGTACTGCCTCTGGCCGGCGCCGACCCGAACTGAAGTCGACCGAGCCATCGCCTGGGGCGCAGACGGTGTCACCACCGATCACCCGGCTCGAGTCATCCGGCCCAGTACCGGATCCGTTCCCGTCCCATGAACCTCACGAGGAGACCCGATCTTGAACCAACCAGCCCTCCAAGCGGTCCTGTTCGACATGGACGGAACCTTGTTCGACAGCGAACGCATCTGGGACGTCAGCCTTCAGGACCTGGCGAGCAAGCTAGGCGGCACCTTGTCTCCGCAGGCACGGCTCCGGATCGTCGGCAGCAACCTGCTCAACACCGTCCGCATCATCCAAGACGACATCGGGGTCGACGGCGACGACCAACGCTTGGCGAAGTGGCTGCTCGACCGGACACAGGAACTCTTCTCAGTCGGTGTTCCTTGGCGCCCGACGGCCCGTGAGCTGGTCGCCGGCGTACGTTCCCACGGGATCCCCACCGCATTGGTGACCGGGAGCTACCGGGTGCTGGTCGACGTCGTCCTCGCACAGCTTCCACCGGATACCTTCGACCTAGTGCTGTGCGGTGACGAGGTCGCATACCCCAAGCCCCATCCGGAGTCGTACCTGACTGCGGCGTCCAGACTCGGAGTGAACGTGCACAACGCCGTCGCGATCGAGGATTCGCAGAACGGCATCGCGTCAGCTGCCGCTGCTGGATGTGTGGTTGTCGCCGTCCCAGAGGACCCACGAACTCTCCCCGAAGGACACGGTGCCACCATCGCTCCCTTGTCCTCGATCACCGTCGATTGGTTGAGCATGCTGGTGGCATCACCAACCAGGCCGGCCGGCCACGGAGGCCACCGAGTTCACGGCTGAGGTCGTCGATGGTTGCCATCGGCTCAGAGGCTCGCGCCGACGTGGGCGACGAGATCGGCGAGCCGGTTGGAGTAGCCCCACTCGTTGTCGTACCAACCGACAACCTTGACCTGGTTGCCGATCACCTTGGTCAGCGGAGCATCGAAGACGCAGGACGCCGGATCGGTGACGATGTCGGACGAGACGATCGGGTCGGTGGAGTAGCGAAGGTAGCCCTTGAGGTCTCCCTCGGCCGCCGCCTGGACGATCTCGTTCACCTCCTCGACGGAGGTGTCCCGCGCCGCGTCGAAGGTCAGGTCAGTCGCCGATCCGGTCGGCACCGGCACCCGGAGCGCGTACCCGTCCAGCTTTCCCTTCAGCTCGGGCAGCACCAGCCCGATGGCCTTCGCAGCTCCGGTCGACGTCGGTACGACGTTGATCGCGGCAGCCCGCGCCCGGCGCAGGTCCTTGTGGATGTTGTCCTGCAGGTTCTGGTCGGCGGTGTAGGCGTGGATCGTGGTCATCAGGCCCTTGGTGATCCCGAGCCCCTCGTGCAGGACCTTGGCCATCGGCGCGAGGCAGTTCGTGGTGCAGGAGGCGTTCGAGATCACCGTGTGCGCTGCGGCGTCGTACTGGTCGTGGTTGACGCCCATGACGATCGTGACGTCGTTGTTGGAGGCCGGTGCCGAGATGATCACCTTCCGGGCGCCGCCGCTGTCGACGTGCGCGCGGGCCAGGTTCGCGTCGGTGAAGAAGCCGGTCGACTCGACCACCAGGTCGACCCCGAGGTCCTTCCACGGCAGCTTCCCGGGATCGCGTTCGGCCAGGGCGACGATCGACGCGTCGCCGACCACGATCGCGTCGTCGGTCGACCGGACGTCGGCGTCCAGCCGGCCGAGGATCGAGTCGTACTTCAGCAGGTGCGCCAGCGTCGACCGGTCGGTCAGGTCGTTGACGCCGACGATCTCGATGTCGGCCCCGCCGGCGCGGACAGCACGGTAGAAGTTGCGGCCGATCCGGCCGAAGCCGTTGATGCCGACACGAACAGTCATGAAAGGGAGCCTCCAGAACTCGGGGAACAGCGATCAGCGGGTCTTGGCCTGGCGGTCGAGCAGGCGCCAGAGCATCGGGGTGAAGATCAGCTGCATGGCCAGATCCATCTTTCCGCCGGGGCAGACGATGGTGTTCGGGCGCGACATGAACGAGTCGTGCAGCATCGACAGCAGGTAAGGGAAATCGATCCCGCGAGGGTCCTTGAACCGGATCACGAGCATCGACTCGTCCGGCGTCGGGATCGTCCGTGCGATGAACGGATTGGATGTGTCGACCACCGGCACCCGCTGGAAGTTCACGTCCGTACGCGAGAACTGCGGGCACATGTAGTTCACGTAGTCGTGCATCCGCCGCAGGATCGTCTCCGTCACGGCCTCGGTCGAGTAGCCGCGCTTGTCCTTGTCCCGATGCAGTTTCTGCGTCCACTCCAGGTTGATCACCGGCACCACGCCGATCAGCAGATCGGCGTGCTGCGCGACGTCGACCTTCTCGGTGACCACCGCGCCGTGCAAACCCTCGTAGAACAACAGATCCGTAGCACCGGGGAGCTCGGCCCAGGGCGTGAACGTCCCGGGATCCTGCCCGTACGGCGCTGCCTCCTGCTCGTCGTGGAGGTACCTGCGCACCCGGCCACCGCCGCTCTCGCCGTACTGCCGGAACAACCCTTCCAGCTCTTCGAAGAGGTTGGCGTCGGGACCGAAGTGGCTGAAGGTGTGATCCCCCTCGGCGAACGCCCGGGTCATCTCGTCCTTCATCCCCATCCGGTCGTAGCGGTGGAAACTGTCGCCCTCCACGAAGGCGGCGTTCACCTGCTCGCGCCGGAAGATCTGCTCGAAGATCCGCATCACCGACGTGGTACCGGCTCCGGACGAGCCGGTGATCGCGACGACGGGGTGCTTGGCTGACATGGGACCAACTCCTCAGGCGGTGGCGCGGTACAGACCGCGGAAGCCGTACAACGGATTGCGCTGCTGCTCGGGGTCGCCGCCGGACTCGGCGTGGTACCGCTCGATCCGGTCGACCTCCTGGCGCGAGCCGAAGATCAGCCCGATCCGCTGGTGCAGTTGCGTGGGCCTGACCTCGAGTACGCGTTCGCGTCCGGTGATCGCGCGGCCGCCGGCCTGCTCGATCAGGAAGGCGATCGGGTTCGCCTCGTAGAGCAGCCGGAGCCGGCCCTCCTGTGCGGGATCCTTGGAGTCGCGCGGGTACAGGAACACGCCGCCACGGGTCAGGATCCGGTGCGTCTCGGCCACCAGCGAGGCGACCCAGCGCATGTTGAAGTCCTTCTGCCGCGGACCCGTCGTACCGGCCAGGCACTCGTCGATGTAGCGCTGCACGGCCGGCTCCCAGAACCGGCGGTTCGAGGTGTTGACCGCGAACTCGGCCGTTGCCTCCGGCACCTTGATGTCCTGGCGGGTCAGGAAGAACTCACCCAAGCCCGGGTCCAGCGTGAAGGCGTGCACGCCGGTTCCCACGGTGAGCACCAGAACGGTCGACGGACCGTAGATCGCGTAGCCGCCGGCGACCTGTTCGGTTCCGGGCTGGAGGAAGTCGGCGACCTGGACGTCAGGCCCGGTGACCGGGGCGGCCAGGATCGAGAAGATGCTCCCGACCGAGACGTTGACGTCGATGTTGGAGGATCCGTCGAGCGGGTCGAACACGAGCAGACAGTTGCCGCGCGGATGGTGCGCCGGGATCTGGTACGGCGCCTCGAGCTCCTCGGACGCCATACCCGCGACGAGACCGCCCCACTCGTTGGTGCGCACGAAGATCTCGTTGGCCAGTACGTCGAGCTTCTGCTGCTGCTCGCCCTGCACGTTGGTCGCCCCGGCAGCGCCGAGTACGCCGGCCAGCGCACCGGACGCGACCCGCTTCGAGATTGCCTTGCAGGCCAGCGCGACGTCGAGGATCAACGAGTCGACCTCTTCGCTCGCACCGGGGTGACGGCGACGGTCCTCGGTCAGGAACTGGGTCAGCGTCTGGCGTTCGGTCAGCATGGGCACTCCTCGCGGCAGGGGTGGGCTGCCCCGAGCACACCATTGCCTCCGCCACGCGGCATCCACCCGAGGGGTGACCGCGGGGGTGGGAGTCGTACGCCGGATCACCCACACACTCAGCCCCGCGGGTGAATCGATCGTGCGCACGACCACTTAGCGTCGATGCAACGCCGTACATCCGTTGAAGGGAGGCCGAAATGCCCACGATGCACGAGACCGCCGCCGCGATCCTGGCAGCACCCAAGGGAATGCTGGTCGTGGACGAGTATGCCGAGGCTCTCGTCGGCGCCGACCAGGCTCAATCCTTCGCCGAGGCGGTTCTGCGGACGGAAGGCCTGAGCAACTACGTCTCCGCGGTGCTGCTGACTCCTGGGACCTTCGCCGCGCTCGGGACGACGGAGGCCGCGCCACTGATTGGTGTGCGCATGACGTCGGCGGAGGCCGACGTACCAGCGGGCGCGTCGTTCGTCGAGTGGCGCGAGAACCTTTCACCGCTTGACGTTCCGCGCGGCTCTGTCCACGTCGGTGTCGAGACGCTGGCGCTGGGCGCGGCGGCGGCGCAGGCCAGGGGAGTCCTTCCCGTCCTCACGATCGCCATGCCGGAGCTCGGCGCGTCCAGCATCGCTGTCAACCAGGCCGTCACGACCAACGCGCTGCTCGCCCTCCGCGCCGAGCTCGACCGGGTCGGGGTCGATCCCCACCACCTGTTGCTGCGGATCAACATGGTCGTGCCCGGACTCACGAACCCGGTGCCGGCGGACTCCGAGCAGGTCGCTCGAAGGACCGTGGCCCTGCTGGAGAAGGGTGTTCCGGCACAGACCCCCGGCGTGCTGCTGCTTTCCGGCGGACAACCTCTCGACCGAGCCTGCGCGCACCTGGAGGCCATCGCCTCGGTCCCGGGCCAACCCTGGCGAGTGACCTTCGGATTCTCACGTCCGCTGATCGCCGCGGCCGCGGAGGCCTGGAGCCGTGACGCCGACTATGAGCGAGTCCTGCTCGACAACTGCAGGCAGGCCAGCGAGGCCGTGGCCGCCGCGCTGGTGTCCGGCGGAGCCGCTTCGTGAGCCACCTCCACGACACGGCCGTCATCGACAGATCCCAGCCGGTCCTGGCGAAGTACCGCGGAGTGATCTGCGATCTCGACGGTGTGGTGTACCGCGGTGCACAGGCAGTGCCGGGTGCGGTTCCGAGTCTGAACGCGATGATCGCCGGCCAGGTGCCAGTGGTGTTCGCGACCAACAACGCATCCCGCTCCCCCGCCGCTGCTCGCGAGCATCTGCGCGAGTTGGGGCTCAGCGACGAAGGCTGGTCCGTCGTCACCAGTTCACAGGCGGCTGCGGCGTACCTGGCCGAACGGCTCCGGCCAGGAGCGCCGGTCTTCGCCGTCGGTGGACCCGGCGTACCTGAGGCACTCACCGAGGCAGGCCTGACACCACTTCGGGTCACCGAGCTCGCCGATGGGCAGACGGTCGAAGCGGTCGTCCAGGGAGCAGGGCAGGACGTGACCTGGCGCGACCTGGCCGAGGTCGCCTATCTGGTCCAGGCGGGCGCAATCTGGGTCGCCACGAACCTCGACGCGACGGTGCCGACCTCACGCGGACTGTCGCCGGGCAACGGCGCCTTCGTCGGCGCGGTGCAGTCGACGACGCCGGCCGCCCCGCACGTGACGGGCAAGCCCGGGACGGCGCTGTTCGACCTCGCCCGTTCCCGGCTCGGCTCCGATCGTTCCGAAACCATCATGGTCGGCGATCGTCTGGACACCGACATCGCCGGGGCCGGCGCGGCCGGCGTGGACTCGATGTTCGTGCTGGGCGGCGCCAGCACCCTGCGCGACCTGGCCTTCGCCGAGGACAACGCGCGACCGACGTACTTCGGATTCGACCTGTCGGGTCTGCTCCAACCGGGTCTGTGCCGGCGGCCCGGACCCGACGACGCCGTCGAGCTGTCACCCGAGGGCATGCTGTCGGTACGACGTCCCGTCGCGCGACATCGGTTGCTCCAGGCAATCGTCTCTGCCGCGTGGCACGCGCGCGACCACGAACTTCCACTCGTCGCAGACAGCGCCTCATGGGCGGCACTCGAACGCCGGCTGGGCGTCTGAGGCCCGCTCCACCAGCCGCGCCAGGCGCAGCAAGCCCGCATCCCTGGCCGGCAGTCCGAGCAACTCGAGGCCGACCGGCAGGCCCTCGTCCGTTCTGCCCACCGGCAGCGTCAACGCCGGCAGATCGGCCTGCGACGCCACCAAGGTGTTGACGGGCAGCGCGCGGCTCGGCAGTCGGAGCCGGTCCCGGTCCCGCCGCGGCGCAGGCACGCGAACCGTCGGGTACACGAGTGCGTCGAGGCCGCGGCTGGTCATCACATTGACCATCGCTTCGCGCAGCCGGCGCCGCCCGGCCAGCAGTTCCACGCGGCCCCGAACACTGGGTGACGAGCGGGTCGCGAGCAGCTCGGCAAGATCCAGCTCTTCGGGGAAGACCCCCTCGTCGTACAGCTCGGTGAAGGACCTGCCCCGAAGCGCCGGACGCGAAGCGAGGAAGGCGTCGAGGTCTGCTCGCGCCGCAACGACGTACGGCGAGCTGTCCCGCAGCAACCCTTCGAGTGCCGGCACCTCGATGTCGGCAACGGGGACGCCGAGTCGTGCGAGTGCTTTGCCGAACACTGTCGAGACCTGGTCCGAGCCGTCCCACCCGACCGGACCGTCCGGCCGGAGGAGGTGCCCCAGCCGATAGCTCTCCAGCGGTCGCGTCGGTTCGCTCACCGGCAGGCGCCCGTCGGAGAGCACGGCCAGGAGGAGCTCGGCATCGTCGACACAGCTGGTCAGTGGACCTGGGGTGTCCTGCATCGACACCAACGCGGACAGCCCGTGCGCCGGCACCAGCCCAGGGGTCGGCCGCATTCCGACCACCCCGTTGAAGGACGCCGGGACTCGCACGGATCCGCCGGTGTCGGACCCGAGTGCGGCCGGCACGAGTCCGGCCGCGACCGCGACCGCCGACCCGCTGCTGGAGCCCCCTGCGTCGTGCAGCGGCGATCGGCCGTTCACGGTCCGGACGCCGATGGACGAGTCGAACAACCACGACATCGCGAAGTCCGGGGTCGCGGTCTTGCCGAGAATGATCGCGCCGGCCGCCCGGAGTCGCCGTACAGCTTCGGCGTCAGCCTCCGGAAGGTAGTCGCGGAAGGCGTGGCAACCGAAACTCGTCGGGATCCCGCGCGTCTCGAACACATCCTTCACCAGGATCGGGATCCCGTGCAGCGGACCGAGGACCTCGCCTGTTCGCGTCAGGTGCTCGTCCGCGGCGGCCGCGTCCGTCGTTGCCAGCGGATTGAGCGCCAGTACGGCGCCCAGCCGCGAGTCGAGCTCGGCGATCCGGTTCAGGCACTCGTTGACGAGGGCAACAGAGGTGACGTCGCCGGAGACCTGGTCGCGCCGGAGTGTGGCCAGGTCCGGCCAGGCAGCTGCCATCACCAGCTGCAATAGGAGCAGGAGCCCGACGCGCCGGTGTAATAGCCGCAGTCGTGGGATTCCGGACGGGCCGGGCCGACCCATCGCCGGATGATCGTCGCCAGGCGGCATCGCCGGCAGGACGTCCGGGTGACCAGCGTGCCGGAGTCCGGCGTCTCCCAGTACGCCACAGTCTCGGACTCGTGCTCGCCTTGCCGGCCGTCACACTGGGACGACTCGCAGGCCAGCACCACCTCATCCACTTCTGAGCTCTCGATCAACACGGGATTCACCTCCTCAGATCGGAACGCCCCAGGGCCTGGTCTCGAACTCGAGGCGGTCGGCATCGGCCCGCAGCATCCGGGCCGCGCTCCGATGTGCCTCGACCGATGCCGGGAGCGACGCCCAGTACGGCGTACGCGCGGCCTCGTCCGCCGCGGCCTCCTCCTCGCGCTTCGCGAGGGCGTAGAGCTGCCGGCACAAAGCGGTGATGACGTCTGGCTTCCAGTGGCCTTCGCGGGTGAGGTTCATCGGATCTCCTGGCCTGTGGGGGTCGTGAGGAGATGGTCCGCTGCCCTGTTGCACGGCCGTTGCAGAGGTCTGCAACGGCCGCCAGGGGCTCGTCACACCTCGACCGGCACACCGATCAGAGAGCCGTACTCGACCCAGGAACCGTCGTAGTTCTTGACCGACGGCTGGTCCAGCAGCTCGTGCAGCACGAACCAGCTGTGTGCGCTGCGCTCGCCGATCCGGCAGTAGACGACGATGTCGGAGGCAGGCTCGCCGCCGGGTCCGGCCAGCGCGAGTCCGGCGCCGGCGTACAGGTCGCGAAGCTGTGCATCGGTGCGGAAGGTGCCGTCGTCGGCCACGGCCTGCGACCACGGCACGTTGACCGCGCCGGGAACATGGCCCGGAACCTGAGGCTGCTCCTGCGGAAAGTGCGCCGGGGCCAGGATCTCGCCGGAGAACTCAGCCGGCGACCGGACGTCGAGAATGCTGTCCCTGCCGATGGCGGCGATGACGTCGTCCCGGTAGGCCCGCAGGCTTCCGTCGGCGGGCTGTGCGCGGTAGGCGGCCGGTCGCGGAGTACGCCGACGTACGGTCTCCGCATCGGTCAGCGGCCGCCCGTCGAGCTCCCAGCGCTTCGTGCCACCGTCGAGCAGGCGCACGTCGCGATGACCGTAGAGCTTGAAATACCAGTAGGCGTACGCCGCGAACCAGTTGTTGTCCCCGCCGTACAGGATCACCGTGTCGTCCGGCGTGACCTGGTGCGTGGTCAACAGCTGCTCGAATGCGTCCTGGCCGATCAGGTCGCGACGGAGCGGGTCCTGAAGATCGGTCCGCCAGTCGACTGCGAGCGCACCCGGGATGTGCCGAGCGGCGTGCGCCCTACTGTTCTCGTCCACCTCGAAGACCACCACGGCGGGATCGTCCAGCTGCTTCTCGAGCCAGTCGCCATCGACCAGCACGCGCACTCGGGCCATCGTTCCTCCTCATTAGTTAGTGCGCTAACCATTAGCGTACGCAAGATTGGTACACTCACGGTGTGGCCGAACGACAGATGAGACAGACCGACCTCGAGAACCCGCTGGCGCTCGAGCACCAGGTCTGCTTCGCGCTGGCGATCGCCGCGCGCAGCGTCATCGCGCTCTACCGGCCCGTCCTCGAGCCGATGGGGCTGACGCACCCGCAGTACCTCGTCATGCTGGCGCTCTGGGAGTTCGAGCCGGTCTCGGTCAAGGACCTGTCCGGGATGCTGCAGCTCGAGCCGGCGACGCTGTCCCCGCTGCTCAAACGTCTCGAGAGCGCGGGCCTGCTGCGCCGGGATCGGGACACCAGGGACGAGCGTTCACTCGCTGTCTCCCTGACGGAGAAAGGGCGCGACCTTCGCAAGCAGGCGCTGAAGGTGCCGCCGGCAATCGTCGACCGCCTGGGCATGGACGTCGACGAGCTGATGCAGCTCCACGAACGCCTGACCCGGGTCATCGCCGCCGCGAAGGAACCCAGCTGACCCGGCCGTGCCGGTCGGGCAGAATGCGGGGATGACCGAGCTTCCGTCCGAGTACCACCGCCGCCTTCCGTACGGCGAGCGCATGTCAGCCGAGCCCTTGCTGGGTGGGCCGTTCTTCCCGTTCGAGGGAGATCTCCAGGTCGTCCCTCTGGCCGATCCGGTGTTGCCGGAGCCGCCGCGGCGGGGTGAGGAGGGCGGCGAGCCGTGTCCGAAGTGTGCGGATCCGGATCGGTTCGCGATCTGGCGGGACGAGCAGTGGCAGTTGAAGACCTTCGCGGCGGGTGGGCTGCCGTTCGTAGCGATCCTGGAGCCGCACGAGCACTACCGGCTGGACAACCTGCCGCCGGAGCTGACCGCCACGCTAGGGCCGCTGATCCAGCGGGTGGCGAACGCGATCCGGCAGATCGATGGCGTGGGGCGGACGCATTTCAGCCGGTGGGGTGACGGGAGCGAGCACTTCCATCTGTGGTTCCTGGCGCGGCCGACCGGGATGATGCAGCTCCGCGGGGCGATGATCGCGGCGTGGGACGACATCCTGCCGAAGATCCCCGACGAGGAACTCACGGCCAACGCGCGGCTGGTTGCCGCCGCCCTGGTCGAGGACGGCGGCGAAGCCGTGGGCATCGGCCTGAGCTGACTACCTGACGCCGAGCGACCGGGCGACCAGGATGTCGGTCTTGCGCTGAGGCGCACCGTCGACCGGCGCCGGCTCGTCCGGGGTCGGTACGACGCCGCCGGCCGCGACCCGATCCAGGACCTTCAGGCCGAGCCGGTCCACGGACCCGAAGATGGTGTAGTCCGGGCGCAGCCGCGAGTCCGCGAACACGAGGAAGAACTGGCTCCCGTTCGTGTCCGGGCCGGCGTTGGCCATGGCAACGGTCCCGCGCGCGTAGACCTTGCTGGCCCCGGTCGGGTCGGTCGGCCAGTTCGGCAGATCGGTCGGCAACTCGTCCTTGTAGGAGTAGCCGGGTCCGCCTTCACCCGTGCCGCTCGGGTCGCCGCACTGCAGGACCTGGAGCGTCGAGTACAGCGTGAGCCGGTGGCACGTGGTGAAGTCGTAGAACCGGCTCTTGGCCAAGTGCAGGAAGCTCTGCACCGTGCACGGCGCCTTGGCACGATCCAGCGACAACACCATCGGACCCTGGTTGGTCGCGACCAGGACCTTCACGATGCCGTTGTCCGGCGTGTGTTCCGGATCCGGCGGCAGCGAGACAGGCCGCGCCGGCGGGTCGTCCGGCGTACTCGTGTAGCCGCACGGACCGTTCGTGCTCGACGGTGCCACGTTCGTGCTCGGCGGTGCCGCGTTCGCGGGGCCCGTGGCGACGAGCAAACTGGTGACGGTCAACGTCGCGCACGCGATCGCACTCGCGAGTCTCATGGTCGATCCCCTCAGCCGGTGGCCAGCGTGAAGATCCGCAGGTCGCGGTTCTCCGGAAGCGTGATGCTGACCGGAACCTTCGTCAAGGTCACGGGCGCCGTCGCGAAGATGTGGGTGGTGACGTCGTCCCTTCCCCCGCCCGATTCGTTCCGGTACGGCGTGGTCGCGACGATCACGTTGCCGAAGTGGACGGTGTCGCCACCCCCGCCGAGCGTCCAGTCGCTGAAGGACAGATCGAGCTGGCTGGTGGTGCCGTCGGCGTAGTTCAGCGTCGCGGTGCCCTCCTGGTTGCCGTTGACCGCGCTGCCGACGAACGACAGTTTCGTCGTACCGGCCGGGACGTCCAGGTTGAGCAGTTGCCCGTCGGCCGGGATGTTGTCCGGGTCTCCGGTCGGTCCGTCGGGCCACGTGAAGCTCAGGCCCTGCACAGTGCTCGCACCACCGGGCACCAGCCCGGCCGCAGCCAGCGCTTGTCGCGAGTAGCTCACGCCGCCACCATCGAAGTCGGCCTCGGTGTGGTCGCCTGTGTCGTCGGAGACTGCGACACCTTCGCGCAGTACGAAGAACGAGTTGGGCTGACCGACAACCACCGTGAAGCCGACCTGCGGAAGCGGCGTGCCATCGGCTGCCTTCATCGACACGGTCACCGGATAGCGGCCGTTGGGTGTGCCGGCGGCGGCCGTGATCGTCACGGGTGCGCTGCCGTCCTGGTCCACAGGGAAGGTACCGCTGGCCGGCAATGCAGTGAGACCTGTCGGAGTCGTGACTGTGTAGCTGACGTCCTGAGCCGTCCCGCTGAGTCGGTGTGCCTTCACGGCGATCGGCGCGCTGGTGGTGCCGGGGGCAACGATCACTCGGCTCGCGTCCGTTGAGGTTTGGAACGGGATCTCACCGGTCCGCCACGACGGCGGTGCGTCCGCCGCGTTCGCACCCCACTGGGTGTTGGGCGTCGTCCCGAGCGTGAAGTCCAGGGTCCCGCCGTGCTGCACGAACGGCTCCGGCAGCCACGGCTTGGTCGTCGTACGTCCGTTCACCCTCAGGGAATGCACGTACGGCGCGTCCGCTCCGGGAGCGTTGATGCGGATCGTGCGGCCGCCGTCCCGGTGGACGACAGCCCGCGAGAACAGCGGCGCCGCGACCTGCAGCTCCGCGCGGCTCGGTACGTCGGGGTAGAGCCCGAGCGCGGTCCACACGTACCAGGACGACATCGCGCCGAGGTCGTCGTTGCCGGGAATGCCGCCGGTGCTGGTGTTCCACAGCTGGTTCATTGCCTGGCGCAACGTCTCCTGCGTCTGGTACGGCTTGCCGGTGTAGTTGTAGATCCACGGCGTGTTGATCGACGGTTCGTTGTCCATCTCGGCGTGCAACTCGCCGGCGCCGGTCAGCGCCCAGGTGCCATCGGGGTTCTTGAAGAACGCGTCCAGCCGCTGGTTGGCCTTGTCCACACCACCCATCGCGTCGACCAGCCCGGCCCGGTTGTGCGGGATCATCCACGTGTACTGCGCACTGCTCCCCTCGGCGAACCCGTCACCCGTCGACGGCGTGAACGCGGGCCAGGCGCCGTTCTCGTCCCGGTTCTGGATGTAGCCGCCGTTCTCCGGGTTGAACACGTTCTGCCAGTACTGCGACCTGTCCAGGAAGCGCTGGTACGTCGCCTGGTCGCCGGTGCGCTGGGCCAGTTGGGCCAGGGCGAAGTCGGCGGTCACGTCCTCGAGCGTCTCGACCGCACCGCCCCAGGCGTTCGACTTGGTCGGGACGTAGCGCAGCGCGAGGTACTTGTCGAGCGACGGCCGCTGCCCGATCGACATCACTGGCTTGCCGGCCGAGCTCAGGTCCTTCTCGGTCGGCACGGTCGCCGCCTTCACCAAGGACTCGAGCGCCGCCCGGGCATCGAAGTTCGTGCCTCCGAAGGCGTAGATCCCCGCGACCGACGGCGCGGACGGATCGCCGGTCATGACCGACGTACTGCCGGCGGCGTGCGTCCAGCGATCCCAGATCCCATCGTTCTGCGACGCCTGATTGAGCAAGGATTGCGCGATGTCGCCGGCCTTGCGTGGCTCCAGCAACGTGAGCAGTTGCAGCTGCGAGCGGTAGACGTCCCAGCCGGAGAAGGTCGCGTACTGCGCCTGCTGGCCGTGCGCGAGGCGATGCGGCTTCTGGTCGAAACCCCAGTACTGCCCGTTGATGTCGCTGAACACGTTCGGGTGCAGCAGTGCGTGGTACAGCGCGGTGTAGAAGGTGGTGCGCTGGTCTGCGGTCCCGCCAGTGATCTCGATCCGGCTCAGTTGCTTGCGCCACGCCTGCTTGGCTTTCGCGGCGGTCGCCGAGACCGACGTACCGCGCGGGTTCTCGGCGCGGAGGTTCTCCAGGGCGTTGGCCTTGCTCACGTACGAGATGCCGATGCGCATCGTCACCTCGCTGCTGTCGAACCCGACGTACCCGCCGGAGCCCTTGTCCGGCGGCATCCAGCCGTCGACGCCGTACGACGTACCGCCGCGGGCGCTGGTGCTGCCCGGGGTGACGGTGGTGTCGGTCCAGGTGCCCTGGTTCTTGAACGGCTGGTCGAACTCGGCGACGAAGTGCAGGGTGTAGTAGCTGCGGCGGCCGACGCTGGCGAGGTAGCCGCAGAAGTTGCCGCTCGTCACCGATCCGGAGACTGTGCGCGTGGCCGGGTCGATGCTGATGTCCGCGTCGCTGGAGCCGACCTCGGAGTTCGACGTACGGAACAGCAGGGTCTTCGCCTTGTCCGCGGGGAACGTGAACGCGGCCGAGCCGGTCCGCGTGGTCGCACTCAGCTCCGCGGTCGCTCCCGAGTCGAGGCCCACCTTGTAGTAGCCCGGTTCGGCGACCTCGTTGGTGTGGTGGAACGTACTACCGTAGATCGCGTCCTTCGCGTCGGACTGCGGCGACGTGGTCACGTCACCGACGTACGGGAGGATCGGGATGTCGCCCGAGCCACCGGCGCATCCGGTGCCGCTCATATGCGTGAGGCTGAACCCGCGGATCGTGGTCGCGGAGTACAGGTATCCACCCGGCGCGGCTGTGCGGTACGCATTCCCCCGGCTCGTCTCGGGGCTGAACGAGAACATCCCGAACGGCGTCACCGCTCCCGGGAACACGTCCCCGAGATTCGACGTACCGATCAACGGATCCACGTGGTCAGCCGGATCCGCCGACACCGTGGTGATCCGGCTGCTCCCGACCACCTCGGGCGCCCGCAATCCAGCAACCGCCGGATCAGGCGGCGGCGCGGTGGTCGGCCACCCACCACCGGGCGAGGGTTGCGGCGACGGCACGGCTTGAGCCGCGGGAACCAATGCTGCGATCAGAACACCGGCGAGCAGAAAGCTCGCACGACGGAACGGGGCGGAACGGCGCATGAGCGGCCAACCTTCGACGTCGGAACGGGGCGGAGTGACATCGTTGTCAGCAACAAATACCCTCGCCCCGCCCGCAGGTCAACCCCCAACAGCTTCCGGAACCACCGCCCGATAGCAGCTTCTTCCACCACTGACGCGAAGTCATCCCGCCATCCGCCAAACAACCCGCCAGCGGGCGTTGGCGAACCCCGGCGTCAGCAGGGCCAGGCGTCAGTGGTCCTTGGCGGGCCAGGGGGCGTCGGCGGGGCGGAGGGAGTCGAAGCCGGGGCCGTTGAGGGCGGTCCAGGCGGCGAGGGAACCCATGACGAGGATGGGGTTGTGGAGATGGCCGGCCAGGGCGGCGCCGACGACGTCGACCAAGGGGGCCCAGACCGTCTCCATGTCCGCCTCCTCGTGGCGGCGTTCGAAGGCCTCGGGGGCCTCGGACAGGTCGCGGGCCAGGAAGATGCGGATCGCTTCGTCGGTGAGGCCGGGTGAGGTGAAGGCGTCGACGAGCACCCGCCAGTCGGCGGCCTTCGTGCCGGTCTCCTCCCACAGCTCCCGTTCCGCGCCGAGCCGGTACTGCTCACCCTGTACGTCGAGCAACCCCGCGGGCGGCTCCAGCAGCCGGTAGCCGACCGGGTGCCGGTACTGGCGGACCAGCAGCATCCGGTTGGCGCCGTCCAGGGCCACCACCCCGACAGCGCCGGGGTGGACGACCACATCACGCACGAACGAGTCGCGACCGTCCGGCTGCACGGTGTCGCGCCGTACCGAGATCACCCGGCCGGTCTCGTGCACCACCTCGGACGAGGAGACCGGCCACCGCTCGGGGACGTCCTCCAGCCCGCCGCCGAACCGCAGCTCGGGGTGCTCCTTCATCGAGCCTTGACCGCTTCTGGCTTGGCCTTGGCCGCGGTCTTCTTGGCGACGGCGGGCTCCTCGACCGGCAGCCGGGACTCGCGCTGGCGGACGAGCGCCGCGGCGACCAGGCCGGAGAACAGCGGGTGCGGCTTGGTCGGCCGGGACCGCAGCTCGGGGTGAGCCTGAGTGGCGACGAAGTACGGGTGCTGCGACCGGTCCAGCTCGATGAACTCGACCAGCTCGTTGTCCGGGGACAATCCGCTGAACACCAGGCCGGCGGTCTCCAGCTTGTCCCGGTAGGCGTTGTTCACCTCGTACCGGTGCCGGTGCCGCTCCTGCACTGACGGAGCGCCGTACAGGTCGCGGACGATCGAGCCGTCGGCCAGGTTCGCCGGGTAGAGGCCGAGCCGCATGGTGCCGCCGAGGTCGCCGGAGCCGGAGACGATGTGCTTCTGCTCTTCCATGGTCGCGATCACCGGCTGCTCGGCGTCCGGGTCGAACTCGCTGGAGTTCGCCTCTACCAAGCCGGCCAGGTCGCGAGCCACCTCGATCACCATGCACTGCAGGCCGAGGCACAGGCCGAGGATCGGGATGCCCTGCTCGCGGGCGTACCGGATCGCGCCGATCTTGCCCTCGATGCCACGGACGCCGAAGCCGCCCGGGATGCAGACTGCGTCGACGTCACCGAGCAGCCGCGCGGCCGCCTCCGGGGTGGCGCACTCGTCGGACGCGATCCAGCGCAGGTTCACCCGCGCGTCGTTGTCGAAGCCGCCCGCCCGCAGCGCCTCCGCGACCGAGAGGTACGCGTCCGGCAGGTCGATGTACTTGCCGACCAGCGCCACGGTGACGTCGTCCTTCGGGTGGTGCACGACCCGCAGCAACTCGTCCCAGCGCGTCCAGTCGACGTCGCGGAACGGCAGGTTCAGCCGGCGTACGACGTACGCGTCGAGGCCCTCGGTGTGCAGGACCTTGGGGATGTCGTAGATGCTCGGCGAGTCGACGGCCGCGACCACGGCCTCCTGGTCGACGTCGCACATCAGCGAGATCTTCCGCTTCACGCCGTCCGGGATCGGCCGGTCGGCGCGGCAGACGACCGCGTCCGGGGCGATACCGATCGAGCGCAGCGCGGCGACCGAGTGCTGGGTCGGCTTGGTCTTCAGCTCACCGCTGGGCGCCAGGTACGGGATCAGGGAGATGTGCAGGAAGAAGACGTTGTCCCGCCCGACGTCGTGCCGGACCTGACGGGCCGCCTCGAGGAACGGCAGCGACTCGATGTCGCCGACGGTGCCGCCGATCTCGTGCAGGACGACGTCGACATCCGAGCCGGCCATCGCCAGCATCCGTTCCTTGATCTCGTTGGTGATGTGCGGGATGACCTGCACGGTGTCGCCGAGGTACTCACCGCGGCGCTCCTTGGCGATCACGCTGGAGTAGACCTGGCCGGTCGTGACATTGGCGACCTGGGACAGGTCGCGGTCGAGGAAACGCTCGTAGTGCCCGATGTCCAGGTCGGTCTCGGCGCCGTCGTTGGTGACGAACACCTCGCCGTGCTGGAACGGATTCATGGTGCCGGGATCCACGTTGAGATACGGATCCAGCTTCTGCATGGTGACCCGGATGCCCCGTGCCGTCAGCAGACTGCCGAGGCTTGACGCTGTCAGCCCCTTGCCGAGGCTGGACGCCACACCACCGGTGACGAAAACGTGCTTGGTCTGCTGGGAGTTCGAAGCCCTGTCCACGGGCCTTCAGCCTACCTGTTGTCAAGGGGTGGTCGAAACGAGACCCGCATAGATGTCGAGCAGATTCTTCGCCACGGCGTCTTCGTCCGGCCATCTGGCGGCCAACTCCCGGCCTCGCGTCCGCATAGCGTTCGCCGTGTCGGGCTCGGCCAGCACCGCCCTCACCCCGTCGGCCAACCCGTCCGCATCGCCGGGGAACGCCAGTACGGCGCTGTCGCCGACCAGCTCGGGTACGCCGCCGACCGCCGTGGCCACCACCGGTACGCCGACCTGCATCGCCTCCTGGAGGACCAGGGCGCGGGCCTCCCAGTGGGAGGTGAGCAGGAAGACGTCGGCCGCGCCGAGGAGGTCAGCCACGTCGGACCGGTGTCCCAGCAATCGCACCGGCAGTTGCTCAGCGTCGATCCGCGCCTGCAGGTTGTCACGCAGCGGTCCGTCGCCTACAACCACGAACACGGCGTCCGGGGTGGACTCGTGCACCCGGGCAGCCACGGAGAGCAGGGTCGGGTAGTCCTTCTGCGGCGCCAGGCGACCCACAGTGACCACAAGAGGCTGGTCGCCGAGTCCGAGTGCCTGACGTACGTCGGCGGCCGGCGTACGGACCTCTGGGAGCGCTGGAGCCGCGACGGGCGCCAGCCGCGCCTGCCGGGCGCCTAGGCTCTTCGCCAGATCCACCAGGTCGCTAGAGGCTCCTAGAGTCAGGTCCGCGCCCTTGGCCACGAGCCTCTGGCCCAGCCGCATGACCAGTCCGCGCGGTCCGGGCGCGATCACCGCGTTGTGCCAGGTGACGACCAGCGGCCGTAGCCGCGACCGGTCCCGCAGTGCGGCCATGCCGGCGCGGTAGCCATGAGCGTGGATCACATCGGACCCGCGGAGCGCGGTCGCCTGCGTCACGACCGTGGCAGCACCGAAGTCGAAGTGCTCCGCAGTACCGGGCGGTGCGCACACGACGACCTCGTGGCCGGCTGCCACGAACCGCGGTACCAGTGAGGCGACGTGCTGCCCGATGCCACCCCGCGACTCCGCGAGCAGCAGGCCGATCCTCATTGCGTCTCCTCTACGAGATTCCGGCGGAGCAGTGCGACGGTGTCCGCGCGATCCAGTGCGACCGCGACGGCGGCGTACACGATGACAACGGCCAGGCCGGCGAGGACCGCGAACACGAGTGCTCGGCCCACTCCGGCGTCGGCGGCGGGCAGAGCGACCGCCCAGCCCGCGGCACCAGCCAGTACGGCGCCAACCAGCGCAGCCAGCGTGGCACGCGTCAGTCCGGCCAGGACGGCTGGACCGACCTCACGCCACAGGACCACCACCAGGACGACCGCACCGACGACCATGCCGACCGACATCGCGGCCGCCAGCGCGGGAACGGCGTCCCATGACGTCGTCAGAACCACACCGGCCACAGCCACCAGCAGCCACGCGCCAGACGTGACCACAGCGACCTCGCGGCCCGCGTGCCGTGCGTAGAGCACGCGGCCGACGTGCATCAGCACCGCGAATCCGATGACCGCTGGACCGAAGGCGACCAGAGCGTTGCCCAGTGACGTCGCCCGGGCCTCCTGCACCGCGCCGTCGTCGTACGCGAAGATCCTCGCGACCGGAACCGCTGTACCGACGAGCAGCGCGGCGCCGGCCCCACCGGCCAGCATGACTGCGCGCGTCGACGCAGAGGCGTAGACCTCGAAGCGCTCCCCCGCGTCGAACGCCGCAGCGAGCCGCGGAAACACCGCTGTGGTGATCGGCACGGCCAGTACGGCGTATGGCAGCAGGTAGACCGCGTTCGCCCAGGAGTAGACGGCAATGCTGCCCGCAACGCCTCTGTGGTTGGCCAGATAGGTAGTGACGACGAACGTGAGCTGCTGCGCGATCAGTACGGCGAGACCGGCCAGCGCGAGCCTGCGCAGTACTGGACCGACACCAGGGTCCAACCGCAGAGTGGGCCTGATCGGCAAGCGCAGCGTCAGCATCGGGATCAGCACCGTGAGTGCGAGCGCGGCAACGCCGGCTGTGGTTCCCCAGGCCAGGAGACTGGTGGCACCGCGCGACGCCGCATCCGCGTCAGGAGCGTACGCCGCGAAGAGAAGGTAGGTGGCAACGACCACCAGGCTCGAGATGAGCGGCGCCAACGCGCCGGCTGCGAAGCGCTTGTGGGACTGGAGAACGGCGGTCGCGATCACAGCGATCGCGTAACCGAACACCTGCGGCACGAAGATCACCAGCATGCGCGTCGCGGTTGCGGTGGTACCGGCGCACTCCGCACCGGGATCGAGCATCGCACCTGTGTAGCTGGACGCCAGAACCCACGACAGCAAGGCGAACGGCGCCAGCAGCACGAACGACCAGGACATCAGCGCGCCGATGATCCGGCCCTGTGCGGCGCGATCGCCACGCAGCACTGGGCCAGCCAGCACCGGGATCACTGCACCGGCCAGCGCTCCGCCGGCGACGACCTCGAAGAGGATGTTGGGAAGCTGGTTGGCGGTCGCGTAGGCCTCGGCCAGGCAACCCGCGCCGACAGTCTTGGAGAACACCAGCCAGCGGCCGAATCCCACTACCCGCGCCAGCACGGTCACCGCGGCGATCAGCAGTGCGGCGCGGGCGACCCGACCGCCCGTGCTCACCTGGGTCGTCGGCCCCACTGGTCGATCTTGTCCAGCACCGGGTTCTCGGCGATGACCTTGGTGAAGCTGACCTTCTCGCTGGCCAGGTTCAGGGCGACGACCGCGGCCAGCGCCAGCGTCTTCAACGGCCGCGGCAACGACGCGGCCAGCGCGGTCCCGGTGATCGCGCCCAGACCGTTCGCGCCGCAGTCGCCGAGCATCGAGCGCTCACCCAGGTCGGACGGCGCCGAGGCGACAGCCGCACCGACGACGGCGCCGGCCGGACCGTTCACGGCCGCCAGCGGAGCGTTCACCGCGGCGACGGCCTTCAGCGCGCGGCCCGGCCGCAGGTCCAGCAGGTTCGTCAGGTTCGCCGTACCCGCGATCAAGGCGCCGTCGGCAACGACACCGGCCAGCGCCTTCACCCCGGTCGACTTCCGCGGCAGCAGCGCCGCGGCGGCAAGGCCGGCGGCGCCGACACCGAGGATCTTCACCGCGCCACTGGTCACCTCACCGCGCTTCAACGCACTGAGGTGGCCGCGGAACCCCTTGGCCTGCGTGGTCCCGCGCAGATCGTCGTACGCGCCGACCGCGCCGGAGACCGAGCCCGCCAGGATCGCGGCGGCCTTCACCTTGCCCGGCGTCTTCCCGGCGGCGGCTACACCGGCCAGTGCGCCGAGGACCGCGATCGGACCCTCCAGCAGGGTGACCGATTCGCCCCGGTGGTTCGTCCGCTCGAACGGCTCCCGGTTCTCCTTGGGCAGTTTCTCCGCGGCGCGCTCGAGCGCAGCGGTGGCGGCTGCCGCGACGGCAGCGCTCAGAATTCCCACGTCAGTTGTCCTTCGTCTGTACGGCCGACGGCGCTACGCCGTTCTTCGCGTCCATGGCGCCGTACTGCCCCGCCTTGCCAGTCGCCTGCTCGGCCAGCGCGAAGACAACAGTCATCTGACCGGAGGGGATGTCGGCCACGTCCACAGAGGAAACGATCTTCGTGGCCTCGGAGTCACTCCGCAAGGCCTTGAGGAGGCCACCGTTCTGCGCGGTGTCCGGCGTACCGGCCACCACGACGCCGCCACTGGCCTGGTCGAGGCCGGTGATGAAGTCCACCGCGTCGCTGTACGACGAGTTGTCCGGCGTCGGGGTAGGCGGCTTCGCGGCGACCACGACGATCAGGCTGGCCCGGTCCTTGATCTGCGACGGCTTCAGCGACAGCAGCTTGGCGCCGGTCAGCCCGCTGAGGATCTTGGTCGACTCGGCGTCGGCCGGCCTGCCCTCTTCCTTGGCCGCGACACCGCGCGCCAGGATGAGCCCGGCCCGCTCGTACGTCGTACTGTCCGGCGGGAACGGCGTGTCCGCGGTGACCAGATCGGTCACGAGCGGCTCGACCAGCTGACGCTGACCGGGGTCGAACAGCTTGGCGTCCAGCGAGACCCGCGTGGTCACCTGGCCGCCGGCCCGCTCCAGCTCGTCCTGCAGCCCGTTGGTCAGATCGCCGTCGGCGCCCGGCATGGTCACGACCACGACCCGCTTGCCGTCCAGCTTGCCGTCGGTGAGCCCGGCAGTGACCTTGGCGACGAAGTCGTCGCGGTACTTGTCCAGCGCCTTCACCTGGACCAGCTCGGCCCGCGCGTCGGCGAGCTGCTGGCGGTCCTTCTCGGCCTGGCTCTGGACGAGCTCGCTGCCGGTGCCCTTCAGCGGTCCGGCGCCCAGCACCACACCGGCGCCGAGGGCGAAGAAGATCGCCACGATCGAGACGATGTGGTAGCGAAAGTCGATCACGTGAACAGCTCCCGGATCCAGTAGACGAAGTCGCTCCAGCGCGCCCGCAGGATCGACCACAGCACGTCGTCGGCGCCGGCGGCGACCAAGGCCATGCCGAGCGCGAACAGGCCGGCCACAGCCAGCGCGACCACCTGGAGGGTGGACACCCGGCTGCGGTACAGCCGGCTGACACCCTTGGCGTCCACCAGCTTGGCACCGACCCGCAACCGGGTGATGAAGGTGCTCGACATGCCGGGGCGTCCCTTGTCGAGGAACTCCACCAGCGAGTTGTGGGTGCCGACCGCGACGATCAGCGAGGCGCCCTTGGAATCGGCCATCAGCATCGCGACGTCCTCGCTGGTGCCGGCCGCCGGGAACTCGATCGAGTCCACGCCGAGCCGCTCCAGCCGCTCCGAGCCAGGCGCGCGGCCGTCGCGGTACGCGTGCACGACCACCTCGGCGCCGCTCTTCAGCGTCTCGTCCTTGACCGAGTCCATGTCGCCGACGATCAGGTCGGGGACGTAACCGTTCTCCACCAGCGCGTCCGCGCCGCCGTCGACCCCGATCAGCACCGGCCGGTACTCGCGGATGTACGACCGCAGCGCGACCAGGTCCTCGCGGTAGTCGTACCCGCGGACCACGATCAGCACGTGCTTACCGTCCATCGGCGTATGGATGTCCGGTACGCCGACACCGTCGAGGAGCAGATCACGTTCGCGGCGCAGATACTCCAGCGTGTTGGCGGTGAACGCCTCGAGCTGCGTGGACAGTCCGGATCGGGCTTCGTCCATCAGCTCCGCGACCGACATGCTGTCCTGCGTGATGCCCTTGGCGACGACTTCCTCGCCGCGGTACAGCGAGCCCTCGTTCAGCCGGACCCGCTCGCCCTCGTGCAGCACCGAGAACACCTCGCGGCCGACCCCGTCCACCAGCGGGATCCCGGCCTCGACGAGGATCTCCGGGCCGAGGTTCGGGTAGCGGCCGCTGATCGAGTCGGCGACGTTCACGACGGCAGCGACCCGGCAGTCGACCAGCGCCTCGGCGCTGACCCGGTCCAGGTCGACATGGTCGATGACGGCGATCTCGCCCGGCTTGAGCCGTTTGGTGAGATTCTTGGTACGGCGATCGAGCCGGACCACACCGGTGGTCCCGGGCAGTTCAGTGGGTCGTGCTCTCCGCAGGCTGGGCAGTTTCATCGCGCTCTCATCCTGCCATGTCAAGAGCCCCTATCCGGTCCATTTACCCGCGCGGGGCCTCCTTCACGCACTGAATTAACGGTGACTGTGCGTCAAATCATCCTTTGGGACGATTCTTCTTCCGCGGTGTGTGCCGTTCGGCGGCGAGCGCGAGCAATTCTTCGGCGTGCGCCTGGGCGGCGTCGGAATTCTCCAGGCCGGCCATCATCCGGGAGAGTTCCTTCAGCCGCGCGTCCTCGTCCAGCGCGACCAGACCACTTGTGGTGACCGAACCGTCGTCGCTCTTCAGCACCACAGCGTGACGGTCCGCGAACGCGGCGACCTGCGGCAGGTGCGTCACCACGATCACCTGCGTCTTCTCCGCCAGCCGGGCCAGCCGCTTGCCGACCTCGACCGCGGCCCGGCCTCCGATCCCGGCGTCGATCTCGTCGAACACCAGCGTCGGCACCGGATGCGTGTCGGACAGGATCACCTCGAGCGCGAGCATCACCCGGGACAGCTCACCGCCGGACGCGGCCTTCTGCAGCGGGCGAGCCGGGCTGCCCGGGTTCGCCGCGAAGCAGAACTCGACCTCGTCGATGCCGAACGGCCCGGCCGTGGTCTCGTGCACCTCGACCGACAGCTTCGCGTGCGGCATCGCCAGTCCGGTCAGCTCCTCGGACACTGCGACACCGAGTCGCTCGGCCGCCTCGATCCGCGCTTCCCGCATCTGCCGGCCGAGCTCCGCGAGCTTCGCGTCGAGCTCGGACAGCTCAGCGGTCAGGAGCTCGACGCGCTCGTCGCTGCCGTCCAGGTCGGCCAGTCTGGATGCGGACCGCTTTGTCCAGTCGAGCACCTCGTCCACAGTGCCCTGCTCAGCGCCGTACTTGCGGACCAGGCTGGTCAGCAACGCCCGCCGCTCGCTCACCACCGCCAGCCGCGCCGGATCGGTGTCCACATCGGCGGCGTACGACGAGAGCTCGCCGGCCAGATCAGCTGCCAGGTAACCGAGCTCGCCGGCCCGGTCCGCGAGATCCGCGAGCTTCTGGTCGTGCTCGCGTTCCGCGTCCAGCACCTGCTTGGTGAGGGCGAGCAGACCGAGTACGTCATTCGGCCGGGTGGAGTCCTGGTCCTCTTCGGAGGCCAGCGCGTCGGCTGCCGTGGTCGCCGCCGTACGCAGGCCATCGGCGTACGCGAGACGGTCCTCCTCGGCGGCGAGCTCGGTGTCCTCGCCCGGCAGTGGCTCGGCCTTCGCGACCTCGTCGAGGCCGAATCGCAGCAGGTCCGCCTCGGCCAGTCGATCACGCTGGCGCGTGGTCAGCTCGATGAGCTCGGCCTCGACCTGGCGGTGGCGCTTGTAGGCAGCGACGTACTCCTGCAAGGGCACGAGCAGCGGCTTCCCGGCGAAGGTGTCGAGAGTCTCGCGCTGCCGTGCGGGCTGCAGCAGCCGCCACTGGTCCGCCTGGCCGTGGATCGCGACCAGATCGCCGGACACCTCGCCCAGCACGGACACCGGAACGGACGCACCGCCCAGGAACGCACGGGAGCGACCCTCGGCGGACAGCTCACGGGCGATCAGCAACTCGTCGTCGTCCAGCTCGCCACCGCGGTCCTCGGCCTGCTGCACGATCGACTTCGGCACGCCGCTGGCCCGGCCCTCGACCCGGGCGCGACGGGTCCCGTGCCGCACCAGGCCGCTGTCCGCACGGCCGCCGAGCAGCATGTTCACGCCGGTCACGACCATCGTCTTGCCCGCACCGGTCTCGCCGGTCACCGCGGTGAACCCCGGATCGAGGTCCAGCGTGGCGTCCTCGATCACGCCCAGCCCGGTGATGCGGATCTCAGAGAGCATCAGGTCTCCTGTTGGCTGTTGCTGCCGTTGCCGTTGTCGCCGTTGCTGTTGGTCTTGCCGTTGGTGTTGCCGTTGCGTTTGCGCTCGGCGGCGCCGCGCCAGCCGAGCACCGGGAGGTCGAACTTGGCCACCAGCCGGTCGGTGAAGGGCGCCTCGTGGGCCCGGGCCAGCCGGACCGGGGTCGTGCCGCGGCGGACCTCGATCTCGGCACCCGGCGGCACCTCGACCATCCGGCGGCCGTCGCACCACAGCACACCGCGACCATGCCAGGACGGGACCAGCTCGATCGACAGCCGCGACGTCGGTGCCACCACGATCGGCCGGGAGAACAGTGCGTGCGCGCTCAGCGGCACCATCAGGATCGCCTCGACCTCAGGCCAGACGATCGGACCACCTGCGGAGAACGCGTACGCCGTACTGCCGGTGGGTGTCGCCACCACGACGCCGTCGCAGCCCCAGCGAGACAGCGGCCGGTCGTCCACCTCCACCAGCACTTCGAGCATCTTCTCGCGGGCCGCCTTCTCGATGCTCGCCTCGTTCAGCGCCCAGGTGTCGAAGATCAGCTCGCCGGCCAGCCGGACCTCGACCGCCAGCGTCATCCGCTCCTCGACCGTGTAGCTGCGATCGACCACCACCTGGACGATCCGCTCCAGGTCGTCCACCTCGGCCTCGGCCAGGAACCCGACATGGCCCAGGTTCACCCCGAGCACCGGCGTACCGTGCGGGCGGGCCAGCTCGGCACCGCGCAGGATCGAGCCGTCACCGCCGAGCACCATGATCAGCTCGACGTCCAGCGCAGCCTTCTCGTGGTCGTCGACGACCTCGGCCGGCTCGAGCTTCAGCGCCTCGGCCTCGTCGCCGAGCAGGCGGACCTGCAGACCGGCGTCGGTCAGCAACCGGTGCGCCGCCCGGGCCACCTCGACCGCCTGCTCCCGGCCGGTGTGCGTCACCACCAGCACGCGCCGCGGCTCGTGCTCTACCACCCTGCCTCCTTCACTGCGGACCGCGCTCGATGGCGGTCTGGAGCATCGTCTCATCGAGAGGCGGTGCATTCCGGCGTATCCACAGGAAGTATTCGACATTTCCTGACGGACCAGGCAACGGGCTGGCTGCCACTCCCTGAATACCCCAGCCGAGTTCCTGGGCCTTGGCCGCGACGCTCCGGACCGCGTCCGCGCGCAACTCCGGGTCGCGGACGACCCCGCCCTTGCCGAGCCGCTCCTTGCCGACCTCGAACTGCGGCTTCACCATCAGCATCAGGTCGCCGTCCGGCGTCACCACCCCGATCAGCGCGGGCAGCACGAGCGTGAGCGAGATGAAACTGAGATCGCTGACGACGAGATCAACCGGTTCACCGCCGATGTCGTCGAGCGTGAGCGTACGGACGTTGGTCCGATCCATCACCGTGACCCGCTCGTCGGTCTGCAACGACCACACCAACTGGCCGTAGCCGACATCGACGGCGATCACGTGCGCTGCCTCGTTGCGCAGCAGTACGTCGGTGAATCCGCCCGTGGACGCGCCCGCGTCGAGACAGCGGCGACCCTTCACCTGAACGGCGCTGAAGGCCTCCAGCGCGCCGACCAGCTTGTGCGCGCCACGGCTCGCGTAGCCGGGGTCGTCGGTTTCGGAGGTGTCGACGACGATCGGGGCGTCGGCACCGACACCGGTCGCGGGCTTGGAGGCGACGGTGCCTGACACCTTCACCTTGCCTGCCGCGATCAGCTCACTCGCGTGCTCCCGGGACCGCGCCAGGCCGCGTCGTACCAGCTCGGCGTCCAGCCGGGATCGCTTGACTCCTTTGGCCACTCAGACCTTCCGGTCAGCCACGGTCGCCGTGCTCGGCATCCGCTTCCACCAAGGCACTCTGCAGTCGCTCGTGCAGGTCGGCGTACACCTCGGCATGCTCGTCCACGGGCCGCTCGCGCAGCTCGTCCAACCGGCCCATCACCTCATCCACCAACGGATGCCCCACCTCACCTTCGTGCTGCTCGGCCTCGGCCTGATGGTGCTCGGGCTCGGCCTGGTGTTCCGGTTCGGCGTGGTGCTCCGGTTCGGCTTGGTGCTCGGGTTCGGCTGATTCGGCTTCGTAGGGGTGGTCGTACTCCTGCCCAGGCTCGCGCGCGAACTCAGGCCCGAACTCCACCTCGGCCGGATCCACATGCCCAGGCTCAGCGGACTCGTCGCCGGATGCCTCGCCTGGCTCTTCGGCGTACTCGAAGCTCTGTGAGCCGGGCTCGGCGTCGTAGTCGGGGACGGCAGGCGCCTCCTCGGCCGGGTGCGGCTCGAACCCCGGCTCGACGTCGGGGTCGACGTCCGGCGGGAACTGCTCGCCAGGATGCTCGGTCACGTCACGCCTTCTTCGCCGTCTTCTTGGCCGCCGCCTTCTTCGCGGCAGCCTTCTTCGCTGCCTTCTTCGCCGCGGCCTTCTTGGCCGGATGCTTCGGTGCGTGTACGGCGACATCCTCGGCCGGGCCGGCGGCACGCTCCTCGGCGAGCTCCCTCTCCAGCTTCTGCACCCGGCGGGTCAGCCCGGCGACCTCCTCCGAGCGAACGAACCCGAGCCGCGCCACCGCGCCCTCGACCTCGTTCGACACGATCGCCTGCAGCAGCTGACGGTTGCTCTTGCTGGTGGCAACGATCTCGTCGGTCAGCTCGCTCACCTTGCTGGTCAGCCCGGTCGTCAGCGTGTCCGCGCCGGTCTGCTGCAGCAGCGCCTTCGCCGCCGCCTGGGCTCTCTGCCTGGTGACCTCGGTCAGTCCGCTCGCCAGTTGTACGTAGCCTCGCAGTGCGTCCAGAACCATGACTGCCTCCTCGCTTCGTCCCAGCAACGGTATCGCCTCCCCACCCCAACACCACCCAGCCACCGCCCTTGAGCGGTTTAGCGCCTCAGGTTTCCAGACCGATCCGGTGGAGCGCAGCGTCGATGGCGATCGAGTCGGGGGTCGGAGCGGGCTTGGGCAGCGGCCGGCGGCTGCGGCCGGCGGTTTTCGCCGTCTTGGCGGCCGGCTTCGGCGGCGCGTCGACCGCGGCCCACACCGCGGACAGGATCGCCCGCAGGCCGTCGTACGGCGCGCCCTCGCCCTTCACCGACACAGCATTGTTCACCACCTCGGCAGTCCAGCCCTCACACGTGTGCTTGCCACCCTCGACCGTCACACCCGGCTGCTTCTCCGCCAACGCCCCCAGGCCGGGCGCGATGTACGTCGGACGCTGGTTCTTCGGCGCGCGCGCCAGGTCGTGCGGGTCGTTCACACCGGTCGCGACCCACAGGCTCGCGATGCCGACCGCGTGCGCACCCGCGATGTCGGAGTCCAGCCGGTCTCCGATCATCAACGGCCGCTTCGCCTCGAGCCGCTCGATGCTCGTCTCCAGCAGCGGCGGCTCCGGCTTGCCCGCCACGATCGGGTCCACGCCGACGGCGGCCCGGATCGCCTGTACCAGCGTCCCGTTGCCCGGCGCCATGCCGGCCGCGGTCGGGATGGTCAGGTCCAGGTTGGTCGCGTACCACTTCGCGCCCTCGTTGATCGCATGCGCGCCGTCCGCGAGCATCACCCAGTTCACCTCCGGGTGGAATCCCTGAACCACCGCCACCGGATGCGAGTCGCTGCTCCGGACCGGGTTCATCCCGTACTCCTCCAGCGCGGAGTACAGCCCTTCCCCGCCGACCACGAGCACCGGTGAGCCCTGCGGGAAGTCGTTCGCGACCAGCTTCGCCGCCGCCTGCGCGGACGTGACCACGTCGTCGGCGATCACCTCCAGCCCGAACGACGCGAGGTGCTCGGCAACGACTCGCGCCGGCCGGCTCGCGTTGTTGGTGATGTATCCGATCCGCATGCCCTCCTTGGACGCCTTGCGCAGGTTCTCCGGCGCGTCCGGCACCGGGTCCGGCCCGACGTAGACGACACCGTCCAGGTCGAGCAGCGCCACGTCGTACCGGCTGGCGAGCGGTTCGTCACACGCCGACAGCGGCGCGGGCGCAGTTCGTTCCGCGCTCATGCTTCCCGCCGTACGATGCCGCCCATGCCGGATTCGAGGGGGAGCGTGCTACGACTCGACCCACTGCGTGCCTGGCGGTTCGTGGCCGGGAAGGTGAGCGCGCTCGGCGCCGTCACCTCGCCGCCGTACGACGTACTCGAACCCGCCATCGTCCGGCGGCTGACTGACTCTGATCTGCACAACATGGTGAGGCTCATCCTTCCACGCGATCCGGAGCTCGGTTCCGGCCGGTACGACGAGCCGGCCCGACGGCTGGCCGGTTGGCAACGCGCCGGTGTGGTTGTGCAGGACCCGCGGCCCGCCCTCTACGTGTACGAGCAGCAACTGGGCAGCGCGGTGCTCTGCGGCCTCGTCGGGTCACTGAGCCTGGATCCGGCCCGCCGAGTGGTGCTGCCCCACGAGGATGTGATGCCGCACTGGGTCGACGACCGCCTCCAGCTGATGGAGGCGACGGACGCCGACCTGGAGCCCATCCTGCTCGCGTACGCCGACGGAGGCGCGGCCAGCGACGCTGTCGACGCAGCACGGGCCGGAGAGCCGTGGGTTGAAGCCGAGACACAGAACGGCACCGCCCTGCACCGCATCTGGCGCATCGAGGACCCCGCTGTGCTGGCAACCATCTCCGGCGAACTGTCGAAGCACGAGGCGCTCATTGCCGACGGCCACCACCGCTACGCGGCGTACCTGGAACGGCAGAAGCGTGAGCCCGGGCGGCACGGGGCGTCGGTCGGTCTGGCCATGCTCGTCGACCACAGCCGGCACCCACTCACGTTGGACCCGATTCACCGCGTCATACCGGGTCTGGACCTGGCCACGGTCCGCTCGCGTACGCCGGCCGGCTGGCAGGTGCTGCCTGGACGCGTAGAAGGTGTACCGGACCGGATTGCGGTGACGGATGGGTCCAGCTGGGTGACCGTGCGGTCAACAGCTGGGCAGGAGGCTCCGACTGTCTCGATGCTGCATAGGGAGCTGCTGCCGGCGTGGGGCGTCGTTGAGGAAGACATCAGCTTCCACCACGCGCTGTCAGACGCTCTGGCGCTGGCTGGTCCGCAGCAGGCGGTTGTGGAGCTCACAGCGCCCCGGATGGACCAGGTACTGCGCTCCGCCGCGCAAGGCGTTGTGCTGCCACAGAAGGCAACATCGTTCGGCCCCAAGCCGCGGGTCGGGCTGCTGTTCCGGACACTGTGACCGGCTAGGGCCTGTGGTAGAGGCTCAGGAACTCTTCGCGGAGGGGCCTGCGGGCGGCGCGGTGGCGCTCTGTGAGGCGGCCGAGGGTGAACGAGAGCTCTGGGTCGTCCTGGGCTGCTGCGTCCGCTGCCATCGCGGTCAGCGCGTCTGCGGCGGCGCAGTGGTCCTGATGCTGGCCCAGCAACTCCTGATACTTGGCGGCCTGGGTCGCGGTCACCTTCGCTTCGTCACCGAGCACAGCTGCGCTGGTGTCGGCGGCGTACCGGACTCTCTTGGCCAACAGACGCACCTCGTGCCAGTGGTCGTCAACTGTCCAGGGCTTGAGCTTGTCGGCTTCCTGCGTGAACGTCTCGTTCGCCGCGGCCAGCAGCTCGGGCAGGACCTCGCCGCAGGGCTTGCTCGCGTCGGGCTTGAGGTCCGGCGCGGCCGCGACCACTTCGAGGGTCTGCAGGAGTTCCGCCGTACTCTCACCGGTCACGACCTCGGCCGACCGCTTGGCAGCCCGATCGAGGCCCACCGTCAGCGTCGTCAGGATCGTCTCGACGTGCTCCTCGTCGTCCTCGCTGTTCGCGGTCTCACGAACGAGCGCCGCGATCACCTCGAGATCGCGGGCCTCCCCACACGCGTTCGCCAACGCAGACAGGTCGCTCCGCAACTCCTTCGACCAGTCACCCGCCAGCAACTTCCGGAACAGCTTCAGATCACTCCGCAACCGCCGGCACGAAACCCGAACCTGGTGGATGGCGTCGTCCTCACCCTTCTCCACCATCAAAACCGCCCCCTGCAACCGAGCAGCCCCCTTGGTGAGCGCGTTCCCCACCAACACCCCCACCGGAGCCTCCGCACTCAAAGCCCCGGCCCAACCACCCAAACTCTCACCCATCACCCCATTCTCCCCGCACCACCCAACAAGCAGAACCTCAACGCCCCACAGTCTCGCTCCCGTGCCCCCGCACCCCTCCCACCGCAAACCCACGAGCCCCCGCGCACCGCCCATCCCCACCGCACATTCACGAGCCCCGCGTGCCGCCCGTCGCACCGCACACTCACGAGGCTCCGCCCTGCCGTCGATCACATCGCGGACTCACGCGGCTCCGACTCGCCAGCCGTCCCGCCGGACACCCACGCGGGCGCCCAGCACGTCTCGGCCATCGGCTTTCGGCACACACGCTCCGACCATGCCGCCGCTCGCCGCGCAGCCCGGCTACGCAGCCTCGGGGCATGCCACTCTCCACCACCCCGCAAGCGCCTGCATCACGCTCCAGCGCCCGGCGTGTGCGCACTCACCACCGCCCGGCGACGCGCAGCGCTGTCTCCGGCCGTGGCCGCTCCTCCACCGCCGTGCAAGCGCGTGTAGCACGGCTGCGCCACGTTCGAGCGCCCGCCGTGCCGCTCCCCATCACCGCGCAAACCCACCCGGTGCGCCTGCGCCAAGCTCCAGTCCGCCGTAGGCTCCTCTGCTCCCCGCGGCCGCGCGGAGCGCCGCTACGCGGTTTAGTTCTCGGGCTTCTCGGGCGTTTCGGTGTCGGCCGGCTCGTCTACCAGCTCGCCCTCGTCGGTTGACTCGGCTTCGTCGGCCGGCGCCGAGTCGTCCGACAGCTCTGCCTTGTCGGTGGGCACGTCGTCTTCGTCGACGAGCTCAGCTTCATCGGACAGGTCGGCTTCGTCGGCGGGCTCGGGCTCGTCGGCGAGCTCGGATTCGTCCGCCAGCTCGGCCTCGTCCGCCAGCTCGGCCTCGTCCGCGAGCTCGGATTCGTCCGGCAGGTCGGCTTCATCGGCCGTGGCGGGGTCGTCCTGCAGCTCCCGCTCGTCGGTGAGCTCGGCTTCATCCAACAGGTCTGCTTCGTCGGTGGACTCGGCTTCGTCCGCCAGCTCCGGCGCGTCGGTGGGGTCGGATTCGTCCACCAGGTCTGCTTCGTCGGTGGGCTCGTCGTAGTCGTCGTCTTCGTCCAGGTCGGTGAACTCCAGGCCTTCGAGTTGGGCGGCTCGTTCGGCGGCGCCGGTGGAGCCGTCGGCGTCGGCGCCGGCGGCGCGGTGGAACCATTCGAGGGCGTCTTCAGTGCGTCCCGCTGCTTCGAGGGCGTCGGCGTACGCGTAGCGCAGCCGCGGCAACCACTCGGCGCGCGTGCGCTTGGTGAGTTCCGGCACCTCGAGTGTCTGGATCGCGGCCGCGAGCTGCTTCATGTCGCGGCGCGCACCGGCCGCCACGATCAGCAGTTCGATCTGCGTGGCCTCCGACACGTCGTGGACGTGCTTGTCCCGCGCCAGCGCGAGCGCCTTGTCCGGCCGCCCGAGTGCCCGCTCGCAGTCGGCCATCATCGCGAGAACCTCATGGTTCCCGGTCATCCGCCGTACCGCCCGGAACTCGGTCAGCGCCTCGTCGTAATGCTCAGCCAGGTACGCCGTGATCGCCACAGCTTCCCGTACGCCGCCCAGCCGCGCGGCCAACCGCCGTGCGGTGCGGGCGTGCTTGTACGCGAGCTCGGGGTCGTCGTCGAGGAGCCGCCCGGACGCGACCAGGTGCTGCGCAACGAGGTCAGCGAGGCTCCGCGGCAACGACCGCAACTCGGCCTTCACGCCACGGTCGAGCTCGGCTCCGGTGATCCCTTCCGGAATCGCCGGGTCGTCCCGACGCGGGCCGGCCTTCTCCTCTCCACGCTCGTCCCGACGGAACCCACCGCGGCGGTCATCCCGACCGTCGCGTTGAGAACCACCGCGGCCGCGCGAGTCACCCCCACGCTCATCCCGCCGAAACGCGCCACGTTCGCCACGAGCCGGCCCTGCCCCACGAGCACCGCCCCGCCCAGACCTCTCGTCAGACCGCGACCCGCCACGCTCATCACGCCGGAATCCGCCCCGATCGCCGGCCCCAGACCGGTCAGCTCCAGACCGGTCAGCTCCACGGAACCCGCCTCTGTCGCCAGAGCCGGAACGGTCGTCCCGCCGAGCACCGCCACGGTCGTCGCGTCCGGATCGGTCGTCGCGGCGGTAGCCGCCGCGGTCGTCACCGCCACGCTCATCACGGCGATAGCCACCGCGATCACCAGCACCGGGACGCTCATCACGCCGGAACCCCTGGTCGTCGCGCCGACTGCCGCCACGCTCATCACGGCGATAACCACCGCGATCCCCAGCCCCAGCGCGGTCATCCCCGCGATACCCGCCGCGGTCCCCCGACCCGGAACGGTCATTCCCGCGATACCCGCCGCGGTCCCCCGACCCGGAACGGTCATTCCCGCGATACCCACCGCGGTCTCCGGTCCCAGAACGGTCATCCCGGCGATAGCCGCCACGATCCCCCGACCCGGAACGCTCGTCACGCTTGAAGCCACCACGGTCGTCGCGCCCAGCGCGGTCATCCCGTCGGTAGCCACCGCGATCGTCGCCGCCCCGGTCGTCGCGGCGGTAGCCGCTGCGGTCGCCGGAGCCTGACCTGTCGTCGCGGCGGTAGCCGCCGCGGTCGCCGGAGCGCTCGTTACGGTCGTCTCGACGGGGTCCACCGCGGCCGCCGCCGGCACTACGGCCGGCACCGCCTCGGTCGTCCCTGTTGTAACCGCCAGAGCGGTCGTCCCGACCAGAGCCGCGTCCACCGCCACCCTGACCGGACAGCTGACCACCGAACGGATCGCGGTCGCCCTTGTCATCGCCACGTCCGCCGGCAAAACCCCGCCGGTTCTCGGAACGTGCGTCATCACGATCCCCGTCCCGGTAAGACCCACCAGAACGCGAACCCCCACGTGGCCCGCCGGCCCGTGGTCCGTCGCCGCGACTCGAGGCACCCCGATAACCACCAGACGAGCGCGGCCCACCAGAGCTGTTGGAGCCACCAGTCCCGCCGGCACGCCCACCACCTGAGGAGCGCGGGCCACCAGAGCCGGAACGACCCGAACCGAACCCAGAACGACCGGAACCGGAGTCCGAGCGCCCACCACCGGCACGGCCGGAACGGCCGCTGCCTCCGGAGGAACCGCGACCGTCCCCTGAACCGGAGTGAGGATTGCGAGGTGGCGTCGCCACGGTGACTCCTAACGATGCTGAAGTGCAGTAATCGGACAAACGTACCGCCACCTACAACGATCAGCCCCATCGAGGGCTTCCCTGCAGGCGGCTCGTGTGCCGAAGTTGTCCGGACATATGTTAAGGGCCACCCCAAGTGGGGTGGCCCTTAACAGTGTGAATGTCCGGCGGCGTCCTACTCTCCCACGACCTCCCGGTCGCAGTACCATCGGCGCTGTCGGGCTTAACTTCCAGGTTCGGAATGGAGACTGGGTGTTTCCCCGACGCTATGGCCACCGAAACTCTATCGAAATATCAACCAACCACTACCACTCAAGCCACACACATCCGCTTACGCGGACAGCCGGCGAGGCTGGGGTTGACCGTATTCCGGGAACCGTACAGTGAACGCGAACATACTTTGTTACATAGCGCAGCTAGTGTCTTGGTCCACACAA